>JBBJME010000090.1:0-25507 GCA_037719765.1 Planctomycetaceae bacterium
TGGCAGGTCTGCATTTTACCTGCGTCGGTCCGGCAAGGCGGAGGCAGTTTGGTATGCACCCTGACGCGCGTCGGTGGCGCACACTGATGCAGCGAGCAATCCACGCTGGACGCTTCGGTTGGGGCGACCGAAGCGCGCTGGTGCTCATGGAAGTCGCGGTTGCAGCGAGGCGTTTCTTCCAATGTGATCTGAGCGGGTCCTGGCCTCCGAAATGCGGCGGCCACGTTTAGCAGCCAGTGCGCGCGGGGCATCACGGTTCCCGCCTTGATCGTCCGCTGAGGTGTGCTGTCATTGCAGGAAAATAGCCAGCGGGACTTGGGGACCTTGTGGCCTGACAATCCCGCCGAACTCATTAACTCAATGTCCATCATCGCGACTGCGGCTGCAGTAACGACGTTCAGTCAAACTGATGACGACGATCTGTTGGCGTTCAGCGATTCTGCCACAACAGAAACGTTTCTTACCCTGCTGCAATCAGCAGTTGCAGTGGATCCGAACTCCAGTCTTCAAAGATTCCATCCAGCTCATCCGCAGCAGCGAACTTCGGAACGTTAGCCGCGCTGGTTTCGCCCAGGAGTTCTCCCAGCTGCGCGGTGGCCTTCTTTGAACCTGAAGTAAGTGGTTTGCTGGCAGTGTTCATCAGCTCATTGCTCAGTGACCAATTGGCACTGAGTGCCTGATACTGCGTCGCCAGCTCAGAAGTGGTGTTTGGGAACAGTGACAGTGAGCGGCTGGCTACTGGCGATGCGTACGTCGGCGGAACCAATGGTGTTGCGACTGAGCCCGTACCCGCAGATGCCTGAATCGCCGAGGAAAGCAGATTACTCGCCGGAGGTGGATCGGCGATTCCCTGAGGATTCGTATTACCGTTCGCGAGTGCAAAGACAGCCGAAGCGGATCTGTAGCCACTACTGATTAAGATGGCCGTGTCGTTGTACTGATACACGCGATCGGTGCCACTGTCCACAATCCAGATATGCCGCACATTGGTCGGGTCGATGGTAAGGCCCGTGGGACTTGATACCCCCGGTGTGGTGATTGTCCAACTGCCCAGAAGCTTGCTGTCGCTGATTCTGTACTTAAAGACTTTGTCGGTCGAACTGTCATTGACCACCCAGATTGAGACTCCGTCAGTGACCAGATCTTTTGGGTCCTTATTGCCACTATTCAATGCGAAACTGCTGATCGGACTCTGAGTCCCCGAAAGGCGAGCCGCCGCACCAGCGTAGCGATAGACTTTATCCGCTTTCGCATCGACCAGCCAGACGTCGGTGCCGCTAGTGGAAATGCCTTCGATTTGTGCGCCGTTGACTAAGCCACTCGCGATCCACGAGCCAAGTCGAACACCACTGGTGTTATACACGTAGACGATCCGGTTTGAATCGACAGTCCAAACGGTCGTGCCCTGGGCGTTGCTGGCGACGCCGCGCGGCGCGACGTTAGAGATGTCCAGCGGGTAACTTTCGTTCAGATTGCCGGTCGGGCTGTATTCATACGTTCGATCACTGGCCGCATCGTTGACCACATAGAACTTCGTTTCGTTGTCCCGGTTGGTTGCCGAAACGTCCTGGGGTTTCATGCCATTGAAGGCTGAATCCATGCTGCTGGCGGTACCGAGGACGATTTTGAAGAGAACATCACCGTCGAGCGCCGTGTCATCGACGCCGGTGATTGTCACGATCTGCGGCTGATTCCAGTTCGTCGGTGTGAAGCTCAGCTGGGCCGTCGAGACAGTGCCTTCAGTCAGGTCATTCGAACTGACGGGAATCGTCACGTCAGCGACAGGAGCCGACCGCAGAGCGACCGAAAAGGTGGCCTTGCTGCCCGTTTCATCGACAATCAGTCCGGAGGCTCGCGTGACCTGAAAACGCAGTGCCTCCAGAGTTCGTCTGGCATTCAGACGACCTCCCGTGGCCACTTTGCCGCTCAAACTGGCGACGGCATCCACGCTCCCCAGCAGCGAATCCCGCACTTCCTGATACGTCGCATTCGGTAAAAGGCTCCATGCCAGTGCCGCTGCTCCCGTGACGTGCGGCGTCGCCATCGATGTCCCGCTGAAGGACGAATAGGTCCCGTTTGGAGTCGTGCTCAGGATGATTGTTCCGGGAGCCGCGAGATCGACCGTCGTCGCACCATAGTCCGAAAAGGAAGCCAGATTGTCGTTGTGGTCCGTCGCCGCCACGCTGATGACATTCGGCGACGCGTAGTTGGCGGGATAGACGGGCGTTGTATCGTTGTTCGATGCATTGTTCATTGCAGCAGCGATAAACAGCATCCCCGCATTTCCACTGGCCGTGATGGCATCTAACATCGGCTGGGTGAATCCGCCACCGCCCCAGCTGTTGTTCGTCGCACGAATGTTTACTCCGAAGTCTGTACGCATTCTGGTTGCATAATTGAGAGCCTCAATGGCAGCCGAAATTGGCCCGGTGCCATTCGCTCCCAGAAACTTCAGAGCCATCAACTGGACATTCCACGCGACGCCTGTCACTCCGATTCCATTATTCCCCACAGCTCCAATGGTACCGGCGACGTGCGTTCCGTGACGGTGGTCGTCCATCGGATCCGCGTCCAGGTTCAGGAAGTCATAGCCATGAATATCGTCCACATATCCATTGCCATCGTTGTCGATCCCGTCCGCAGCAATCTCGCCCGGATTCACCCAGATGCTGGCTGCCAGATCGGGATGCAGATAGTCGATGCCCGTGTCAATGATCCCCATGACGAGACTACTGCTGCCCGTTGTGATATCCCAGGCTTCCGGAGCATCAATATCAGCGTCGAACACGCCGTTGGTTTGTCCGGTGTTGTTCAGGCCGTAGAGCTTTGAAAAATCCGGATCGTTGGGAGGAAACGTGGCTGTCACCCCCACCAGGAAATCAGGCTCGACTCTGCGGAATCCCGGCACTTGGCTCAACGCCGCCTGTAACGCTCCCGGGGAAAGTGTGGGGGACGCTTCGATCAGCACTGTGCCATTGCCACCAAGGCTGCGCACAACGTGCATGGACTGCTCGCCGACATGCCGCGACAGCAACTGAGCGGCGGCCGCCTGCTGTGAATTCCGTTGTTGCGGCAACCCATCAAACTCGACAATCCACCGTCCGGGAACGACCACCGGCGATGAGTCCGGTGCCGCGAACTCTGTGTGCGACATACCAACCGGCTGAGAATTGCTGAGTGCATTTTGCAGGCCCAGCGCCATGTCGGCTGCGAGCAATTGCCGAGACTCAAGAGGCTCCACCGAAAATCGTGTTCGGGACGGCCTTATTGCACGCCCTCTTGAAGCGGCAGGCCAGCAGAATGGCAGCCGCCCCGACGCATTTCGTGCGGCAGTGGCCGAAACGATGGGAGTGGCGTTTCGGCGAGAATGGAAGAATGACATCCAATGAAGTGACATCGTGAATTCTCTAAGCAAATGGTGAAGGGGCGGGAGGCCTGCGATACTGTACTCGTACAAGCGAGAAACTCGGTGCTTCAGCACCACCGATTTGGGAAAAAAAAACAGACACATGGTCGCTTATGCAACTCAGGTCTGCGTACGACATGACTGGATAACTGGCCGCGGGAGGGCGGTCACTTGTGAATCTGACGCTCACAAGAACCGCATTTTTATTTTGACGACGGTGGTGGAACCCAGGGATCTTCGATGAGGCAGAGGTCATCGAACCAGGCTTTGCCTGTGCACGTACTGTTATTGAATCCAAGACGGGCAAGAGCCTGCAATTTCGTCAGAGGGCCGGAATTGAATTGCAGCGCGAGGTAATTCCACTCGCTGTCTCCGGTTACGGAGAGACTGTGCTCATTTGCAACGCCCAGCACCGACAGGTTTGCGCCCACGGTGCGTATTTTTTCGACAAGCGTGACTCCTTCGGTCTTCACCCAGCCGGAAAGGAGGTAGTTGGTATTGGGCTGGACGGCGACATCCTGAGCGAAAAACGTCGTCGGCAATGGCCGCCTGCACGAAGCCAGAGCGATTTCCTTCATGAGCAAGCCCTTCAGCAATTGTCGCGGCCTCCGCGTTCTTTCGCCACGAACTGGTTGTCCAGTCCTGATTGTCGCCCTCGGTCTCGAACGATCCGTTCCGTAACAGATTTCGTGCCTTCCGTTCAGCTGTCAGATAGGCGGGCCACCGCCACGCTTCCCGCTTCATGTAGTCCTCCGCAAGACCCATCGCTCGTTCCCGCACATCATTCGAAATCGTTTGGTCGTCGCGAATTTTCTGGACTATAGAAACTTGGTGAATCGGCTGATCGCTCAGGAAACGAAACACGGCAAGGGCTGCCTGATCCCGCCTGAGCTCCTCCGTCCAGGGCCGCGCATCCCAGAATCTGACGGTGTGGTCCCAGCTGGCGGATGCCAATCGCATTCCATCCGGACTGAACGCCACGCTCGCCATCGCATCGTCGCAGCCTTTCAGCGTCAGTGATTCCTGACCTGTGGCCGGATCCCAGAGCTTGACGGTGTGATCCCAGCTTGTGGTGGCCAGCCTGTTTCCATCAGGACTGAAAGCGACGCTGGTCACGGCGTGGGCATGTCCCCGCAGTCTGAGTTTTTCCAGTCCGGAGGTCACGTCCCAGATTTTGACCGTACTGTCACGACTTGCCGACGCCAACCACTTGCTGTCAGGACTGAACGCTACGCCAAATACCACATCGGCGTGTCCGTTGAACGACAGTAACTCCTCACCGGAAGCGGCGTCCCAAAGAATGATGGTTCCATCAGAACTCGCGGAGACCAGCCGCTTTCCGTCGGGGCTGAAGGCGACACTGTAGATTCCAAACTTGTGACCATTCATCGTCAGTACTCGCTCACCTGTGTTCGCATTCCACACGAAAATTTCGCCCGGTGATTCGTTCGCAGGGTTGGCACCCGATGCAGCCACGCAATTCCCATCCGGACTGAATGCGACGCTCCTAAGACCTACGTTGCTGCCAGTGAGTGTGATCAAGTTGCGCCCGGAAGTCGCGTCCCATATTTTGACGGTCTTATCGCCGCTGGCCGTCGCCAGTCGCTTCGAGTCGGGGCTAAACGCCACGCTGGAAATTCCGGATGTGTGACCTTCCAGGATGTGCACCGTCAGCCCCAGAGCTGCATCCCAAATCCTGGCGGTCAGTTCGCCGCCGGCCGAGGCCAGCCAGTTCCCGTCAGCACTGAACGCGACGCTTGTCAGCTGGGTAATGTGTCCTTTTAGCAACAACGAATCCTGTCGAGAATTTGCGTCCCACACTTTGACCGTGTGATCGTGGCTCGCCGATACGACTCGCAGTCCGTTAGGACTGAACGCCACACTGTTGATCCCGTTGGTGTGTCCCTTGAGCGTAGACAACTCCTCTCCGGTACCCGCATCCCATAACTTGACCATCTGATCATTCCCTCCCGAGACTAATCGAGTCCCATCGGGACTGAAGGCCAGGCTGTTCACGGGATGCGAATGTCCCGAAAAGGTCAGCAGAGAGCGCCCCGACGCGACGTCCCAGAGCCTGAGTGTCATGTCATAACTCGACGAAGCCAGCCGCATGCCATCCGGATGGAACGCCAGGCCTAACACCTGTTTCGTGTGTCC
Organism: Planctomycetaceae bacterium; assembly: GCA_037719765.1. Lineage (GTDB taxonomy): Bacteria > Planctomycetota > Planctomycetia > Planctomycetales > Planctomycetaceae > SXXK01. The sequence continues at coordinate 5,564 of JBBJME010000090.1, forward strand.
GATAAGCGTGCGCAATTCCTGCCCCGTGGAGTTGTCCCAGATTTTAATGTTGGGGTCGAAACTCGCGGAAGCGAGCTGTTTCCCGTCCGAACTGAAGACAACAGTCCAGACTTGTTTGTAGTGCCCCTTCTGGCTAAATAGTTCGTTCCCCGAAACAGCATCCCACCATTTGATCGTCCCCTCATAATCACCCGAGGCCAGACGCAGCCCATCCGGGCTGAAGGCCACGCTCAGCGCCCAAGAGGTATGTCCTTCGAGTGTGAGCAACTCCTGTCCTGTCACCCCATCCCACACTCTTGCGGTTTTATCGGAACTTACTGAGGCGAGACGCTGTCCATCCGGGCTGAAGGCGACTTTCCAGACCGTCCCGCTGTGCCCTTTCAGCGTGAGCAATTCCTGGCCTGTGACAGCGTCCGAAACCTTGACTGTCTGGTCCGCACTCGCGGACGCCAACCGCCTACCGTCAGGGCTCACAGCCACGCTTGTGACCGCAGCAGAGTGGGCATTCAAGGTGAGCAGGTCGCTGTGGCAGCAGCGGTCCCAATAATACCATTCGAAGCCTCGGACATCACCTGCACTGCTCGCCAGCCCTTCAGCCGGCCGATAGAGATCGAGCAAACTGACCGTTTGATTAATCGCCGAGTCCTCCCAGCCTGACTGAGCCAGATTCATGTGTGCCAGGTAAAGATGCCGTTCGGCAAGCTTCGTCTGTTGCTGCGCGATCTCGGCATTGAGATCGGCCTTCCGATGCTGCTCCGCCTCAGCTTCCGTCGCTGATACCGCTTCCCGCCGGGCACGTTCTTTGTCGTCCCGCGCCATGATTGCCTGGCGCTCGGCAGTTTTCGCCCTCACCGCCAGCCACGCGCTGACCACAACACCCGCGATCAGGAGGACCCCGAAGGCCGCGATAGTCACAAGGGCCGCGCGGTATCTGTTCGCAAACTTGCGCAACCGGTAACCGGCACGCGGTGGGCATGCCTCCACCGGCTCGTTGGCAAGGTAGCGCTCCACGTCGCGGGCGAGTCCGTTGGCCGTCTCGTAGCGGCGCATGCGGTCCTTTTCCAGACACTTCATCGTGATCCAGTCAAGTTCACCACACACTTCCCGGGTCAGCCGTGCCGGCTCCGTCCGCCGCTGTGCTGCCATGCTGGCAAGAGTCTCCTTTGATTCCGTCAGCCGTGTGCTCGGCTTGGGGGGATCATCCTCCCGGATGATCCGTACCATCTCGGTATAGGCTGCGGTCCGCAGCCGTTTTCGGTCCAGCGGCGTTGTCCCGGTGAGCAGTTCGTACAGCAGCACACCCAGAGCATAAACGTCGGCCCGCGTGTCAATGTCGAGCGCGCTCAGCTCGGCCTGCTCGGGGCTCATGTACTCCAGAGTGCCGATGATCTGGCCAATTTCTGTGTACAGGGATTGTTCCGTGAGTGACTGGTTCAGCGACTTGGCCACACCAAAATCAATCACTTTGGGGACTGGCTTGCTGTCCTGAATCGCAATCAGGACGTTGGAAGGTTTTATGTCGCGGTGAATAATCCCTTTTTGGTGGGCGTGCTGGATTGCCTGGCACACGGGCACGAAGAGCGCCAGCCGTTCAGAAACAGACAAGTGCAATTCGTCACAATATTTTGTGATGGGAACACCTTTGACCAGTTCCATGACAAAGAACGGTCGTCCCTCGGCGGTGGTTCCGGCCTCGAAGACTTTCGCGATACTGGAATGATCCATCATCGCGAGAGCCTGCCGCTCGGCCTCAAAGCGGCGGAGGACCTGCGCCGTGTCCATCCCGGGCTTGATGACCTTCAAGGCGACCCGGCGTTTAACAGGTTCCTGCTGTTCGGCAACCCAAACGGTGCCCATGCCTCCCTCGCCGAGTACCTGCAGCAGTTTGTATCTTCCAATTCGGCTGCCGATCTCGTGCGTTCGTGGCTGGAGTTCGCCATCCCAGTTGTCATCGAGCGGAGCGAGCGGAGCGTTGACTGTGGCATCCAGTGCGTTCGCCGCACGCTTGAGGAAGCTGCCGGGATTGGCGTGGGCTTCAAGCGCGCCTCAACTCGCTTCCGCAGCTCGCCATCGCTGCCGCAGGCCTGCTCCAGAAAGGCCTCTCGTTCGCCAATCGGCTTCTGCAGAATCTCGTGAAACAGCGACTCTTCGTGCATAACTCTTCTCCGATCAACGCAATCCGGTTCTTTTCAGACAGTAGCGAAAAACGAACGGGACGAGCACCAGGGAATTCGGAAAGAACGTCCGAAAAGTCTGTTTCACAGTCCGCGCACTTCATTTTGCAGCCAGGCGCGGGTGTATGCCCAGTAGCGGTCAGCCGTCGTTGGGGAAATATTCAGAACCTCCGCCGCCTGATCGCCTGTCAGACCGGAGAAATATCGCAATTCCACAAGCCGAGCCTTTAAAGGATCTGAGGCTGCCAGCTTATCCAGTGCCGCGTCAAGGGCCAGCAGTTCTATATCGGGCTCAGGCGCGGCCACATTGTCAAGCGGCTGCATTTCGCCGCCACCACCCCGTTTCAGGGTCAGCTTGCGGCGAGCGCTGTCGATGATGATGCGGCGCATGGCCTGCGCCGCAGCCGCAAAGAAATGCAAGCGATCCTTGTAAGCGCGCGGATGCTCCTCGCCGACCAGCCGCAGGTAGACCTCATGCACCAGAGCCGTCGCCTGCAGCGTTTGTCCAGGCTTTTCCCGACCCAGTTTCAGAGACGCCAGCCTGCGGAGCTCATCGTAAACCAGCGGAAGTAACTGCTCTGCAGCTGCTGGATCGCCCGATTCAATCTTTGACAGGATGTGAGTGAATTCGGACATAGGGGAGCGTCTACGAGGCGTCAGAAGTTGGCGGAGCGACGACGATCTTAATCCTTCGATGGTTGTATTGCTTCCTCCAGCAGATGGCGAAGTTATGAGGAATCAGGAATTGAAGGGCCGCGTCGGCGAACAATCGGGCGATGAGAGTGGTTCCAGTTCACAGTTTCGATTTCTGCCGATACCAGCAACTGGAGTTGAGACATGCTCCGCAGTTTTCACGCGATGATCATCGTAGCCCTTTTTGGCCAGTTCATGTGCCATCGGTGATGACGGTCTGCACGAACGACTCAGCGACGCCAGCGGAGTCAGAACCGATTTATGGGTTTAAAACGGCATTCCGCTGGCGATTACGTTCCCGCCGCCAGAATCCGCTGTTTGTGACGTTTCGCTTTGTCCCCTGCAAAGATTGCGCTGCCTTCGATGCCGATGTCGCCAATGGCAATGATCACGTTCGTGAACTGGCGAAGGAAAAATTGATTTCTGTGCGTCAGGTCGAAATGAAAGACGTTTTCCCCTTGCGCGCGTCGGTGGCGCACACCAGCCAGCGCAGCGAACATGACAACGGTAAAATGGGTCGGTCACATCGACCGAAGCGGATCAAATTGCATCCTGGACTCCATCGGTGGTCACGACCGAAGCATGCAGGCAGAAACAGCGGCAAGGACGTCAATGCGTTGTCGCCGGAACAGCTTCACTTTTTTCCACAAGCGGAACAGCGTTGTGGCCCCAGAGCAGGTACAGCGGCGGCAGCAGGAACAGGTTCAGGAAGGTCGATGTGACCAATCCACCCACAATCACCACGGCCAGCGGGTATTCGATTTCGTGTCCAGGTTTGTTCCCGGAGATCGCCAACGGCAGCAGCGCCAGAGCCGTGGTCAATACAGTCATCAGGATCGGGATCAGCCGTTCTTCAGCACCGCGGACGACAAGGTTGAGGCCGAATGGTTCGCCTTCGACCTGCTGCAGATGCCGGTAATGACTGACCAGCATGATGCCGTTGCGAGCTGCAATCCCAAGGACAGTCACGAATCCAATCAGTGAACCCAGCGACAAAACGCCTCCGGCCATCCATGCCGCGACCACGCCGCCGATCAGTGCAAAAGGAATCGTGACGCAAACCATCATCGTCAGTTTTGCCGACTGAAAGTCCATGTAGAGAATCAGCAGGATGCCAATGAACGAAACGCCACCCAGCGCGAACAGGCGATGCTGTGAGGCCTGGCGAGCCGCATACTCTCCCAGAAATTCCGGGTGGTAGCCTCGATCAAACGGAAGAGCACTGACGGCGGCTTCCACATCGCGAGCCACCGAACCAAGGTCGCGGCCTTTGGCATCGCAGGTCACGTCGATTCTGCGTGAGCCACCTTCGCGTTTGACCTCGTTCGGAGCCGGGACGATCGCGATATCGGCAATGTCCTTCAGCGGCACCTGACTGCCCGTCGGAGTATCGATCCGCAGTTCACCCAGCGAAACAAGATCCGTCCTCGACTTGTCGTTTCCCCAGACGACGACGTCCTGTTTCTTCTGGCCTTCGTAGACTTCACCCACTTTGGTTCCGCGCAGGACTGTCGTGACAGCCCGGCGAACCTGACCGGGAGTCAAGCCAAATTGCTCGGCGGCTGACGGACGTAGTCGCACCTCGATCTGAGGAACCAACACATTCGCTTCGACCTTGAGATTGTTGATCCCTTCGACTTTCGCCATGACGGCCGAGACTTCTTTCGCCTTGTCTCGCAATACCGCCAGGTCCGGACCGTAAATCCTCACGACCATACTGGAGCTGGCTCCGGTCAGCACCTCCTTCACACGTTCACGCAGATAGGTCTGTACGTCGCGATAGAGCCCCGGATACCCATCAACGGCCGTCTGAATCCGGTGCAGTGTTTCTGCATAGTCAACCTCAGTGTCAATACTGATCCACAGCTCTGTGAAGTTCGGCCCGACAACTTCGTCGGCCACTTCGGCGCGGCCGATGTGACTGCCAAAGTTCAGCACTCCGGGGATGGCTCGCAGTTCGCGACTGGCCAGAATCGTGATTCGATCCATGGCCTCAATCGACGTTCCAGGCTTCTCCACAAAGTGCATCAGAAAGTCGGTTTCCTGAAAGTTTGGCAGAAACTCCTGGCCGAGGCTGTTGACCAGAACCAGCGTCAGCCCCAGAGCCACCGTCAGAAAGCTGATGGCCGACTTTGGACGATGGATAAACCACGGCAACATCGCTCGGTAAGGTCTTCGCAGCCAGCGACTGAGTGGCGGTTCCTTGGCGGACGATTTTTCGCCCGGCAGGATCAGCAGGCACATCGCAGGCGTGACAAGCAATGCGACAAGCAGTGACGCGAGGATTGCCATCACGTAGCCAACGGCCAGCGGTCTGAAGAATGCTCCCGGCAGGCCTTCAAGGAAGAACACCGGCAGAAACACGAGAATGATGATCATCGTGGCGTAAACGACGGCACTGCGAACTTCCAGTGACGCCGCAAGGACGACATTGAAGGCGGATCGAGGTTTCTCGAGGGCGCGATTGAGTCTCAGGCGGCGAACAATATTCTCCACGTCGATAATGGCATCATCGACAACCTCGCCAAGTGCGATGACCAGCCCGGCGATGATCATCGTGTTGATTGTCAGCCCCAGCCAGTACAGGACAACCACCGTTGCCATCAGCGACAGTGGAATCGCTGTCAAACTGATGACCGCTGTGCGCCAGTCGTAGAGAAACAGGATCAGAACAATGACCACCAGAACACAACCGGAAACCAGAGCGGATGTCAGGTTTGCGATCGAGCGTTCGATAAACGTGGCGGGGCGGAAGATCGTGGCATCAAGTTCGACGTCCTTCAGGCCTGGCTTCAATGCATCCAGGGCACTTTCGACCTTTCGTGTCACCTCCAGCATAGTTGCGGCTGGCTGCTTTTCGACGATCAAAAGAAACCCCGGCTCGTCGTTGATGATTGCGTCACCAATCGCGGGAGGAGTGCCGATGCGAACATCGGCCACATCGCCCAGATGCAGGCGAACCGTCTCGAAAGACACGACCGTCCTGCCAGGTCCTCGGCTGTCAGCACGGGAGACAGCTGGCGAACGGCAAGTCGCTGATTCGGCGTATCGACGAATCCGCCGGCGTCCAGCACAACTGCGTCGGCAGCAGATTTCAAAACTGTATCCAGTGTGATTTGGTGAGCGCGCAGCCGCTCAGGGTCGACCAGCACCTGCAGCTGCTTGTCGCGCTGTCCCCAGATCGCTACGTTGGCGACACCGGGAATGGCCATCAATCGCGGGCGAATCGTCCAGACAGCCAGGTCGGTCAGGTCGCTTTGAGACAACTTGTCGGACCACATTCCGATCTTCATCATGCGGCTCAGGGATGACAAAGGCTGCAGAATCACGGGTGGACGGGCCACGCTCGGCAGGCGCGGTGCTTCGGTCGCCAGCCGTTCCTGAACGAGCTGGCGAGCCCGATACACATCGGCCGTCTGATGCAGCAACAGCCGAATCTGGGACAATCCCATCACCGATTTGGATCGGATCGTTTCCAGTCCCGGCGTGCCGATGAGCGCATTCTCCAGCGGAAAAGAAATCAGATTCTCGACTTCTTCCGCTGACAATCCCGGAGCTTCGTTTGACCTCCACATACAGTAAGCGCAACCTCGGAAACACATCCAGCGGCATTTCGGGGACGAGGCGAATCCGACAATGACCAGCAGGACGGACAGTGCCAGAACGGCAACTCGCATCCGAAGAGCGATCTCAACCAGCCAACTCATCTTGCACTCCAATGGCACTTTTTTAATTCTGGCAGGGTGGGCAGCCTGCGGAACACACCATTTTCAATCGCTTGCCCCAGTGTTGCGCGGCCCGCGTCACGCACCCTGCGTTCTTGTTTAAAAAAGGGGTCAGGAACCAATAGCCAAATGGCCCAGAGGGTGCTCCGCACTATTGGTTCCTGACCCCTTTTTTAACTTGCGGCTTACGACCTTGCTATTTCGCAAATCCGAACTCAGTCCCGACCAACTCAGCCACGCCAGCCGTCACCACAGTCGTGCCAACCTTTGGCCCGCGACCAATTGCAGCCCAGCCATCAGTCACCGACAACACTTCGACCCGGCGACGGACAAAAGTGCGTTCGGCCACTTGCTCATAAACCCACTGACTGCCGTAAATGTCGTGGTATACCGACGACCACGGAATCGCCATCGACTCTGCATCACCTTTCAGCATCAGGTGTGCGCCAACTTTCTGGCCCGGTCGGAATGCAGAATGAGGATTAGGCAGCTCGAAATACAGATCAACGGTCGATGCCAATGACATCGCCGTCGGCGGCGCAGCAATGGGTTTCACATCAATATCATGATCCGTCTGACGACCGTCGAGGAGAGTCAGGCGTGCGTTTTTTGCCGGGTCAATCTCGTCGAGATCGCCAACGTACACTGGCACGCGTACCCACAGTCGTTCGTCATTCATCACTTCGAACAGGGGTGCACCGACTGCAAGGATTTGTCCGCGTTGAACCTGAATCGCGCGTACCATTCCGGAAAGTGGTGATTTGATCGTCATCGGCTGGAGCGTTCCGGATTCGGCATCCAGTTTAATGCTGTCTACAATCTGCTTGCGGTTTCTGGCGGCTTCGAGTGCCTTTTCCGCCAGCTTCAACAGCGCCTGCGCTTCATCAACGGTTCGAACTGTTCCTGATTTGTCCTTGAGCAATCGTGCGGCTCGCTCGAAGGCAATTTGTGCCGCTTCGACCTGCACCATGGACTGCTGCACCTGCGCATCGGCATCATTCTGCGATTGGGCGACGGCATTTTGAGCTTCGGCAAACCGAATCCTCTCCGCCGGTGTCAGCACTTCGCGTTCCGGGGACAGCATCGGCAGCAGGTGCAGCAGTGGTTCGCCTGCGGTGACTCCCTGACCAATTTGCGGAAAGGCTTCTTCAGCCAGAAGCTGCAGCGTGCCGGCCAGCGGAGCCGACACAAGAATTGACGCTCCCGCGGGAAGCATCAGTTCCGCACCATAAGCTCGTACTCGAGGCATCGCTCGCATGCTCATAACTTCGGTCTGCAGCCCGAGTCGTCGGACAGCATCCTCCGTCAATTCGATCATGTTGAGATCGGCTTCAGAAACCGCATGTGTTGTTTTCGCCGGTGCAACAGGAGCTGTTTTTGAGGCCTCTGACGCCGACTTTTGACACCCGTCGGCAAGAATGAGCAAACCTGCCGCAAGAATTCTTCTGGTGATTCGAAAGAAGGATTGATAAAAATGGTCCATTCAGCAGGATCTCCCGGAAGCCATTCTGGTGGCGGCCGATTCTGTGTTTATAGTGGTACAACCTGGTTCGCCCAAATCCTGCTCGTCACAACCATTGAGACAGCAATCCAGAGCATCCACCCTGGGCAGGCAAATGCTCACAACTGTTCCGGCATGCGGGCGACTGCAAATCTCAATCGTTCCTCCATGAGCCAGTACAATTGTTCTGGCGATCGACAGCCCAAGCCCGGCACCTCCGTTTTCACTGTGCCGCGATGAGTCGATGCGGTAAAAGCGGTTGAAGATGTGAGGCAGGTGTTCGTCAGATATCCCCACTCCTGTGTCGACAACTTCGCAGACAACCGTTTCCTGCCTGGTAGTACACTGGATCAGGACTGTGCCTCCACTGTTCGTATACTTCAACGCATTTTCAATGACGTTGTAAACGACCTGCCGTAAACCCACGTCGTCGCCATTGACCTGACAAGGCTGTGTTCTGACAGCCTTCAGCAGCACGCGGTGATCATTTGCCACAGGCTGCAGCTGTTCAACGACATCCTGCAGAATCGCATCCAGCTGAACCGGAGCCCGAACACACTCGATCATGCCGGCATCATAGCGGCTAAGACTCAACAACTGATCGGCAAGTCGCCCAAGTCGCGTTGCCTCATCGACCACAACCTGAAGTGCAGACTTGTACTGTTCCGGAGATCGGTCAGCGCGGAGTGCGAGTTCCGCCTCCATCCGCAGAGCCGCCAGCGGTGTGCGGATTTCATGAGAAGCGTCTGCAGTGAACCGCTTGATCTCCTGGACGGCCAGTTCCAGTCTCTCAATCAGCGAATTCAGTGTTGCAGCGAGCCGTCCGATTTCATCACGAGGATTGGGAACTTCGACCCGACGATTCAGACTGTCGATTGTGACGGCGTTCGCCATTTCCACGATTGCATTGACCGGCGCGAGAGCCCGATCCGCCAGGAAGTATCCTCCGACCAGCGCGGACGCGACCGCCAATGGAAGCAGAATCGCCATAACCATCTGGAGTGCATACATTTCACCCATCAAAGGTTTCAGCGAAGTCACAGCAACGACGGTGAGACGACCGAAGGCACTTTCGCACGAAAGTCCCGCGATTCGAAAGGGCGCCAATTCGGAAGCGTCACGGGTTTCATAGCGAATCTCGGAGGAGAAATTGTCGGGCAGCATGATTGCAACGCTGCGATCCGACAAACCGGAACTCCGAAAGATCGTGTCGCCATTTCCATCAACAACAGCGAAATCATAAATGTCGTGATGAAAGAATCGCTTGTTTGCTGACAGCCTGAAGTCGGCCTCGCTGCGAGTGATTTCCACTTCAAGAGCCAGTTCACGAAGTTCTTCACGGAGCGCAGCGTCGGTCCGATTGAGCAGCTGTTGTCGAGTCAGTATCAGGAGAATGATGCCGAACGCAAACAGAGTTCCTGAGACGGCAATCCCGTACCACAAGGTCAATTTCCAGCGAATGGAGAAGTGCTTCATATCGCATCTCCCAATCGATAGCCTTTTCCACGCACGGTATGGAGTATCGCTGGTCGTTCAGGGGATTCCAGCTTCTTTCTCAGTTGATTCACGTGAACTTCAATCACGTTGGTCCATGTCGCCAAAGGTTCTTTCCAGACATTGGTCGCAATCATTTCTCGCGTGACGATTTGCCCGGGATGCATCATGAGATATGCCAGCAGTTCAAATTGCCGTGGCTGAAGCTCAACCAGATCATTGCCTCGGAACACCTTCCGAGCCACAAGATCGATCTGCAGGTCAGCGACTGCAAGTGAAGATGGGTCTGATCGAGTTTCACGCCGTAAGAGCGCTCGAACGCGCGCCAGCAGCTCATCAAAGGCAAATGGCTTGATTAGATAGTCATCAGCTCCCGTATCGAGGCCGTGGACCCGATCGCGGATGGAATCTCTGGCGGTAAGCACCAGCACCGAAACGGCATTTCCAGCTGCCCGAAGTCTGCCCAGCCAGTCGAGCCCATTACCATCCGGGAGCATCAGGTCCAGAATCACAAGGTCTACGTCCCCGGAGAATTCAGCGGCGGCGGATTGGAGTGTTGCCGCCGGAATGACATCGAAACCTGATTCACGAAGCGCTTGTGTCATGCTGCGAAGAAGATTCGGGTGATCTTCAACAATGAGGATTCGCGGCATGGAGACGGCTTTCTGGATCACAGTCACTGATCGTCGGAATGCTGGACAACAAGTACCGCAGATGCTTCTGAATGCCCGAGTCTATCACAACATGGTCTCCAGCGATCCTCGCAACTCAGCAACATAAACACAAATTAATGTTGCTGCCGTAGTTTCGAAACCGGCGTCCCTGCTGTAACCTGACCACTCATTGGAGGCGTCCTTTCCTGTTGCGTTCGTCTGAGAACCACATTACTGAACCATCACTCATTCTTGATATTCCCACCTGGCCGATCATTGACGACGCCACGCGCGACGTTTTTGTGCGGATGCTGGACGATGGTTCGTGGGGGCGTTATCACGGGCCACACTGTGAGACGCTGGTGGCAGCGTTGTGTGAATATCACGGCGTGGATCACGCGATTCTCTGCAGCAGCGGCACCTGCGCGATCGAACTGGCTCTGCGAGCGATTCCGGTCGCGGCCGGGGATGAAGTCATTCTGGCAGCATATGATTTCAAAGCAAATTTTGTCAACGTGCTGACGACCGGTTGTACGCCCGTGCTGATCGATACGGTGGCCGACTATCCCATTCCGGATTTGAACCTGTTGGCAGAGGCCATCACAGATCGCACGCGCGCCATCATCGTTTCGCATCTTCACGGGAATCTGGTCCCGATGCGGGAAGTTTGCCGCATCGCCGGGGAGCGCGGAGTTGCCGTGATTGAGGATGCCTGTCAGGCTCCGGGGGCGCTGCTCGAAGGCCGCCGCGCGGGGACATTTGGCAGTGTCGGAGCGTTGAGTTTTGGCGGGAGCAAGCTGCTCACCTCCGGACGCGGCGGTGCGGTCCTCACGTCAGATGCTCAGATGGCTCAGAGAATTCGATTGTACACTGTGCCGCGGCAACGAAGCGTATCCGCTGTCAGAAATGCAGGCCTCCGTCTTGCGGCCGCAGTTGCTGCATCTGGACGCCCGCAATGCATCTCGGCATCAGCGATTACTGGAACTGGTGAAAGCGATGGAAAACTGCGGCATTGGCCCGGCCATGAATCTGGCGGATGCATCGAGAGAGGAGCGCTATCAACCGGCGTTTTATAAGTCTGCGTTTGTGCTCCCGAAGAGTGTGAACGCCAGCCAGCGAAGTCTGTTTTGTGAATCCGCGCGCCGCGCCGGAGTCCCTGTCGATCCGGGTTTCAGTGGACTGCACAGGATTCACAGCAAGCAGCGTTTTCGAGCCACTGGCGACCTGCCCAATGCGACACAATTCCACGAGCGGTTGATCTCACTGCATCACACGGCCTTGTTGAGTTCTGCAGAAACTGTGAAGCAGATTGCTGAAATTCTGCAGGATTGCTTTGAGGATGGTTATAATCCCGGCAGTCGAAAATGACATTTGCCCGAAGCGTCAGCGAGGGCTTCAAATTCCAATCCCTCGCTGACGCGTCGGGTTACGATCCGGTGCTCGCCAAAGCCGTGAGAGAACTGACTTAACTGGAGATTGGAGATGAGTGAACTTGCGACATTGTGGTTGCCCATTCTGCTGTCCAGCATTGCTGTGTTCTTTGCCAGTTTCCTGGCGTGGGTCGTCATCGGCCACCACACGCCGGACTGGAGTGAAATTCCCGACGAAGGCAACGTCATCGACTTTATCCGCGCGCAGGGATTGCGACCAGGGCAGTACATATTCCCCATGGCGAGGACGAAAGAAGCCATGGCGGATGAGACAAAAAAACAGCGGATTCAGTCAGGACCCTGGGGGACCCTGAATATCTGGAGTCGGCAGGTCAACATGGGCCGCAATCTGCTGCAGTCATTTGTCTTTTATCTGGTGACGAGCTTTTTCGTGGCCTATCTCGGAACGTTGGCACTGGAACCTGGGGCGACCTTTTCGAAAGTGTTTCAGGTCACAGGCACTGCAGGAATTCTGGCGTATGCATTCGGGCATGTGCCCAATTCCATCTGGTTCGGAACGCATCGCCGACCGATGTGGATGGATATCATCGATGGCGTTTGTTTCGGATTAATCACTGGACTGATTTTCGCAGCCTTCTGGCCACAAGCATAATCGCGTATGCCAGTTTTTGATTTTCGCTTTACTGTTGCTGCACCGCTTGAAGCCGTATCGGCATTTCATTTCCGGACCGGCATCCTGAAGGCGCTCACTCCTCCGCTGATGATCATGCAGGTTCACCGCTTTGATCCGCTCTCGAATGGCTCCATCGGTGAATTCACGATATGGATGGGACCGGTTCCCATGCGCTGGATTGCCGAACATTCGGACGTCACCCGGACAGGATTTATCGACACACAGACTCGGGGACCGATGAAATCCTGGAAACATACACATCGATTCAACCGCATCACCTCGGACATCACTGAGGTGCATGAACACATTGAATTTGAACATCATCCCGGACTGCGGGGTCTGTGGTCACGCATTCTGTTTCCCCGCGCCGCCCTGGTCGCCCTTTTCACATATCGCCGCTGGGCCACCCGCCGCTGTGTGAGGCGATTCACGTAGCCTGACTCTCTGAGTCGAGTGCCGTTTCGCAGGCTTAAATTGATGGCTCAGATCAAACGAAATTTGCATTTCCCTGGTGTTCGTGAATTTCTACACTGCACGCCGCACGTCACGGTATGCCAGATTGATCTGCTGCCCAAACCATTTTTCGGAGTCTGATCGCCATGCAGGATAATCCCTACGGAGCCACGTTTTACTCAGAGCAGTCCGCGTTGACAGAACTGAAACATTCGGGCGTCGGTATCCATCCTTTGTGCTGAGCATGCTTTCGGGCCTGAGTCTGTTTGTGCTGTTTGGCGTGGCGGGATATATGGAGTCGCAATCGCCTGCCGGCATGAGCGACGATGATCCCACGACGATGCTGCTGGGAGTGGCATTGATCGGTGCCGGGATGGCACAGTTTCTGGCATTCATTCTGGGAGCCGTCGGATTGTTTCAGCCGAACCGAAAGAAGATCTTCGCGATCCTCGGCACGATCTTTAGTCTGCTCGCCATTCTGACATTCGGAGGTCTCATGGTCGTGGGCTTTGTCATTCAGGCGCAGGGCGGCTGATTGTCACTCACCGCGCCCTGAATTCCTCATCTCATTCCGTATGCCGCTTACACGGCTGTCAGATAAATCATGAGACACGTCTGATAGGATGCAATCGATGTCGTCACGGGAAACAACATGGGCGCGCCATTTCCACATGAACATCAACGTCGATAACACGAGCAAGGTGCCCGCGAGTTTGACGCGTACAAAGACGCCGACTTGACCGCCTGCAATCTCCAGTAACCAGCGTCCCATCGGATTGCATTCCATCATGTAAATGATTTCTTTGAAGCGGATGATCAGATACGTGTCATACACGGACACGGCAGCGATGATCACAAACAATGCCGGAAACCAAAGTTGCCAGCGGCGAAATTCCTGAACTGTCCCGTTGAAGGTGAGGGCAATCGCAGCTGTCATCAGTGTGCTCCTCAAAGCAGGTATGGTCCGCGCGGCATCAACCAATCAGCCGCAATCGCAGTCCAGCGATCACGCTATTATTCATTCACAGCGTTAAGTTTCCTCATGCGGTTCGGCGAAGAACGCATGAAGGAGCCAAAGGCAAAGCCCGCGCCAGTCGAAGCTCATTCCCGGAAGCGACGCATTGCGTTTCTGCAAATCTTTATGTTCGCTCGACGCATGTAGTGATTGCTTCGACCTGAACGCGGCGACTCGCAAGCGGTCTGAGCAGTCATGCTCGAATGACGGGCTATGTCAGCAGCACCTGTGCAGTGTTCTGTCTGCGATTCATGCAACCAGGAAAAACGGCATTTTCTGCGAGTTGCTTCCTGAATGAGCAGCCCTGTCGAATTGCCTGACAGCAGGGTACACCTGCAGCAGAGTTCGTCAGAACTCCGGGGCGTTGCCACATGATCACTACGTCCTGAATTCTATACCGCACGCGGTTGGCATTGGCTTGTATAACCGCATGCCCAGCGGGCCGCGCGAGCAGCGTCCCGCTGGATGGATTCCCACACGCGGGGCGTTGCCCGCGCGGTTAAATGAATGTGCCATCCTCAACCGCGCGGTATAACGATTCCGGCTGCACCAGGAAGAAAACTGCTCTCGCGTCAGACTCACGGAATTGCGGCAATCATGGATGCCATCAGTTCATGAGACAATGATCTCGCATTGGCAGCGGTCTCGCGGGCCGCCCTCAGATCATGTCCGATCTGCACGAGTCTTTCGGCAATCTGCATACCGCTCGTATTGTCAACCTCAAAGACCCAGTCATTCATTTTCAGGTCATACCACATCTGACCCTTGCGGGTATCCGTAGGTTGGCGGACGAGCACCGAGGGAACTCCGGCATCGGGACGATGCTTTTCCAGTAACGCCAGCATACCCGGTGTATGCGCGATATCGCCGATATTGACCGTCTGCCATGACGAACGCAGCAGAATTTTCGTCAGCACTTTTTCTCGGGCGAATATTACAGTGGACGCGCTCGCAGCGAATGCGGCAACGGTCGCTTGCAGGAAATTACGGCGGTTCATTGTGGCCTCACTGTTCACCTGGCTTTTGCGCAGATCCAGGCTGTATGAAATTTTATCGAGGCATATGATAGCATGAACGCGCGGCAATGCTCTGCGCCGGACGGATTGTCGACGCGTTGAACGACAACGGGAGCAACTCGCGAATGAAGGCCATCGGCATCGATATCGGAGGCACCAAGATTGCCGTGGCGGCAGTCAATGGCGACGGCCGGATTGTGGCACAGGTTCGCTTTCCCACGGAACCCGCGAACGGGTTTGCGGCGGCGCTGCAGAAGATGATCGCTGCCGTCGAGGAAGTTGCGTCGCAGGCTGAGTGGAAGATCCCTGGACTTTGCGGCATCGGAATTGGATGTGCGGGTCCGGTCGATGCAAAGCGCTGCACGATCCACAATCCGCATACTCTGCCGACATGGGACGATTGTGATCTCATCACTCCGCTGCGGGAACGATTTGCGATTCCCGTGCGAATGGAGAACATGATGTCCTGCAAATGCGGTTGAACGCTACTCGTTCGACAGAACTTCTTCCGGGTCCTTCTGAGGCGGTTCACTCTTGTCCCATTTGGCTGCTCGAGCTTCTTCATCCGGCGTCATGAATGGTCGGACGACACGCAGGCCAACACCCAGTGCGTCGGTAAAGTACCAGATGCTCTGTGGCAACTGCGGATCCTGCTGTTTCCATTCTTCGCTCGTACCTTCACGCACCGCACTCCGCAGCATGTCGGCCGGATCGTCCCAACCCCCGCCACGCACAACGCGCGGGTATTCCATGAGCGGAATGACGAGCGGATTGGTTAAGACCTTGTCAGACTGCAGCGAATACGCTTCGGGAACATATTGATCCAGAACCCATTCCGCGACGTTGCCGTGCATGTCGTGCAACCCCCAGGGATTCGGCTTCTTCTTTCCGACATGCTGATATCGTCCGTCGCTGTTTTCGTCGAACCAGGCATATTCGCCCAGTTCGTCAGCGTCGTCCCCAAATGAGTAGGCCGTCGTTGTTCCGGCGCGGCAGGCGTATTCCCATTCTGCTTCTGTTGGCAAGCGATAATAGCGTCCTGACTTTGCGCTCAGCCATTCGCAATACATTCGCGCGGAATGCTGCGTCATGCAGATCGCCGGGTTGTTCTCGCGGCCCATACCGAAGCTCATGTCCGTATAGGGCGGCGTCGGGCGCGTCACGGCATCGGCCACCTTGTCTCGCGGCGTTGATGGCTTGCCGTAGGCCGCTCGCGCAGGAATCGACACGGTCACTCAGACTTCATACTGGTTCCATGTGATCTCGCATTACTCATCCAGAATGGCGAGACTTCCACTTCGTGCTGCGGGCCTTCGTCGTCATGTCGATTTGCTTCGGTCTCCGGGCTGCCCATCGGGAACTTCCGCCCGCAATCGGCAGCATTTCGATCTGAATGCGGTGTGTGCCAAAGGTTCGGTATACACCTTCATTTCGACAGGCGACTCGGCAATCGCATCGGGCACTTTCACGGGCTGCGGCTTGTCTTCCGCGGCTGTAGCGCAGTGCGACGAAGCGGCCAGAATCAAAGTGCAAACCAAACGGAACCAAACGGACGACTGCAATGTTTGCGACGTCATGCTCCACGAGCCTCATAATTGGAAGGAATGGCGGCAAGGACGGAAAGGTCTCTGCCGGAAGGCACCTGGGAATCCATAAACTTCGCAGATTCGGAATCGCTCAGGCCGCATTCTATGCTACTCAGGCCGACCGTTTCTGTCCCGTCCGAACTCACCGGCAAGGCATAAATCCTTCGCATTGAGCGAACTGGCTTGACTGAGCACTAGTCCCAAAACCGCACATGCGCGGTGTACTAAAGTTCGCTGGTGTTGCTGATGGCCATTTCAGCGGCCGCGAATCGCAATCGATACGACAGGAACAACATGACTTGATATTGCAAAAATCTTTGTGAAAGCAGGCAAGTCGCTGACTTTGTAACGCCTGTAACGGATTGGCGACGCAGATTCCTTTTGGAGACATACGGTTGTCTTACACAGCGTCGTTACAACGGAATCCGGGAAAACCAGATTCCTCACTCGTCACGAACCGGCCGCACCTCAGCGGCAATGTTCTCAACGAGTGAATTGACGCTGATAAAACGCTCCCCGCGTTTTTCGCCATTCCCAACAGCGTCAGGAGGTGTACTGTGCAGCAGCGTTCCGTTCGAGATCTGATGAGAATTCGTCATGGCCTTGTCGTGCCTGAGACTTCAACCCTGCGAGAAGTCGCCGAGCGGCTGATCATCAGCGACTGCGACTTGATGGCCGTCACCGATGAACACGGCAAACTTGCCGGTGTCGTCTGCGAAAGCAGCATCGTGCGAGCCCTCCTCGCGAATCCGGCCCAGGACGTCAGTATTCAATCCATCATCGTCCGCCATGCGGAATCTGTCCGGCTGGATGCGAATCTGGCAACCGTTCAGCCTTTGTTTCGGTCGTGCGCCAACACGGCAATTCCAGTCGTAGATGCAGATGGCTTTGTCTACGGACTGTTGATGCGGAGCGATGTCATTCGCAGTCTGCTCAATCGCCCGACTGAATCGGCTGATACATCAAAGGCGTCTGACTCCACTTCCACTTCGAGGCAGCCAGTTGCAGCAGCAACGAACTTTTCGGCAACGGCATTCCAGCCGCCGAAGAAGCGAACCATCCACACAGTCGATGCCGCGTCTGAAACAGAAGGCAACCAGCCTCGGCCGCACTTCCTGCGGGCAGATGAGGCTCGCCGAGTCCTGTGGGCCGCAGAAGACAGACTGTAGAAGAGGCGGCAGGCCGCTGTACCTCGCGACACCTCACTACTGCACCTCAACGCCCAGTTCCAGCATAAAGAATTTCATGTCTTCCCACACTTCCTTCTTTGCCGAGGGATTGCGGAGCAGATACGACGGGTGATATGTACACATCACCTTCGCACCATTGTATGTGAAGAATTGTCGGCGGAGTTTGCCCACCGCGCGTGTTTCATTCAGCAGGTTCTGAGCAGCCACGGCACCCCAGCAAATAATGTATTCCGGCTGCACGATCCGGATCTGAGCGTCCAGAAACTCACGGCAGTTGGAGGCCTCCTGCGGCAGCGGGTTGCGATTGCCCGGTGGGCGACAGCGCAGCACGTTGCAGATATAAATGTCTTCGCGCCTCAGCTTGCAGGCCGTGACGATCTTGTTGAGCAACTGACCCGCTTCGCCGACAAATGGTTCCCCCTGGGCATCCTCATCCGCTCCTGGTGCTTCTCCGATAAACATGATCCGTGCATTCGGATCGCCGACACCGAACACCGTTTGCTTTCGAGTCGTTGCCAGTTCATTGCATCGACGACATTTTGCCACGATCGCCGCCAGCGAACACAGGGCGTCGTTCTTTTTCCGGGGATCAGTGAACTCGTGTTTTAACAGCTCCTGGACTTCTGCAAGTGGTGCCGGACGATGTTCATCCGTCACCTTAAGTTCTTCCATGGACCGCAAGCCGCTGGTCGGACGACGCATTTCAGGAACTGCCGTCGCGGTCTTCGGCGACTTTCGTCCCGGTTTCGTGACATCCTTTGCACTGACTCCGTCAGCGGTCGCTGCGCCGCCACGCGCCGCCGATTCAGCCTTCTGTGCTGGTTTCGCTGCCTTTGGAAACTCCACTCGCGGCACATGCGTCACCCCGACACCGGAGAGGTGCTGCAGTAACTGGGCAATCGCGCGTTTGCTGTTCACAGGATGATATCCGACCTGGCCATCAACAATCAGAGTTGCGGCATCATCGCAGATCTCAGACAGACTCTCAAATTACGCCAGCACATCATGCACAATATTTCCGAAGACATCTGTCAGGCGAAAATCGCGGCCAGCGTGTCGGAATGTCAGACGCTCATGATCCAGTCCCAGCGCGTACAGAATTGTGGCGTGAAGGTCGTGCATGTGGACCGGATTCTCAGCCGGAGCATAACCGAAGTCGTCGGTTGAGCCATACGTCAGCCCGCCCCGCACACCTCCGCCTGCCATCCACATCGTGAACGCCTTCGGATGGTGATTGCGACCATCGCCGTTCTCGACCATCGGCGTTCTGCCAAACTCAGCTCCCCACACGACCAGCGTGTCGTCCAGTAATCCCCGTCGATCCAGGTCTTCCAGCAGGCCAGCGATCGGGCGGTCCACTTTCGCGGATTCCTTCACATGTCCGGACTGCACCTTCTGATGATGATCCCACGTGTAGTCCGTTGAAACCTGAATATACCGCACACCGCTTTCGGCAAACTTGCGAGCCAGCAGGCACTGACGTCCGAAATTGTCGGTCGGTTCTGAATCGATGCCGTAGAGGTCGAGCGTCTCTTTGGATTCGTCGCTCAGGCTCATGATCTGAGGCAGCGTGGACTGCATACGAAACGCCAGTTCGTAATTGGCAATCAGCCCTTCAATGTTCTGGTCAACCGCTGTGTTTTGCAGATGCCGACGGTTGATTGACTGAATGAGGTCCAATTGTGAACGCTGGAAGCCCTTGTCCAGCCTCTGATTGGCAAGATTCGATACGACGGCCTTCGCAATCGGGATCTCAGCCGACCCAATCGCCGTCGCCTGATGAATGGCTGGCAGAAATGCGCTGCCATAATTCTGCACGCCTCCGTGGCCTCGCGGCGGTGAGATCGTGATGAACGCGGGCAGATTGTCACTCTCGCATCCCAGTCCGTAGCTCACCCAGGCACCAACGCTGGGCCGCACAAGATTTGCCTGACCCGTGTGCAGTCGCAGCAACGCTTCGCCGTGAGCGCTGCCTTCCGTATGCAGGGATCGAATCACGCACAGGCGGTCCGCCTGCCGGGATAGATGCGGGAACAACTCACTGATCCAGATTCCGCTGTCTCCATGCTGACCGAACTTGAATGGCGATCCCAGGGCCGTGCCAACGGAATCGGCATCGCTGCCCACTGACTTCCCGGATAACGGCTGACCGGAGAGTGCGTTGAGCTGCGGTTTGGGATCAAACAAATCAACGTGACTCGGCCCGCCCCACATAAACAAAAAGATCACCCGCTTCGCCCGCGCTGGAACATGCGGCAACGGCGAAATCGATGGAGTCAGCCGGTGATCCGCCGCCGCTCGCTGCCCCGCCATCGCCGCCAGAGCCACTGATCCGAACCCCGCGGCGCTGTTCTGCAGCATCGCGCGGCGAGTTGTCGTC
>JBBJME010000291.1:0-8717 GCA_037719765.1 Planctomycetaceae bacterium
GCTGCCATCCATGCGCAACTCCCTGTCGCGTTCAGCGGGCCCGCCCGCGGGCCCAACAACAACAACCCATTGGGGTGGCGGCCTACGCCCGCGCCAAGGTAAATCAATTCGTTGAATCCCGCTTCGAATGGACTATGTTCCCTTCCCTTTGAGAGTGAAGGTTTGGGAAGACATGTTCTTCCCTTTCACCGTGAGCGTCGCAGTGAAAGGGCCAGTTGCGGTCGGTTTGAATTCAACGACAATCGCCTGGGATGCGCTTCGAGCCAGTAGTCCCGCGCCGGTCAGCGGATTCGTCGCCAGTTTGAAGATATCGGATCCGGGCAATTCATTGGTGATGGTCGCCTCCGCATTTTCCAGGTCGCCTGTGCCAGAGTTCTTAACCACAATTTGTATCGTACTCGCGGTGTTCACAACTTTACTTCCAAAATCAATGCTCGTTTTCTGCTGATCCGCGACCAGAAATATCACCTGCGGAGCGGCAGGTACGGGAGTTGATGATGTCAGGATCAAGTCCGTTGCACGCTTGATCAGTTCGCGAAAAGTCTCTTCACGATAGCCAACCAAAAACGCAAGCACGTAAAACAGCACCAGGTCCGTCGACGTAAACTTTGGATTGTTCGGAGTGAGGAACGTTGGGCTGGCCCCCGAAGATTTAATTAACAGCACCATAATGAAGAATGCGACAAATCCGAGTACCGCACCAATCAGCGGCCGGGCAATATGCCAGTAGTTGTATTTGGAATCCCATTCCTTGTTGTGCATGAACACTCCTTCCAGACCGATCAGCACCGCTCCCAATGCTCCAAACCACGGTATTGCAAAGGGGACAATACCGCCGATGAGATTGACAACATTGTCATTGGGCGGCCAACACGTCATATACACTGCACCCAGCGCAATCAACATCGCCATGTACGCCAGTTCCAGCCAAAAGAAAAACGCGACCTGACGTGATTCGATGGAGGTCTTCCTCTCTTTGTAGAGCACGATGCCGATCGTGACGAAGACGGTGATCAAAAAGAGAACGGACATCACCGAGCCGATCGGTAACTCGCCAACATTCCGGAAAGATATGGCATCCCCCGGCAAAAGTACGGGCGCAACATGAAACATGGTTGACTCCGAGATGTTCACGATCCTGTCTGGACGGGTGTGGCGTCGCTAGAATGTGCCACGCGACAGCGTGTCGTTCTCATCCAGCGGTTGCAACGGGAAAGCGCGCCAGTTTTTCAGATTTCATGATGCGAACCTGATTTATCGCCGAATCGTAAAACCCGTAAACTCATTCGCATGTTCCAGGATTTGCCGCTGGATGCCTGTGATCCCTGAACCGAATTGCTCTTGCAACTTCTCAGTCAGCTGCTGAATACTTGCCGCAGACCCGGCAACGACGGCCTCCACGCGCCCGTCGGGCAGATTGCGGACAAACCCACGCAGAGACAGCCGCGACGCGATTCGTTCCGTCGTCCAGCGAAACCCCACGCCCTGAACCTGCCCTGAAAACAGAATCTGCTCAGTCATGTCGGACATTCTGAACCTCTCCCCCATTGAACTCGATACTGATGACAGAAAATACCGGCGGAAATCGCGACGTTGAGCGAATCGGTACCATTGAGCATTGCAATGGTCAGCCGATGCGTGAGCCCACCCTGAACATCGTCAGAAATGCCATCGTATTCGTTCCCGAATACAAGCACTGTACGCTCGGAAAACCGGAATGCGTCCAGGCGGGCCGCATGACTATCCAACACTGTGCCGCAGACCTGAAATCTGCGTTGCCCACTCAGATCAGACAGCATCGAAGGCAAGTCGTCCGTTTCCACGATGGGCATGAAGAGCACATTGCCCATGGACACACGCAGCACGCGGCGTGAAAATGGATCGGCCGATCCTTTTCCCAGGATCACTCCGTCGGCCCCAAACGCCGACGCAATCCGAATCAATGCCCCCACGTTTTCGGGATCGACAACACAATCCGCGGCAATGATCAGTGAAGGGCCGGCAGCCGGAATCCATTCGTCCGGATCTGGCATTGCAGGTCGGACAGCGCTGGCCATGACGCCGCAATGAAAATGGAATCCGACAAGTTCATCCGCCAGTTCCGAACATAGCCGGAACACGCGAACATTCGGCCGGAGAAATGACGCGCAAGTCGCAAACTTTCGATCACTCAGCACACTGTGAACTTCCAGCGCGCTCCGTAACACGCGTTCGACGACCGTCGCACCCTCCGCCACGAAGAGCCGCGCATCGCGAACCGCATTTTTCGTCTTCAGATTTCGAAAAATATCCAGACGCGAATCATCCAGCGTGTCGATGCGCTCATGCATTGCCTGCGACGCGCCCTCATCGGTCTCACCAGACGACTGCATCGCTTTATCCCACGATCTCGCGAATGACCTGCCCGCGACTGAGTGGAAACGGCCGACCAGTCTGATCGCACAGCGACGTTGGACGGTCGAGGATGCTCAGCATGAATGGACCCTGGGAAACAAAAGTGGAATGGACACGCGGAATCGTGTATCCTCACGGCATTGACTATCGCACATAAGTTCCATCGGATCAAGAAACATGTCCGTCACAACTCACCCTCTGACCGCCGAAGCTCTGTTCACGATATCATCAACCTTAGGGAGGGCGGAACTTATCGACGGAGAATTGGTTCGAATGCGTCCCGCTGGATTTGAACACGGCTCGATTACTCTCAAACTGGTATGGCCGATTGCCCGATACGTCGAGGAACATCAACTTGGCATCGTCTGTGCCGCCGAAACAGGTTTCTTACTGAAACGTAACCCGGATACTGTGCGCGCTTTTGTTTCCCCAAACGATACATCCTCGGAGGTTCAGGCAAAAGCTCTGGCGTGGATCGAAGCAGGATGCAGGGTCGTCTGGATCGTCGATCCAAAGCTGAAGCACGTCACGGAATTCCGCAGTGAAACCTTGATTCGCGTTTTTACCGTGAAAGATCGACTTGCTGCTTCAGAGATTTTCGGCGATTGGTCCATCGAAGTCGGGAAACTGTTTCAGTAAAATACCGGTGAGATTTGCCTCGCATTTTACTCGAATTCGTGAGAATTCGAAGATGCGGTGCCGTTTCGACAGGAAACGTCGGACAAGAATGTCCAACCTACGGAAAATTTGCTTCGCTCCTTTTGCTTCACGCTTCGACAATGTCCCAACTTCGCACCTGCCGCCTCGTGACCCTGGGCTGCAAAGTCAATCAGTATGAAACTCAGCTTGTGCGCGAAGCACTGCTCCAGAGTGGTTATCGGGAAGCGCAGGACGATGAGTCAGCAGACCTTTGCGTTGTCAATACGTGTACGGTCACGAACACGGGCGATTCCAAATCGCGGCAGGTGATACGGCAACTTTCGCGGCAGAATCCCGGCACGAAGACGATCGTCATGGGCTGCTATGCCACGCGCGATCCGCAGACGGTTTCGGAACTGCCGAACGTGATCGAAGTCGTCACTGACAAACGAGAATTGCCCGACGTGCTGGGCCGTTTCGGCATCGTGGACATGCCGAATGGAATCAGTGAGTTCGAAGGACATCAGCGAGCTTTTGTAAAGATCCAGGACGGCTGCATCCTGAAATGTTCCTACTGCATTATTCCAACAGTGCGTCCCGGACTTCGCAGTCGTCGGCCCATCGATATCGAAGACGAGATCCGCGCGCTGATCGAACACGGGTATCGCGAGATCGTGATCAGCGGGATCCACATGGGACACTTCGGTGTCGATACAAACAATTTGCAGCGGGGTGATACGCCCGAGCGGCTGTGGCACTTGCTGAGGCGGCTTGATCGGATCCCCGGCAAATGGCGAATGCGGTTGTCCAGCATCGAAACTGTCGAAGTCAACGACGACTTCATCAAAGCCGCGGGAGACTGCGAACACCTTTGCCCACAGTTCCACCCTGCTCTGCAAAGCGGCAGCAACAGTGTGCTGACTCGAATGCGTCGTCGATATCGTGTTGAGCGATTCCTGGAACGACTTGAGCAGATCCGCGATACGCTTGGCAATGATCCGGCTTTCAGCACGGACATCATCGTGGGGTTTCCCGGTGAGACATATGCTGAATTTGAAGAGACGCTGGAAACCTGCCGCAAGGCCCGCTTTATGAAAGTGCATGTGTTCCCGTTCAGTCGCCGCGATGGAACCCCCGCCGCCAAGATGCCCGATCAGGTGCCACCGGATGTCATTCGGGAACGCGTGCGGATCCTGAGCGATCTCGAACGCGAACTGGCCGAACAGTTTTATCTCAGCCGCGTCAATCCGGTAGTTCCTGACAGCGATCTGAATCTCTTGCACGTCCTTGTCGAACGCGAATGCGAAACACGTCCCGGCTACGTTCGCGGTTCAGATCAGTGGTACATGCCGGTAGAAGTTCCCGGAACCGCCGCAGATCTTGCACAGTTTGTGACGTGTCGGGCAGTATCGGCAAATCGTGACGGGGTGGTCGCAGAACGTATCAGCAGCCCAGCGCTGGTTGGCCGTCACTCAAACGAGTCGAAGAAAGAACAGTTACCGGTGGCTAGCGCCATTCCGCTCACCGTTCGTACCGGAGGGCTGACGCCGCTCCGCTCGCCGGATTTCGGAGAACAGTGCGGCTCTGAACCCCGGACCTCGTGCAACTCGGAACATCGGAGTCAGCCCCACTGAACTCAGGAGTCCGTGCATGACCACACTGATTGCCATTGAAGGCATTGACGGAGCAGGAAAAGGAACACAGGCGGCTCGACTCGTGGCATCACTTCGCGACATGGGTTTGAAAGCGGATTCGCTTCAGTTTCCGCGCTATGGAGACACCACATTCGGTTCCGCCATTGGTGATTTTCTCAACGGTCGCTTCGGAGCGCTGAACGAAGTGCATCCGCAACTGGCTGCCGTGTTGTATGCCGGCGATCGATATGAATCGCGATCGCTGCTGCTGAAGATGATGGACGACAACGATATCGTGGTGCTGGACCGCTTTGTCGGATCGAACCTTGCACATCAATCCGCCAAACTGGACGGCGAAGCCCGCACGGCCTTGATTGAGTGGATCGAGAAGATTGAATTTGAAGTCTTCGCACTCCCTCGTCCGCAACTCACCATTCTGATTGACATGTCGTCACAAATGAGTCGCGAACTGGTTGCCCGGAAAGCGACGCGCGACTACACGGATCAGGAAGCCGACCTTCAGGAATCTGACCTGCCCTACCTTGAAAAAGTCCGCCGCTGCTACCTCGCCCTTGCCCACAGCCGCCTCGACTGGCGCACGGTCCATGGATTGAAGGACGACGGGTCATTGAGGACGATCGACGATGTCGCCGCGGAGATTTTGACGATTGCACAGCCGTCGACTGGCTAAATGCAACGCGAAACGTCCCAGAGCACGCTGGAGGACCTTAATTCAGCAGCCATTCAAGCAGGCGCCCAGTCCATCCAGCGGCGGTCGGGTCAGCACCGCTGCGACCGACGAAGCCCAGATGTCCGCCGTGCTGGTGAGGCACATCGTGACATTGGGCGGCAGTTGCAGTCCTCGAAACGCCTGAGTGCTCACAACAGGATCGTCCTGCGACGCAAGAATGGTCGTGTGGACGCGGATCTGACTGATCACCGGCTTGGATGACGCTCGCTCGTAATAATGGTCGGCGGACTCAAACCCGGACGCCGGTGCCGTATAGAGTTCATCAAAGTCGTACAATCGACTTGGCGGACGGCGAACGCTCGCCAGCGGGACGTCGTCTCTCCATTGTGTTGAATTGGAGAGTTGGCGGACCAGCCTGCGGGCAAAATACAAATCGTAGCGCTGGCCCATACGAGACGCATTGAGCATGGATGAACAGTGCTGCAGATCAATCGGCGGACATACGGCCACGGCACGAAACAGACTCAGCGGCAGATCGGTGCCAAATTCGCCAAGGTATCGCAGCAGCAAGTTTCCGCTGAGCGAAAAACCGGCGAGAGAAATCGGAGATCCGGGACACAACCGTTCGACCATGTGGACGGCTGCCGCCAGGTCTTCCACACGTCCCGCATGATACGGGTATTTGGCCAGACTGGTACCGGCGCCGCAGCCGCGATGATCCATCCGGAACGACCGCACGCCGCGCTGCTGAAGTCGTGCCGCCAGACGTACCATGTAGCCGCTGCGATGGGATCCGCCGAGACCGTGGAGCATCAGGACAACGTGATCGCCCCGTCGCCACTCCTGAGGACAATCATCATGCATAACAACCAGATCGCCGTCATCCAGCCGAAGCCGACGTTCGGTCGTCTCGGTAAGTGGCAGAAGACCAGGAACAGCGTCGCCCACGCAGTCTGTGCATGCGGACTCGATAAGCCCCGGCAAGCGGACGGAACTGCGGAACGCCAGGCAAGGCGTCAGGGGCGAAAGCGGATACGAATCGCACAAGCTGCATGCTGCTGCGATCGTGCGAGATCGTAATCCGGAATGGTTTGTCCCTGTACGCCGTCCATGCAATACGTCCGAAACGCGGTGGAGACACGTCGAGTTCCCATCGACCGACGTTTTAAAAAACACTTTTCACCCATAAAACGGCTGACTTTCCGCTTCAGGATTGGACTTTTAGACGTTTTTCCCGGTTTCGCAAAGTGCCAAACCTCCGTTTTGTGAATTTCCTTGTCCCGGTGAAAAGCCCCCCGCAGAGTCCCGCAGGATTTCCCGATCAGCCATGATTCGCCTTTGTGATCTTTGCGTTCTCTGGCGGCCAAAAATGATTGCACTGTCCCCGCAATTACATTCGTGTCCTGTGCAACTGCCTCAGCACGATGTGTCGCGTGCCAATGGATGGCTAAGGGTGCCGATTCGTGTTATAGGAGCAGCGTCATTTTTTGGGGGAGCAACCTGAAATGACGCTCGGTTTGAACGAAAGTATTCGGTATGGCACTTACCCAGATGCAGATTATTCAATCGCTTGGCGAAGCGATGACATGGTTCGAACGCGAAATCAACTGGGGCGTTCCTGCCACTGAATTACGGCACCTTTGTGGTCGCCTTGGAGAGCTCTACGCGGCCCTGATTACAAACGGTCAGATGGCAACAGAAATCAATCAAAAAGGCTATGACGTCGTTAGTGGCGATGGAGAAAGAGTCTCCGTCAAGACGACTGCGATGTTAGGTTCGAGCGGACATGTGAGCTTCAACAGCAGGTCTTTGGAATTCGTCGATCGGATCATTGTCCTGCGAATCAACACTGAGGAGATGCAGATTGAGACGCTCTTGAATGAACCGGTCTCTGTTGCAAGATTTCTAATGCATCCCGGTCAGAATGGAAAGCTCCAGGTTTCACTGTCGAAGCTGGTGCGAAATCCTGTTCCTCCTGGTCCACTCAAGACCGTTCGCATGGCCCAAATTGGCGAGTTCGTGATACGCGAGATTGAAAATGGCAGTATTGAACTTGAAAAAGGAGGTGTTCGGGTTAATCCCGTGAAGCCGGCTTTAAGGAAATTGGCACAGTTGCTTCATATCTCACCGCTTAATGCAAACGGCAATGCCCTGAATACGAGACAACTTGGAAGCCAGATCATCCGAACCATAAAGCCCGATGCCAACATCCGGAAACCGGCATCCTCTGAAGAATCATAAGTGGCTCACGATTTTGACTGTCCCAGATTCGACCCCAACGGCCTTTTGCCGTTGGTGAAGCAGATGGAGAGCTAAAGAGCGCAAAGATCGCAAGAGAGGAATCGCAGCACTGACCTCAGTCGCAATTCTCGGTTCAACGATACATTCCGTGCCGTTTTTACTTTCTTCGTTGCAGCAGCAGGTATGTGATCAGATCGCGAAACTGCGGCTCGGAAAACGTTTCGCCCACATTGGATGGCATGGGAGACGTTGTGGCGGCCCTGCGTTCTTCGATGGCGTCGGTCTGGAGGATGGTTTCTTTTGCCTGACTGTCGATAATAGTGACGCGGTTTCCTTCGAGTTCCTTTAACAAACCGCTGTAGGCCTTGCCTTCATTCGTTACGACAGTCGTGGTTCGGAACGCGACATCCACATTGCGATTTGGTGCGAGTACGTCTTCCAGAACTCGATCCAGTCCGCGATTTCCAATGCCATCCAGGTTTGGACCCACCTGCTTGCCTTCACCGGCGATCTGATGGCAAATGAGGCAGCTCTTCCTGAACAATTCTTTTCCGGATGTCGCATCTCCGGATGACGCGTTCACAACATTCCGGCGAGCCGCGATGAGTTGTTCGATGACGGCGTCTTCGCTGGGAAGATTCTCTGTCAGCGGCTTCGCTCGTTGTTTGATTTCGTCGGTGGCAATGGCTTCCAGCCGTTGTTGAACCGTCGGTTTCAGCAGCAAGCGTGCCGAGGCTTTCCCCGATTCCATCAGGTGCAGCAGCATGTCGGCGCCGATCGCGTCAGCGGACAACTGTTCTGCCAGCGTCAGTTGTTCTGCCGACGTCGCAACCTGAAAAACGGACTCAAGAATCGGCCCTGCTGCGTCGGGTTGATAATTCGCGATGGCGTTCATCGCGTCGTTTACCAGGGCGTCCGTCACGCCTGCGATCAACGGCACGATTGCAGCGGCGGCAAGACGCGAATTTGATCGCAGTTTCAATAGTGCGGCTGCATACATGGCGCGGGTTGCTCGAGGCTGCGCCGTATTGCCCATCAAACGGATGAGCGCGGGTCGGAGCTCGTCGATCGCGAAGTCGCCGATGAGCGCCGCCGCTTGAACTCGCTGTAATTGACTT
>JBBJME010000292.1:0-8708 GCA_037719765.1 Planctomycetaceae bacterium
CCGTGCCGAGCAAGCCATCATCGCGATACGAATTGACCATCGTCACACCGGTCGGGCCTGCTTCCGTGATTGGCCTTTGCAGTGCGTCGTAGCCATACGTCGTGACGAGAGCTGGCAACGACGTCCCGGCACCAGGGACCGGCGATGTGATGGTTGTCAGCAGGTCGCGGAAATCGAAATCGTAGTTGGTGGTTCTTGTCAGAGCACCAGAAGTCTCGGTGACGGTGTCAATATTGCCGCGATAGTCGTAGACGTTCTGAGTATCCAGCAATACGAGCGGGCCGGTGCCGTCCGGATCGGGAGTTTGCGTCCTTGTCAGCAAACCGGTTGGACCATATTTCTGCCACCAGACCTGACCGCGTTCATCGGTTGTGCGAACCAGCGTTCCTTTGCCAGACCATGTGCTGTTGTCGAAATATGCAGTGGTGACTGACAGACTGCCTTCAGTGACTTTGGTCGTTCTTCCGGTCGCGTCAAATTCCTGAACTGTATTTGCCACATTCGGGGCGATCACACCGACGCCAGTTGTGGAATATGACATCGTGATTTTGCGAAGCACGTCATCGTAAGCGATATTGGTCGCCAGATATTTGTTCTCATTGAGACCTGCTACTCCGACCGGCGACTCCACTTTGGTGGTTCGACCGACTGCGTCGTATTGAAAGTACGTCGATTCGTTCGCCTGCAGCGCGCCCGATGCGCCAGGTAACGCCATCGACTGAAACCGCATGCGTCCAAGGGAATCGAATCCCGAGCGAACTCGACTCACGGTGGCGGTTCCGTCCTTCTGCCGTGTCTCGTACAGATTGCCGTTCACGTCGAACGTCAATTCGACGGAAGGAGCGAACAGCGAGCCCGTGTCATCCGGGTCGGGCATCAGGATGGATCGGAGCTCTCCAAAAGAATTGTAGCCTGTGGTTGTTGTGCGAGTGGCCACGGTCGTTGAACCCGGTTCGATGCTGGTCAGCATTCTGCCAATGGCGTCGTAAGTCTGCGTGGTCAGCAGGCGACTTTGCCCCGGGGCGGGAACTGGCGACAACGTCGTGAGAATGCGACCATACACATCACTCGTCACATCTGTCCGCACAGCCAGCAGATTCGCGTCAGTCACGGATGGAGTGGCAGGAGACCCTGTCAGACTCACGGGACGATACTGAGTTGTCGCCCAGGCCAGATTCTCAAACGTATCGTAACCGAACGAGACCCAGATGTCATTGATCGATGCCGGAGCGATGACACCGGCGGCGGACGCCGTTGTGGAGCGCGCATGGTTGAGATTGAAATGGTTGTCGTAGTACATTTCGACGCCCATTCCGGAACCGCCCAGGCCATTGGGATCGGAGGTCGCCATCGTACGGAGACGACCATTCTGGTAGGTGTAGCGAGTTGAAGAAACCAGCGTGCCGCCCTGCGACGAGTAGTAATCGACCTGTGTGGGAAAGCTGTCTGAATAGGCGCCGTAGACGAAATAGTTTCCAACGCGATTTTTGTACGTCGCGGGTTGCTTTGCCGATGCACCGGTGCTGTATGTCCAGACTTCGGTGGTCAACGTCGCGTCCGTTTCGCTCGTCCTGTCGGGATACGTCGCTTTTGTCATGCGTCCCGCAGAGTCATATTCGTAGTTGATTGCGGCAACCGATGTGGTGACGCCGCCAGCCGTTTGCGCGACCGGTCCGACAACGGTCGGCTGACCATCACTGTTACGCTGAAATGATGTCGTAACGGTCGTGTTCACCAGATACCCGAGGACTGTGCGTTGCTCACGCAGCGTGTTTCCGAACAAATCCACCTGCCGCTTTGCGACCGAAGTGTCCGGATAAGTGGCGCTCGCATACTGGTCCTGAGGATCGATCGGTCCTGTACTATCGACCAAACGAATCTGGGCAAGCTGACGTGATTCAGCCGACTCAAATGACCAAATTCGTGTGCCACCGCCGTTACCCTGCGTGTCCAGCCGCGAAATCTGACTGACGTTTCCGTACGCGTCCCAGCTGATTTGAGTTGTCTCGGTAAAACTGGCAGCGGTGTCCGTGACCGTGTAACTGGCCAACCGCGTAGTGCCAGGCACATGGGTCATCGTGACTTTGGGTGCTGGCTTTCCGGATTCGGGGACCGGGCCGATCAGACTGGTCAGTTGTGTTCCGGTGTAGCCATAGGTCCAGACGCGCCCCACCCAGTCCGTCACAGTCGTGATGATTCCTCCGACATAACCGTAGTCGACAACATGCGCGGTTTTTACGGATTGGACTCGGACCAAATCATCGGCGGTGCCGTCGCCTTTTTGGTCGAGGTACGAAAATCGCATGACATCCCCATTGGATTCGCAGCGTTCCAGCAGTAACCCGTTCGTGTCGAAGAGGGAAATCATCCCTGACGCGGATGTCAGCTTGTAGGTCGCAATTTTGGGTTGTCCGCCAGAAGGATCATCGACACTGATGCTGACGGATGTCATGGCAGTGAATGAACCGTCCGGTGTCAGAAACGCGCTACCGCTTTTCATGAAACGCACAGACGTCCCAATGCTGCGATTGAGGCTCGCGCCTGCGGCGTCAATTCTCAGACGATTCAATCCAGACGCCGAAAACGCCGGAGCGAGGAGCGATCGGAGGGATTCACGTACTGGATCGTTGCCGTCGCCGATCGAAAATTCATGGTGAGTGGTGCCGCTTGCCAATCCGGGCAAGTCGGCACGGATGCTCGCGGCAACGGTATAGTTGCCTGTGCTCAACGCTGGAGCCAAAACACCGCCAGGACTGTTCAGTGCGTTCGGATCGATGCGGAAGGAAACGATGCCGTCCTTGTTGATCTGGAAAGTATTTTCACCGGGTTGATAGGTTTGGACACCAACCAATGTTCCCGCCGCATTTCGCACTTCCACATCGACTGCGACATCTGTCGCGGCGGCCGGAATGGGGATTGTGGCATCGACAATGATCTGACTATCGCCGCCGGAAACATAAGTCGGGAATAAGTACGATGACAGCGCATGGGCACTCGACTGAACCAGATTTCCAAGCGACACCACCAAATCTCCGGTTCCAGTGGAGACGTGAGCATCTGCAACAACTTCACCCGGCGGCAGCACATCGCATCCGCAGGCGTCTTCGTGATTGTTGTGCTGACCGGAATTCTGCGGATCCAGATCACCATGGGCTGCGATGGCAAACGTAAGGCCGGCCCAGACTCCCAGCTGTTCATGCCCGCAATTTGTGCCACGGACGAAGAACGCATAGTAACCCACAGTGAGCGCGGAATAGACTTTCGACAAAACATTTGCCTGTTCCTGTGACCCCTGGGCGGTCCAGCCTCCATTGCCGGGACCTCCATCGAACTTATACAGGATCCAATCATAGGACTCGGCATAAAGTGAAGGTGACCATGTCAGATTGATCGAGCCAGCCGTTTCACCCGAGGCAAGTTCCACAACGCGACCTGTATTTGGGGTCTGCAATGTGATTGATGTCGAGCCCGGTACGGGAAGCCGGGTGAAATTCACCGCAAACGACCTCTGAGCGGTGTCGGATTCATTGTCGATCGCCGTCACGGTGAGATTGTAAGTTCCCGTCATGACCGTCGAAGACACTACGACTGCCGGACTGCCGTTCGATGGGTCGGTGCCAATTGAAAATCCCGATGCACCAGAGACGGCATACCCTGAAAGAATCGTTGGACCGACAGAATCCTGATCGTGGCCGAGGATGTCGATGTAACCAGTGTCATTCTGGCAAACGGTCAGCGAAACGGTCGAATTGGCAATGGGAGTTGGTGGAGAATCAAAGACGGGGGGCAAATAGTTGTCATTATCAGCGATCGTCACCGTTGCCGTGTTATATGGGGAAGACCCAACGGTATAGCCAGATCCACCAGACGACAGGGTGACTATGACGGATTCACTTGATTCAACAGTTTGGTCGTCAATTGGGAAAACGGTCATCGTCGCCGAGGACTGATTCGCAGGAATCGTTACTGAGGTTCCAAGTGCTGTGTAATCGTTGCCTGCCGTGGCTGTACTGCCCGCGAGGGAAAAGTTTACGATCAAGTCCGCACTTTGAGTTCCGCCGGTCCGAGTGACCTGAAAAGTTCCAGTGTTGGTACCTGGTTCCGATGCTGAAGTGTCTGTTGCGGTAATTGTCACCGTAGAGGGTGAGAACGTGTCATTGTCGGCAATCGTGACCGTCGCATCGCCTGGGGTACCGACTGTATAAGTCGATCCACCCGGGAGCAGGGTCACAAAAACCGTCTCATTGGACTCGATCACGCTGTCATCAACTGGATTTACGCTGATCGTTGCCGAAGCCTGGTTGGCGGGAATCAACACGGTTGTTCCAATGGCAGCGTAGTCGTCGATGGGCGAGGCTGACCCAGCAACGTTGAAGGTAACGCTCAACGAAGAACTCGTATCACCAGTTCTTGTCACTGTAAACATTCCTGCATCGGGGCCGGTTTCAGACGCTGAGGGATCCGTTGCCGTGATCGTAACCGTCGGTGTAACGTAACCTTCCTGAATCGTCACCGTTGCTGAATTTGGTGTTCCAAATGTGTATGCCGCACCATTGCTGCCGATGGTCACGACAACCGTCTCGTTAGGGTCAGAAACAGCGTCAGAGAATGCCGTTACCGTCAGCGTGGCTGACGACTGATTGGCTGGAATCGTGATGCTTGTCCCCAACGCAGCATAGTCGTAGTCGGGAGCATTGGGGTTCGCGGTACCGCTGACATAGAAGTTCACCGTCAGCGGATTACTGATCGCTGAGCCACTGCGTGTTACTGTGAACGTGCCCGTGTCGGAGCCGTTCTCAATCGCCGTATTATCGGTGGCGACGACGCTCACGGACGGAGCTGATGCGGAGTCATTGTCAACAATATTGACAGTCGCTTGGCCCGAACCGGCGATGCTGTATGACGCAGGCGCTGAGATCGAGATGACAATTGCCTCGCTCTCCTCCACTTCGGTGTCGTCCACCGGCGTCACCGTGATGTCGGTGAAGGCAGACCCGGCTGGGATCAGTGCGTATCCGGACGCGGAAGGTATATAGTCACTACTGTAGGAGGCAAATCCCGGTTGGCCGCTATTAATAAAAGTGAACTCGACGCTTAACGAGCCTGAAGTATCGCCGGTGCGGGAAATCCTGAACACGCCGGACTCTGTCCCCTGTTCCTTCGCCTCCGCATCAAACGCCGACACACTCACCGTTCCAGTAAGGAGCAGTTTCGGTTCAAGTGTTTCGGCAATGTCATAGGAGCCCCGATTCCATCGTCTTTGCCGCGACGCAGCATGCCTCCCTGTTAACGCCCCCCCCCCCCAAACAGCCACCGCACGAGGTCCTTGTAAGAACTGTTCAATGCCTTCACTGAGGTCTTTGCGTTTTGCTTCGTCATTAGTCCGTCCCGAAGGGATAAATTCAAAGTGAGGGAATTCATGCCGCAGGATATTGGACCCTAAAAATCTGCAGTCTTCAACCAAGGTGAAGATCAAATCCAGGAATAGAGTGCAACTTCGTCTCTATTCGTAGATACTTTGTAATCGTTCACGGTATCAGCCGTGCAGGAGCAATGGACCGCGGAAAGATAAGGGGACGGATAAGGAGGGACGCGGCTCATTAATTCAGAAGTGAGTTGGTCCTCTTTCTTTCCTGGACGAAAAAGGTAACAGTAAACCGACTGTCAAACGCCTTGCTCCCAGTCCTCAGCAAGCAGCCCCGAGGCACGTCCGAACTCGGCAACATTGTTAGTCGCCAGAGTGATTCCGTAGCGAGTGCGTGTCTGAAAAATGGCTGTGGAACGGAGTCGTCGGCTGAAGTGAAGCCCTACGGTAGGTGAAGAATTGATCGTAGGGTATAATAGGTTGGATCCTGATATCTGTCGCGGTGGAATTCTCCGGGATTTTTGGCCGTTTTGGCCAGCGACGCGCGTAACTTTTACGCAGTGGAGGTCAGCTTTTGAACAATTCTGATGACTTGCAGCCGCCTTAGGCGCTTTGCGGCGTGTCATGGCCGCCGCGCTGTCAGGAGCCTGTTGAGCGTTCAGCATCCGTCCGAGCGTGTGCAGGTTGCGTCCGAGGATGGCGAGCGACATGTAACGCTCGAAGCCGATCTCAGAGCGATCCCGGCAGCGTTTCATGCCGTTGCCCGACTGCAACGCTCCGATCGCCGATTCGACTCCCGGATGGTTTTGTTGAGCGTCAAGGAATTCGTCATCTGCGTCTTCAAGCTGCGGCTTCGATTGTTTGGCATCGGGCTTCGGAAGACACAGTTGAGGAACAATTTCTGAAAGCTCTTCCTGGTTCTCAGGCGAATGGAATCCGTGATCAAACGACAGACGTTCGACCTTGTTATCAAAGAGTGACTGCATGACTTTTGTAGCTGCGATGGCGACACCCGAATCGCACTGATGCCGTTTCATCAGAGCGTGATGGACGGTGGTCGCGTTCGGCAGTAACAACGTGACGCATAACTCGCGGGCTCGCTGCGTAATCATCGTGGCTTTTTGCAGGAGTTCGCGGTACGGTCCCTTCAGGCGACCTACATAATTCGGACCTTTTTTTCCGGCGATGCGATCGATCTCTCGCGACAGTTGCTTCACACGTTTCCACAAATACTCATGCTGCCGCCCGCCAGGAATATTGTCGCCAACTGCGCGCTCAGAGCAGATCTGAAGAATCTTTCGCAGGCCATTGCGAATGAGCGAACTCTCGGTCGGATAATGGATGTTCGTCTCCATCACAAACGAGTCGGCTCGAACATGCTTGATGGCGTCCGGATCGATTTGATGACCTTCCGCAACAATCAGACGACTGACCTGGTCGATCGTCTCGGGTTTCAAACGGCAGATGTTGTCGCGAATCGTCTGCTATGTGAATTCGGTATGCTCGTCCCACGATCCGAGACCCATAATGGCTCGCAGCTTGAAGTGGTTTTCGGCCAGATCATGCACTTGATCGTACGTATAGTTGCACCCAAGTCGAACACTCGCCAGCAACAGAATGTGCCAATAGTCCATGCCTTCGCGACCAAGCTTCGCCGATGACTCGCCATTGATGTCCTGGCAAATGAGCTTCATGATTTTTTCAGTGACGTCGGGCTTTGAATACACCTGCTGCAGAGATCGCAGTACAGGTACGATGGAGTCGCGGCATCCAAAATTGAGTTCGACCTGATCGATCGGGGGACTGTCCAGACGAAGTTGTGTCGAGTATGATTTCCGCATCCGTGGCTCCTCGAAGTTTGAGCGAAGTTTTTCCGTTTTGCTGACCTTTTTAATCAACTCTACGGTTTAACTCCTCATCTTCGCGGAGCCTTTTTTGTTTCTCGACTGTCTTTTTCAATGTCAACTGAATTTACGGACACGCACGAGCTATTGTTCGCAGCAAGGGCGTCTTGTTTCGTATTGGTCAGATCCTTTTGAGCAGGCGTTTCCACCCGCACTTTGGATTACGATACTGGATGTCCGCCTTTGGAATCACAGGCAGCTGTTTTCGGAGTTTTCTTTAAGAATCCCAAGAGGAGACATTGTGTGCCGGGATAAACCGGTTTGGAATAGAGAATGAAAGTATCTTACGAGGAGAGTTTAGCCAACTACTTCGGCTCAGCGGAAGGGCGACCGGCCTGTCTTGAGCGTCCGTGCGAAGGGTAACGCAGGCCAGCCATTGAGCTCCCGGTTTTGTGATTCAACAAGGGCACCACTTCCGCGTGCCGATCCTGTAGTGTCAGGGAGATGGCCACATCGGGCGTACCGTTACAGGCAAGGTGCGCACGAACCCGGCGGAGTCGAAGACCCTGCGCCTGCGTGGACAGTCCAAACGCGAGAACCGGGAGATCCCCTCAGCCTCAGGTGCAAAACCGCCTGGCGGTTCACTCCCGGAGCGGCCGAACTTCTCCGGGCAATGTTGGCATGAACGTTGTTGGGAAATCAGATGACTTGGAGGTTACCGTTGTCGGTCGCCGATTATCTGAGTCTGCTGGACTGGACGGACTGTTCAGCATCGTGACAGGCCAGCCGAATCAGATCGATGCCCATCGCTCGAAATCGAAAAATCAAACACGCACCGCTGTCGAGCCCGCCGTGCGGCTCGGGAACTGCTGAGTTCCGTTTAAGGCTGCTTGGGTGTAGCGGCTTCTTCTGACGTGATTGTCTCCGGTGAGTCATGCCCCCTGTGAGTCATGCCCGCCGACGGCAAATCACCATATCCCCGCGTGATTTATGCCGAAGAATTATCCTTTAGATCACGTCAACTGTTCTGGAATAAGCCCAAAAACTTGTAAAAAAAACAATGCGATCAACGTGTGCTGAGCAGGAAGAGATTTCGGGCAGCAGGAAAACTGAACAAATCGGCGGACAGTGGTGGCGAGATCGCGTTTCCCGTGGAGTGGAGTCATTTGCGGGGCCTGGTCAGGGACTTCAAAAATTCCTTGTCGTTTCGCTGACAGAAGGTGACGCTGCAGGACTACAATCGTGGCTGACGTTTACGATCACCAGCCCCTGTGAGATTGCCAACATGGCGAGGGTATCAGCAAATCTCGAATTGCAGATCATGGAACTCGAACGACTTCGTTCGAGTTGCATCTCTGCGCGAGATACGGTGCATGCAGTGCGGCGGCGATTGACGGATCTGAACGATCAGGAAGCGGAGCGGACGGCCTCCATTCACAGCCATCATGAATCAGGAGTGCGTGTCCAACTTGAGCGAATGGCAAACGACGTTCGTGATC
>JBBJME010000293.1:0-8635 GCA_037719765.1 Planctomycetaceae bacterium
CATCGCCGGCGGACACGTGCACTTTCACGCCGGCGAGCAGAGTACGATAATCCGTCGCCGCGAGTTGTTCGTGAACCTTACCGGTCAGTTCGGTTATATCGGAACCCTCTTCTGCCGCATGCACAACATGCACTCGCGCGGAAATCTTCGCGGCCATCGACACAGCCATACAAATGACATCTGCGCCGACGGGACCAAGGTCTGTACAAGCGACGATGTCCACTGAATCATTCTCTTCCGCAGGAGGCTGGACGATCCATACCGGCCCTGGTGCAAGCCGCAGCAGTTTCAGTCCCGTACTCCCGAAGAGGACTCGTCGCAGCGATCCCAGATCGCGGGTTCCGCAAACAATGAGCGAATCCGGGCGATTGCCGGCCAGGCGAATGAGTTCCTCCCACGCATCCCCGGTTCGTACAACGCAGTCCACCTGTTTCACGGGCTTTCCATCGGAAGCGTACTGGTCCCGAAGTTCGCTGAGCACCGCTTCGGCAGCGGTGCGATCCTGGATCAACTGCCGGTCAGCGTCTTCCTGGGATCCAACCCAGCCAGCGGTTGATTTCTGAAGAATCGAGGCCAGCGTGACGGGAATTCTGCCACCGCTGGCAACTTGAAACGCCTGCAGGACCGCCAGTTGACCTGGAAGTTTCAGCTTCGACGCGTCCCACGGTCGTTCCCCCGGCATTTCTACACCGACGACCATGCGTTTGACTTGAAACATAATGATTGACTTTTCTAAGTGCGGTTGATTCCTGGCCGCAGGATAAAATGAACGGCCAATCAACCGCGCCGGCTCACCTTGAGCGACGTTGCGTTGTATTCTACCGCAACTTGTCCGGTATTCACTTCAGCAGCGAAGAATTCGCGCCGCTCCTGCTGAATGCGACATTCGGCGGGATGCTCATGAGGCGGCATTTGCTTAGAATGCTCTGTTGCACAATCAGTTCGATAGACCAGCGTTGCTCCGTTCATTCCAATGCCCGGCCTTTTTACTCTTGTCCGACAGTTCGCATGACTCTCAATCGCCGCCAACTTCTTGATTCCGGCAGCCAGGGATTTGCGTCCCTGGCCGCCGCCATCATGCTTCACGAATCGGCGGCCGCGTCGATCACAACGTCGCCGACAGGGGGCAGCGTCGAGACAGGAGCCCTGGGTGGTGTGCTGCACCATCCGCCGAAAGCAAAACGCATCATCCAGTTGTTCATGGCAGGGGCGGCAAGTCATATCGATTTGTGGGACCACAAACCACAGCTCGAAAAGCATCATGGCGAGTCATCAAACTTTGGCGAACACGTCGAAGCGTTTCAGGACGGCCTTGGTCCATGGATGAAATCTCCGTTTCAGTTTTCGAGGTATGGCCAATGCGGTAAGGCGATCAGTGAAGTCGTCGCCCCGCTGGGAGACTGCGTGGACGACATGGCGTTCGTTCACAATATGGTGGGCAGGACCGGTGTGCACAGTCAGGCAACGTATCTGCAGGCGACAGGGTTCGATCGGCCCGGGTTTCCCGGGATGGGATCTTGGATCAGCTACGCGATGGGATCGCTCAACGACAACCTGCCGACCTTTGTGGTGCTGCCCGATCATCGAGGCTTCGCCAGCAACGGGCCAAAGAACTGGGGCTCCGGATTTCTGCCAGCCAGTAATCAGGGGACGATGATCTTCCCGCAGCGCAAGACGCCGATTGACGATCTGCATGCGACCGCTGATTTTGTGACGCCGAGTGCGGAAACGGATGGCCAGTCACTGCTCAGATCGCTGAACGATTCCTACCGCCGCACGCGTCCCGGCGATTCGCGTCTGGAAGCACGACTTCGCTCGTACGAGCTGGCGGCGAAGATGCAAGTGAGTGCTCCTGAAGTTTTCAATCTCGGCGATGAAACTGAGGCAACGCTCAGGATGTACGGCATCGAAAATCCAGGCGCTGTCTACTCTGCGGAGATCAACATCCCGGAAGAAGCCGAATATTTTGGCCGCAAGTGCCTGATCGCGCGGCGCATGCTGGAACGCGGCGTGCGGTTTATTCAGATCTGGTCCGGAAATGACAATGGATTTCCACGCCGAAACTGGGACAGCCACGAAGACATCGAACGTGACCACAAGCCGCTGGCCATGGGCATGGCGATTGGAACGGCTGCGTTGATCAGGGATCTGAAGCAACGCGGGCTGCTGGATGACACGATCATTCTGTGGACGACTGAGTTTGGTCGCATGCCATCGACCCAGGGCAGCAAGGGGCGTGATCACAATCCGTACGTGTTTACCAACTGGTTATGCGGTGGCGGGATTCGTGGCGGAATCAGCCACGGTCCGTCCGATGAATGGGGCTACAAACCACTGGATCGTGACAACCCGACGCAGGTTTACGACATCCACGCGACCGCGCTGCATCTGCTGGGAATCGATCACACGAAACTGACCGTGCGACACGACGGCATTGACCGCCGTCTGACCGACGTCCACGGACATGTGCTGCACGATATTTTGAGCTGAATTTCCGTCCTGCACGCCGTCACTCACTCGCACCTGAATCCGCATCATCACTCATATTCCGTACGGGCCAGGCTCCCATGCAGATACGATGTCCAAATTGCAGCGTGACCATGGAAACCCTGGATCCGGTGGGCAGACAGGGAATGCGTTGCGCAGCCTGCGGTGAAAAGTTCAGCCTGATCAGTGACGACACTCCGACATCCAGGCCTGAAGTGGCTCGGATGGTGGGGCATTTCCGCCTTCTCGAAGTGGTTGGTCAGGGCACATTCGGCACTGTGTGGCGAGCGCATGATACCGAATTAGATCGAATCGTTGCAGTGAAGACACCGCGGAACCGCGATATCAGCGCTGACGAAGCAAACCAGTTTCTCCGGGAAGCACAGGCAGCGGCCCAGCTGAAACATGTTAACATTGTCACGGTCCATGAAGTCGGCCGCATTGGTGATTTCCTTTACATAATCAGCGACTTTATCGACGGGATGACCCTGTCCGACTGGCTTCGCATCAATCGCCCGACCAGTCGTGAGTCTGCCAAAATGTGTGTGACCATTGCGAAAGCACTTGACCATGCGCATCAGGCCGGCGTGATTCATCGCGACATGAAGCCGGGAAACATCCTGCTTGACTCCTTCGATTCGCCGAACATCGCTGACTTTGGCCTTGCGAAGCGCGAGATCGGCGACCTGACCATGTCTTTCGATGGACACATTGTGGGAACACCGGCATACATGTCGCCTGAACAGGCAACCGGGAGTTCGTTCGACCGTCGTTCGGATCTCTATTCTCTGGGTGTGATTCTCTTCGAAATGCTGACCGGAGAAAAGCCGTTCCGTGGCAATCACCGTATGCTGCTGCATCAGGTGGTCAACGAAGAAGCTCCCGGACTGCGACGACTGAATTCAACCATTCCGCGGGATCTGGAAATAATCAGCCTCAAGTGTTTGCACAAGAATCCGAGCCGTCGATACCAGACGGTCCGAGAGCTTGCGGAAGATCTTCAGCGATTTCTGGACGGCGAACCAATTCACGCGAGGCCGGTCAACGCTTTCGAACGCACATGGAAATGGGCCGCTCGGCGTCCGCTTGTTGCGTCTGTGCTGATGGCACTTGCGCTGGCCGTCGTGCTTGGAGTGTCGGGCGTGACATGGCAGTGGCGACGTGTGCTGGCCAGCCAGCACCGCCATGCTATGACACAACTGGAACTCATTCAGCATGCAGACCCAGGCAGTGTGGAATCGGCAATCTCCGGCTTGCGCGAGTTCCGGGAATTGACGGATCCCGAACTGCGCAAGCTCGCTTCGAATATGCAACTCACCGCGACAGAACGGTTCCGTGGCCATCAAGCGCTCGTTGAGAACGAGCCTAAGCGTATCGAGCTCATCGTCAGTCAGTTGCTTCGATTCGAATCTCCGGATGTGCTCGATTTTGATGAACTTGCACTGGGAACTGACCTGCTGGCGAAACTGGACGCGACCCCGAAGTCGCGTCTGACTGACCTGGCAGCAGACTCAAACCAGGCAGACGCTCTGCGTTTCCGTGCTCTCTTCATGCTGGCACGAACTGCCGATTCGCGGTGGAACCGAGAACAGGCGCCATGGGACAAGTTGATGCCGCTTGCCGTCAGCAACCTTGTGACCTGGGCTGCAAAATCTCCGGCTGACTATCGCACTCTGGTCGATTCCTTTCGACCGGTTCATCTGGAACTCCTGCCCGCTTTCCGGGATCTTCTGGCGAGCAGCAGATTGAACGGAAATGAACGCTTCTCAGCGGCATCGATTGCGGGAGAATATGCGGCGGATCAGCCGGACTATCTTTGTGATCTGCTGCTCGAATCCGTTCCGGAGCAATATGCGGTCCTTCTGCCGCGTCTGCGGGGTCATCGGAAGCTGGTGAACGTACGATTTTCTGCACTCCTGGCCGCAGCATCGGATCCAATTGCTGATCGACAACAGCAATCTGAACTGATCGCTCGACAGGCCGTTGCCGCGATAACGCTGCTGCATCTCAACGATCATCCGAGCGGCGTATGGCTGTTGTTTCGCCAGTCGCCTGACATGGCTCTGCGGACACAACTGATTCATGGGTGCGCCCGGTTGGCGCTGCCGTCCGCAAAGCTGATCGATCAGCTCAGCGCTGAATCCGATGTTTCGGTGCGCAGGGCGATCCTGCTGGCACTTGGCGAGTACCGCGATGTGCCGGTCGCCGTTCGCAACGACCTGCGGCCCCTTCTGGAAGACCTGTATCGTCGCGACCCGGATGCGGGGGTTCATTCGGCAGTGGCGTGGTTGTTACGATCCTGGAACGAAAATGACCGAGTGCGTGCCATGGACAGCGAGCCGCCGTTGTCAGAATCTGTTAAGGATCGGGAATGGTACGTCAATTCGCAGGGGACCACGATGGTGGTTATTGATCATCCGCCTGTCTTTCTGATGGGAGCAAAGGAGGACGAACCTCTGCGGACACCGTTTGACCGTCAACATTTCAGGAAAGTGGATCGCAGGTTTGCCATCGCATCGACTGAAGTCAGCTGGAAGCAGTTCAAGAAATTTGCCGATGACAATCCGATGACGAATCATAATCAGCCTCATGAATACGGTCCGAATCCTGAGGGACCGGTGCTGGCTGTCTCCTGGATTCAGGCGGCCAAATACTGCCGTTGGCTGAGCGAGCAGGAATTAGTCAATCCGGATCAGATGTGCTTTCCTGAACGCGATCAGATCCGTGACGACATGTCATTTCCAGAGAACCTGATGGAACGCACTGGATACCGCTTTCCCACGGAAGGCGAGTGGGAATGTGCGTGCCGCACGGGAACAGTGACGCGAAGGTTCTTCGGCGACTCCGCCGAATACCTTGATGAATATGCGTGGCACATCGGCAACTCAAACGACTTTGCGTGGCAATGCGGCCTCCTCAAGCCGAATGATTATGGATTATTTGATATTTACGGCAACGCGTGGGAATGGTGTCTGGACCGCCACGGCTCACTGCCGACTCGCGGAACCGGTGATCCGTTTGTGGACGTCCCCAAACTCGTCGGCACAAAACCCAGGATGCTTCGAGGTGGCAGCATGAACTCCCGCGCTGATGCTGTACGTTCTGCCCAACGGGACTTTCTTGATGCTCTGCACAACCGAAATCATAACGTAGGACTAAGAATTGTGAGGACGCTTCCAGACGGTGTTCGCGGGGACATCACTCAAAGGCAACAAAAGCCGGACTGAAACAGTTACGATGCACCAGCCACCTGCCTTGACAATAGGTGTCGGTTCTCGTATCACCCTTAGTTGACGCTCATTTCCGGAGTGGGCCTATGGAGTCGCGAACCAATATCGTTGTTTTAGAGTATCATCAAGGTCTGGAAAGTTTCAAATAAGCCGCAATTTCCTCCCAAAAAACTTTGAAGACGCTGAAAACGCAGTGTTAATAAACTCGATGCCATTGACATAATTGGCGGCAAATTTCACCATGCATTTACGATTGTCACGGGGAAGTTTTTGAACGATGTTTTTGAGTATAGAGGGGGGGAATCGAATCCCCCATTCGAAACTTTGAATCCGCCTGCCTGGCCCGTTGGCGTTCTCTGCCTGAATCCAGACGGAATCTCGAAGTGTGCTGTCCAGTTGGAATCTGCCGGTTTGCACCAGGTTCGATTGTTCGTACACGCCGATACGATTGTGCCCAACAACTGCGGTCAACTTCCGGTTACGGTGATCGGCGACAAGCTTCCTGCATCAGCCATTGAGCGGTTTACTATTGCCGAACTGCTCATGCGGAATCCTTTGGCCGATGTCCTGCTGCTGGTGACGGCCAGCGCAGACACTCGCTGCATCGACCACTGGTGCGTCCGTGTGAGACAGGCACTGGAGACGTCGGCCAGACTGCCGCTGTTCATGGATTCGATTGCGACGCCCGGCATTTGCGCCTTGGCCGTCGAAACAGGAATGGCGTTTTTGTCAGATCTCGAAGGGCTTTCCGCATCAGCAATCTGGCCTGCGTCGCAGCATTGTTTGGGGACTGCGCTCCGCGAATGGGCGTCTCGAGATGGAGTATCTGTCCTCGAAATTCCACTCAGCCACAAGGGCTTCATCTCGGGCGAGAGCGAAAGCAACGGCTCCCGCGAAGAGGGCAATGCCGCTGTCCCAAGCACTGAAAACGAATCGATTCAAATCAGTGGGGCCAGAGTTTCTGTTGTCGTTCCCACGTGGAATTGCGGGGACTACCTCGCCGCGTGCCTGTATTCGCTCCTGCGGCAAACGGTGGCCTCGGAAGTGATTGTTGTCGATGATGCTTCTGTCGATTCGACAAGCAGCGTTCTTGATTCGTTCGGAGATCGAATTACGGTAGTTCGTCATGATCGTCAGCGCGGAGCCAATGCCGCGCGCAACACGGGTATTGCCGCCGCCTCGGGTGATTTTATTGCCTTTGCAGACGCGGACAATGAATACGCAGCCCGCTGGATTGAACATCTGCTGCGGGCGATACTCGGCGATGCGGGTTCGGCACTCGCCTATTGCGGATATACAAAGCAATCGAGA
Organism: Planctomycetaceae bacterium; assembly: GCA_037719765.1. Classification (GTDB taxonomy): domain Bacteria; phylum Planctomycetota; class Planctomycetia; order Planctomycetales; family Planctomycetaceae; genus SXXK01. Next base: position 7,029 of record JBBJME010000293.1, read on the forward strand.
GACGGTGCAAGAATCGAGAATCACTGTGCCCCCTGGAACCTGGATGTTCTGTGGTTCGGCAATTATATCGACATGTCCAGCATCGTCCGCCGTTCCGCAATGCCTGTGAAAGGCCTGAAGGAAGGGTTTCGTCCGTTTGACGACTGGCGACTGTGGCTGAACCTGGCCCAGCGCGGCTGGTACGGGACATGGGTTCCGGAGCAACTGTTTGTCAAACACGTCCGCGACGCAGGGAAGACCGAACTGTCGATGGCCAATCCTCAGGCACGCAGCCGGGACATCACTCAGATAAGAAGGGAATTTGCGGCTTTGGTCGGCCTCGAAAAGCCCGTGAGTGTGGTCATACCAGCCAGTGGCTGTGAAGACCTGACAGCGCGATGTCTCGATCATCTGGGGGCCTATTGCGGCGTCCCGTTCTACGTGGTCTATGTTGACAACGGGTCTCCTGTCGCTACGCTGGACACCGTCGCTCAAGCCGCGAACGACGCGGGAATCTCGCTGAGGATTATGCGAAATCTGGAGAATCGCGGCTTCACTCATGCGGTGAATCAGGGAATCGAGGCGTCCGGAGATGCCGATGTTCTGGTTCTCAACAACGACTGCTTCGTCGGTCCTGGATGTGTCGAGAATCTCGCCCGCGAACTCAGGTTCAATGATCGCGTTGCTGCCGCCGGTCCGTTAACCGGCGACAACGGAAAACAGTCTCTCAGGAATGTCGAACGCCGAAGTCAGTTGCAGATATCGGACGACATCCTGGGCGAAATCGACGACCCGGTCCGTGTTTCCTTTCGGCTCAGCCAAAAACTGCGTTCCGTGTCCGAGCCGGTGCTGTCATTTTTCTGCGCACTCCTGAGACGAGAGGCTCTCACACGATACGGCGGGCTCGATGAGCGATTTGAGTCCGGACTGGCTGCGGACGATGAATGGTGTCTTCGAGTGCGAAATCAGGGACGCGAAGTCCGACTGGTGCTCAACGCATACGCTGCCCATTTGCATCGCAGTAGTTTCGAGCGTCTGGACATCGACCGCGATTCTCTGCAACAGGATGCCCGGAAACTCCTGCATCATGTGCTTGCGACGGAACTGAATGGTCACAGATGAAGATGTCTGTTTTCAGTCTGCGTCCGGAGTGTGTCAAAGGTCGCCCGCGAATGAATCCGCTCTTCGGTAGCCTTCTGCCGGGACACCTGGCCAGACGGTGCTGGTATCTCCAATATGCTGCACGAGACTGGGAGACGGATACCAGATCGGGATCGAGTTCCGCTCGGCCCATTCACCGATGACGTCGTCGATAAACCGCAATCCCCTTTCGGTCCATCGGTGTTGAATAACTTTCGCGTCACACACAAATCGGCGAGCCAGTTCGACTGGAAATACAAATGCCAGTGCGCCCCATTCCCATCGCTCCTCGGCGACCGCCCAGCCTTGGGTCTCGCGTGTGTATGCCGCGGAACAGTAAAGCGAAATGATTCCTGCCGGTTCCGATGGCCACAGGATGGATTCGAGATATTCTCGCACGTTTTCCCGGTCGTAGAATTGCGCGTCGTCCTGAAGCATCAGGATCGCGTTGGCATCGGGTTCACTCAGGATAAGTTCCAGCATTGTCA
>JBBJME010000294.1:0-8586 GCA_037719765.1 Planctomycetaceae bacterium
TAAGGACATTTTGAGTCACATTTGCATTCGACGGACCGACGACCATGGCCGAAAAAGCTCCCGATATCATCGCACCAGGGGCGATTTCTGCCCGACCATTTGCCCATCTGCACTGTCACACGCATTACAGCCTGCTCGACGGTGTCAATCGCATTCCGGAACTGGTGAAGCACGTCAAAGCGAGCGGCATGAATTCGGTGGCGATCACCGATCACGGCAACTTGTACGGTGCAATTGAGTTCTACAACGGCTGCAGGAAAGGTGGCGTCAAGCCGATTCTTGGATACGAAGCCTACGTCGCACCGGGACGGCGGACTGATCGAAGTGCCAGCCGGCAGAAGGAAGCGTCGTCGCATCTGACGCTGCTGGCGATGAATCGCAAGGGATTTGATAACCTCATTCGCCTGTCATCCACGGCCTATCTGGAAGGCTTTTACTATAAGCCCCGCATCGACCGTGAGATTCTGGAAGCATGCAACGAAGGCATCATCTGCCTGTCGGGATGTGCGTCGTCGGAGCTGTCCCGTTTGCTGCTGGCAGAAAACAACGACGATGCAAAGCAACTGGTCGAATGGTACGCGCGGGTGTTCGGTGATCGCTTTTACATGGAAATCCAGAACGCGGGCTTTCAGATCCAGAAGGACTGCATGGAACTGACCGTGGACCTTGCCAACCGCGTGGGCCTGCCTCTTGTCGCGACCAACGACGCGCATTATCTTCACAAGTCCGATGCCAAGATTCAGGACGTGATGCTCTGCGTCAACACGCGGACCACGCGCGACGATGAAAAACGCATGAAGATGGAGCATGACGGCTTATTCGTCTGCACTCCGGATGAGATGTACGCCTGTTTTCCGGGGCTCGATCATGCGGTGGCCAGGTCGCGGAGATTGCCGATCGAGTCGACATTCAACTGGGTGACCGCAAGCTGTATCCCGTGTTTCGCCCGCCAAACCAGCAAACGGATACCGAATACCTCAAGGATCTTTGTCATCAGCGTATGCACGAACGGTACGGCGATGAACTCACCGAACGCCACTGGAAGCGTCTGCAATACGAACTGAGCGTGATCGAATCGAAGGGCTACGCCAGTTACTTCCTGATCGTGTGGGACTTCGTGGAGTTTGCTCGCCGCAACGGAATTCCTTGCGGTGCCAGAGGTTCCGCCTGCGGAGCCATCGTGGCTTACCTGCTGCGACTGGGCGACGTCTGCCCGTTGAAGTACGACCTGCTGTTTGAGCGATTTCTGACCCCAGCCGTACAGAACCGCCTGATATCGACATCGACTTTTGCCGGGATCGACGGCAGATGGTGATCGACTATACCAAGCAGAAATACGGCGAACGCAACGTCGCCCAGATCGGCACGTTCGGCACATTAAAGGCGAAGAACGCCATCCGCGACGTCGGCCGCGCGCTCAACGTGCCGCTGCAGCGTGTCAGCGAGCTTGCGAAGATGATTCCCGACACACTGAATATCAAACTTGAAACCGCGCTGACGGAAAGTGCGGAACTGAAAGCGGCGTACGACACCGATCCCGTCGCGCGGGAAGTGCTGACGTTTGCCATCGCTGTCGAAGGTTTGGCCCGCAGTGCGGGAACTCACGCGGCCGGCGTTGTGATTGCCGACGTGCCGCTGGATACCGTCCTGCCGCTGCAGACGATCACCGGCAAGGACGACATCATCACGCAGTGGGACGGCCCGACCGTGGAAAAAGTCGGCCTGCTGAAGATGGACTTTCTGGGTCTGCGAAATCTGACGATTCTGGACAAGGCGGTGCGGAACGTCACACGCACGCACCCGGATTTCGATTTTGAATACGTCAAGACGCATCTGGATGACAGAGAGACGTTTGCCCTGCTGCAGCGCGGTGAAACAAAAGGCGTGTTCCAGCTGGAATCCGGCGGGATGCGTGACCTGCTGACAAAGATGAAGCCCGACTGCTTCGCCGATATTATTGCGACGTCGGCGCTGTATCGTCCCGGTCCGCTGGAAGGCGGGATGGTGATGGAGTACGTCGATGTGAAGCACGGCCGCAAGCCGCCGCGCAAAGTGCATCCGGTTGTCGATGAGGTTTTGGCTGAGACCTACGGTGTGATGGTCTACCAGGAACAGGTCATGCGCATTCTGAATCGAGTGGGCAACATCGAACTTTCCAAGTCGTACAAATGCATCAAGGCGATCAGCAAAAAGAGTCAGGAGATTATTTCCAGTTTCCACGAGGAGTACATTGCGGGCGCGGTGTCAAATGGAATTTCCGAGCAGGTGGCTCAGGAGTTGTGGAATCTGATCGTGGCATTCGCCGGTTACGGTTTCAACAAGTCGCACTCCACGGCGTACGGTCTGATTGCTTATGAAACAGCGTACCTGAAGGCGCATTACCCCGTCGAGTTCATGGCCGCGCTGCTTAGCTGCGAAATGGAAAGTACGGAACGCATCAGTGAACATGTCGATGATGCGCGGCGAATGAAGATTGAAGTGCTGGGGCCGAACGTCAATCAGTCTGATGTGGATTTCAGCGTCCTGGGCGATAAGATCACCTTTGGTCTTGCCGCGCTGAAAGGTGTGGGGCACAACGTTGTGCAGGCGCTTGTGGATGAACGCACGGCGCATGGCCCCTTCAGGGATATTTTCAATCTGACCGAACGAGTCGATCCAAAAGTGCTGACCAAAGGCACGCTGGAAACGCTAATTAAGGCTGGAGCACTGGATTCCCTGCCGGGAACGCGGGCACAGCAGTCAGCGATTGTCGAACGTGCCGTTCAGTCGGCGTTGTCACGACAGAAAGACAAGGCACGAGGCCAGAAGAGTCTGTTTGGTGGCGATGATGATGACACGGATGACGCTGGCGAGCCGATGGCCATCAGTCTCCCGGATGTTCCGGACTGGACTCCGTCGCAGAAACTGGCGTGGGAGAAGGAAACGATCGGATTTTACCTGACGTCGCATCCGCTGACGCAGCATGCACGGCGGATCGAGCGGTATGCGGCGAATCACAATTCTGAGCTGGCAGAGATGGAAGACGGCGTGCAGGTGACCGTCGGCGGCATGATTTCTTCGATCAAACTTGCGACGGCAAAGAAGAGCAGCCGCAACGGGCACAATCGATACGCGAACTTCGATCTGGAAGATTCGTCCGGCATCATGCGGTGCATCGCTTGGCCGGAAGACTATGCACGGTACGAAGAATTGATCAGGACGGAAAACGTGATCATCGTCGCTGGGAAAGTCGATCGACGAAGCCGCGAACCGAACCTCGTGGTGAATCGGATTTATACGCTCGATCAGGCGGACAAGGAGTTCACGGCTCAGGTCGCAATCAAATTTGAAAAGGGTATGCATTCCACAGATGACATTCAACGTGTGCGAAATGTTGTGTCGCGATTTCCAGGATCAACGGAAGTGATTCTGATTGTCGATTCTTTTGGAGCGACTACAAACACTGGCACTTCAAAGAATGGAAACGGCCTCGCAAACAGCGAGTTCGATGGCGTTTCGGAGGAACTAACAGACAGCGAATCCGTCTCGCGATTGCGTTACATTCTGACGACCGGCAACGACTGCAAAGTAAATATCGGGCCGGAATTCCTGGAAGCACTATCCGACATCGTTGGAGAAGACAACTTTGACCTGAAAACGGCGAAGACACGGAAGCCATCGGGGCAGAATACTGGACGTTAAAAAACACCTCGGTCCGGTGTCCGACAAGCAGCAGACAACATGACAATCTTATCATAATGAACCCACTCGACTTCTCCATTCTGAGATGAGAACGCTATCATCCGTCGCCCACGGATTTGCCCCGGAGATTTGTGTCCTCAACAGCCGCAGAGTAGTGTTCGTGACATATGGAAAAGCTGAACGCAATTGTTTCCCGATTCGGAGCTGCAGCAAAGGCAAAACTGGCGAATTCAGCGGCAACAGGTGAATCGGAAGATCAGCTTCGGGCTCCATTGGAACGGCTGTTCGAAGATCTTGCCGTTCTCTGCGCGTTCAAAGCGGAATGGTTGTCCGCCGTTGGCGAATCAGCACTTTCGACACTCAAGACTCGCCCGGACTATGCGATCACGATGCGAAACGTGCTCGTCGGATACGTCGAGGTCAAGGCCCCGGGAAAGGGATCTGATCCGCGTCGATACCGCGGCCACGACAAAGAGCAATGGGAAAAGCTTCAGTCGCTTCCCAATTTGCTTTACACGGATGGCAACTCCTTCAGTCTGTGGCAAACCGGCGAACTTGTCGGCACGATCGTTGAATTGAATGGAGACGTCGAGAAATCTGGTTCAAAACTCACCGCGCCAATCGAGTTGCTTCAACGGTTCGACAACTTTCTTCGCTGGGAACCGATTCCGCCGAAGTCTGCCTCGGAGTTAGCAAAAATATCGGCCCGACTTTGCCGACTCCTTCGCGACGAAGTGGAAGAGCAGCTCAGTGAGAAGAGCCAGTCTTTGACCGACCTGGCTGCAGATTGGCGAAAACTCCTTTTCCCTGAAGCCGACGATAAGCAGTTTGCAGATGGATACGCTCAGGCAGTGACGTTCGGGCTGCTGATGGCCCGATCGAACAGGATCAGACTTTCTGATGGATTGGACAAAGTCGGCAAAGAGCTTGGTAAGACAAATTCACTGATTGGAGCCGCATTACGACTGCTCACGGACGACGTGGACAACAAATCTGCGTTGCAGACTTCCCTTCGAGCACTGGTTCGCGTGCTCGACGCTGTCAACTGGCAGGTCATCAGTAAAGGCAAGCCCGATGCCTGGCTCTATTTCTACGAAGACTTCCTCGCCGTTTACGACAACAAACTACGGAAGCTGACCGGCTCGTACTACACGCCGCCAGAAGTCGTTGCGCCGATGATTCGGCTTGTCGATGACGTGCTTCGCAAACACTTTCATCGCAATGCAGGCCTGGCGTCCACGGATGTCACGATCGCTGATCCGGCTGTCGGAACCGGCACTTTCATTCTGGGAGTCCTTCGCCATATCGCGGCTGCTGTCGAGGCTGATGAGGGCGAAGGGGCAGTTCCACAAGCGATTGAATCCGCGATTGGCCGTTTGATCGCTTTTGAGTTGCAGCTTGGTCCGTTTGCTGTGGCTCAGCTTCGTATTTATGCCGAGATACTTCAATTGATAGGAAAGGCACCTCGAACGACGCCTCGCATGTTTGTCACGGATACGCTTGGCGATCCATTTGCGGAGATCGAAACGCTGGGTACATGGTATGGAAAGATTTCGGAATCAAGAAAGCAGGCGAACGAGGTCAAACGGACGGAACCGATCACTGTTGTCATTGGCAATCCGCCATACAAGGAGAAGGCTCTGGGCCGCGGTGGTTGGATTGAAGACGATCACAAACTCGATGTGTGGATACCGCCTGCCGGCTGGGGCGTTGGTGCACATACCAAACACCTGCGGAACCTGTATGTCTATTTTTGGCGATGGGCGACATGGAAAGTTTTCGATCACGACCCGCAGCACGATACCGGCGTGATTTGCTTCATCACGGTGGCTGGATTTCTGAACGGCCCTGGTTTCCAGAGAATGCGTGACTACCTGAGGCGGAAAGCAGATCATATTTGGGTGATCGACTGCACCCCGGAAGGACATCAGCCCAATGTCCCGACGCGAATTTTCCAGGGCGTTCAACATCCTGTCTGTATTGTGATGGCAGCTCGCACAAAGGAAAAAACGGACGGTGCCCCGGCAACGGTCAAGTATACGGCTTTGCCTGAAGGTAAACGGGAAGACAAGTTCACGGCACTGGAAAAACTCAAGCTGGGCGCAAAGGTCTGGCAGAATTGTTCGACGGAATGGCGCTCGCCGTTTCTTCCCGCCTCTAGCGGCAAGTGGGCGAATTATGCCGCCCTCGATCAACTATTTGCGTACAACGGTTCTGGTGTTCAGACAAAACGTGTGTGGGTTTTTGCGCCCGACGTTGAATCACTTGACCTGCGATGGAAAGCGTTGCTCCATGCGCCAATAGAACAAAAGGAAGAACTGTTTCATGCGACACTGCGAGGAGGGAAGCCTGCCGATCGACATATTCGCTCCATTGTCCGAACAGCGCTACCTGGGTTTCCACTTGCGACACGGCCAATCATCACGGAGACCGAAATCTGTCTCCTTGCCATCCAATACGGATTCCGATCATTTAATCGGCTGTGGATCATTCCTGATCCACGTGTAATCACCCAACCAAATGCCGAACTGTGGGCATGCAGATCAAATACGCAAGTGTATTTAACAGCCCCGCAAGACCGAGCCCCAAGCCAAGGTCCTGCCCTGACGTTTACGGGACTTGTACCAGACCTACATCACTATAACGGTCGTGGCGGGCGAGTTTTTCCGTTGTATCGAGATACTAAAGGCGAAATGCCCAATTTGCCACCGAAGCTCCTGGAGTTACTTTCGTCGGCGTTCAACAAGCCGGTAACGGCGGAAGATCTTGTTGCGTACATCGCGGGAGTTGCAGCTCACTCTGGCTACACCACTCGATTCGAGAAAGACCTGGCTCAGCCCGGCCTGCGGATTCCACTGACGGCTGAAGCAAAGCTGTTTTTCAAAGCGTCCGAATTGGGACGTCGCGTCATCTGGCTGCATACGTTTGGAGAACGTTTTGCCGATTCCAAAGCCGACCGCCCAGCCGGGCCACCACGACTTCCGAAAGATCGAGCCCCAAAAATTCCCCGAGCGGGTGCAATTCCTGCAGACCCTGAGTTGATGCCTGACGAAATTCGCTATGATATCGACAAACAGCGATTGCTTGTTGGTATCGGATTCATTGACAACGTGCCGGAAACTGTGTGGAATTATGAAGTTTCCGGCAAGCGAGTTCTGACATCGTGGTTCAGCTACCGAAAGAAGAACCGCGAGCGACCGATCATCGGTGATCGTAGGCCGCCATCAAAACTCGGCGAGATCCAACCCGACCACTGGCTTGCCGAATACACCACTGAATTACTCAATGTCCTGAATGTTCTGGCTCTGCTTGTGGAATTGGAGCCAGCTCAGGCAAAACTTTTGGAGGCTATCTGTGACGGACCCACAATCACTCTCTCACCTGATCACCGTTGATCAACTTCGAGCCGCAGGTGCTCTTGACTGCCCAGCCTGGATGCGCAAGTCCCTTGGCCCGGAGCCCAAAAAAGGGCGGGATCTGTTCTCGCACTTGCCGGACGACGACGAGGTGCTCGCAGGCGAATCCGATGCAGCGGACGAAGATGCGGAGGCAGAAGATGAGGAGGACGACGATAATTGATCCCCGCAGATCCAGATGTTCTGGCTCGTACCGCCAACGACAGTAGCATCGAGGAAAACAGAGGCGTCCAAGTTTGCAGGTTTGACTGGTCCAAATGGTTTTCCCGTGAACGGCAGAATGGTCGTACCACGCGACGCAGTCGATCACAACTCACGAGCGAAAACTGCCGGAGTACACATTTCCGGGTTCGTCAGGATTCCGCGAAGTTTGCGGAACATGGGCTTGGGGATTGTGGGTTGAAGTTGGTGTTGCTATTCTTTTCGATCGAAGGTAATGTGACATCTGCCTGAGGCAGGTCGGAATCATATTTTTGAATCCGCCGGACTCGGTGGGTGTGGCCATCAGTAATCTCGAAGACAGTCGCGTACTTTCAGTCTCGTCCGATCTTGAGTTCTCCTGCGCAGCATACACCTTTGCAATCAGCCTCTGATGTTTTTGGTCAGCGGGCATTTCAATCTGTGTTCAAACGGTTGCCGTTGTGGCAACGATCTGGTGTTTTGTTAGCTGTAAAGCTCAAGGGTTTTGTGATGAGTAAGAACATTTTTGTGGGTAGCCTCGCGTGGGGCACTACGTCTGAGGGCCTCGAGCAGGCTTTCGCTCAGTACGGCGTTGTGACTTCAGCCAAGGTTGTCAGTGACCGCGAAACAGGCCGATCCAAGGGATTCGGTTTTGTGGAGATGGAGACCGGTGGTGATGAAGCCATCCGCGCTTTGAACGGTTCTGACCTTGACGGTCGCCAGATTGTCGTCAACGAAGCACGTCCTCGCGAAAGCGGCGGTGGTGGCGGAGGTGGCCGTGGAGGCGGTGGCGGCGGCTACGGTGGTGGCGGCGGCGGTCGTGGAGGCAGTGGTGGCGGCGGCTACGGTGGTGGCGGCGGCGGTCGTGGAGGCAGTGGTGGCGGTGGCGGCGGTGGACGCGACCGTTACTAGTCTAACTTTCCGGGCTTTACAGTTTGAGTGTTCCGGCTTGGTTCTGGAATATTCGTGATCCCAAAAAAAGGATGGTCGGCTCGTCAGAGCAGGCCATCCTTTTTTCGTTTGCATGCAGACTGTGCGCAGTCCCCAGTGAGACCGTCCGACGGGCCGGCCAGCGCTCGTCAGGCCGCTGGTCCTGCCGGGCTCAAATCTAAAATGCTCCGCCAATCATCTGCAGAATACTGGACACCGGTGCGTCACCCGACGGTTGAGTCCATAGCCACATCGTGCGGACAAGTTCGATGCCGACCACCGCGCACATCACGGACACCAATGTCGATATTCCGATCATGATCTTCGTGCCAATGCTCCAGTCCACGTCGGCTCGCACACGCATCGGAACCGGGAATCC
>JBBJME010000295.1:0-8571 GCA_037719765.1 Planctomycetaceae bacterium
GTTTGCCATGTCAATTTCCTGTGCCCATTCAGGGCACGTTTCAAATGTCATTGTCCCCTGGGGCGGCGCTGCGCCGTTGTTACGGCTGCGCTTGCCCCAGGCTGGTATCCAGTGCCCCGCTGGGGCAAATCGCGGCGGAACATTGCCGAGACCGAAACTCAATTCAACTACGAAATCACAGAAACTTTCTTTGGAAACGGGATTGTCTGTGTCGGAGTTTCGCGTTTGATGACCTTTTCTTCGACTGTTGTCATCACTTTCTCCGGCACACACAGCAATGCCTCGGTCATCAATGCGATGACCATCAGGATCAGAAACGTACGCCAGACTTCGCTCGCCAACGCCATGGTGCTCCCGGCTTTGTCGTCAATGCGAGTGTAGTTCAGGCCGTTGAGTACTTGTTCCAAAGTCCCATCGCTCAGTACTTCGACACCGTCTTCTTTCAGCGGACGATTGAGGGCGAATAAGGCTTCCGGCGATTCATACAAGCCACGATTCAGCGTTCGCTGAGACAGCAGGACCTCGTCGGAGATCTCATCCAGGGGCGTCCATGTCTCTGCGATGCTGGCTCTCAGTGTCCCGCAGTCATATTGTCGCGCTTCCCCCAAGGCGGCGGCTCCGCGAGCAACGGCGCGCTGAATCATGACGTAAAATGTGATGCCGTTGCTGACGAAATTCGAGCATTCCGTTGTCGGCAGCGTGCTGCAGAACCAGGCAGCCCCCTGATCCGTCGTCGCTCGCAGGATCAGAGGCGGGCCCTTTTCCAACTGCGCCAGTACGGTGGCCTGTTCGTTCTCCAGGTCGCATGCGCGATAGGTGATCACCTGTCCGACCGGAAGCGGCGTGCCGCTGAGCGTGTTGCTCAACAGGTCTGCATCGGTGCGCCAGCGAGACAGTGCGAAGTGATCGCTGCCTTCGGGTTCTTTCCAATCTCCCCAGCGTGTTCCAAACAGCAGTTGCTCGTCGGGTGATTCCGGCGGAAAGAAAATCGCAGATCCGCCTTGCCCAACAAACGATTCCAGCTGCTTCGCGACTATGTCCGTGGGGAGTGGAGCCTGCCACAGTACCAGAGCGGTCTTATCCCATTCGATGACGGCCGCCTGCGACGAAGGTACGACCTGAGCGTCATAGTTCAGACTTCTGTCCGAAGGCGTCGCGGCCGCCAGACGAAGCAACTCGGCGACCTGCGAATCATCGGAAACAATGAAAGTCCTCTGAACCGCAGGCTCAGCATAGACGAAGTCGAAGATATTGTCGGATAAATTCGCATCGCGCTGCAATTCCACTCGTCCCCAGCCGCGTTTGGATTCGCGATCGATGGGAATCGTGTGGCCGTTGCGCACAAGTTGACCGCCCGTCAGTTCCAGGTCCACGGTAGAACGAGCGCCATTAATAACGAAGGTCACAGGAACTCGGATCGGATCGCTGGCTGGTGACGATCGAGTGAGTTTCAAATCCATCACCAGTTCCGCACCCTCGATATTCTCACGGCGATGAACACCGCTGACGGACACGCACAGATTGTCCGGGGCCAGATCCTGATAGGCCAGCAGATAAAGTCGCACGCCATCGCGGTTACGAAGTTGTTCACGGACGGATTCCCAGCGTCCGCCGCTCGGATTCCAGTCAGATTGACGCAGGTCAGAACAAATCCAGACGTCGGTGCGTCCGGCTTCATTGGTGAGAATGTACTCGGTCGCTTGCTGCATTAACGAGGGGATATCGCTGCTGGTGGAAGTCGCGTCGGCTTCAGGCAGTTCTGTCAGAGCGTCCGACGAAGCCAGATCGTGCCGAGTTCCTGTCGCGCTATCGAAGAGTACGACGCGCGTGTTACGGCCCAGATCTTTCAAGACGCTCGATAATTTTTCAATTGCGGTTTCGCGTTTGGATCGTCCAGTGCCGGGATCCTGCTCTTCCATGCTGACAGAACGGTCGAGAATGATTACGGTGAGTTCCGGTGCTCCGCTGGTGGTCAGCCCCAGCCAGCCTCCGGACATAGGTCGGCTGATGGCAAAGATCAGCCCGGCGACCGCCAGCATCCGAGCGATCATGATCAGAATGTATCTGAGCCGCGCCATGCCTCGCGCCATGCGTCTGGCCTGCAGCAGAAACATGGTGGCCGCCCACGGAATCGTGCGATGTCGATTCTGATTGATCAGATGAATCAGAATCGGCAACGCGATGAGTGGGAGTGCAAAAAGAATGAAGGGTTGGAGAAAAGTCACTGCGACTCAGGTGGCTGATTGGAGGATGATTTTTGGGACCGTTCGTATGTAAGATGGACATTCATGTCCGTCGTTATATGTGCGGCCATGGCGGCACAATGATGGCTGGCTTCTGAAAAATCCTCGACGGCAAACTCGGACATGAATGTCCAAGCTACAGGATTCTTCGTTATTTCGTTCAAAAACGACACCACAGGTCGAATCGATCTATTCAGATTTTTACAGATTTTCCAAACTTTCAGCACAGACTGCGGCCATGTTCAAGTTGCAGTTCACGGAACCCGAAATCGATCGAAGGGCGAGTTGTCCGATGATGTAGACTTTTTGCAACACGCGGTCTGAAGGGACCAGATCTCCACATTCAATGCCTTACGGATTCGGATGACTTGTATGTCGACTGTGCTTGAACAGCCAAAAACTCCTCACACTTCAGAACCAGATTGCGATCCGCAACTGCCTGACGCAAGCGTTCTGGAAGACCGTACACCGGAATGGATTCGCACCAGGCCAGCGTCTGCACTGTTCGTCCTGCTCATCGGAGCCGTATTTGTCGTAATGGCCAGCCGTCCGCTTTGGCACACGGATCTGTGGGATCACCTGAATTACGGCCAAAACATTATTGAATCGAAAACGGTGTCTGACACGGAGCCTCTGCTGAGGCTTTGTCGCGGTGTGCCAATGGTCAACATCCCATGGCTGGCTCAAGTTGGCATGGCAGGGCTCAACAACCAGTTTGGTCTGACGTCGTTGCAGTTTCTATTTGCGTCACTGATCGCCTTCAGCCTGGCAATCGTCGCGTGGCGGGGCTCACGCATGAGTCATTCTGTCGTCGGCGGCATCGTGGCGGCCGGAATCTTCCTGAAGGTCAATCTCGATCAGCTTCTTGTCATCCGTCCCCAGCTCGCAGGCGTCGTGCTGTATTGCCTCATCGTTGCCTGGTCACTCGGACGTCGTCGAAACACAAAAGCCGCCTGGATTGGCCTGCCACTGATTTTCATGTTGTGGGCCAATCTGCACGGTTCATTTTCAATTGGTCTGCTGATGATGGGAATTGCTGCGGTCGGGCGTTTCGGAGATGTGCTGATCATCTCGAAGTCACTGCGTATCGCGCTGCTGGACCGAGAGCTGCATCGCGATATTCTTTTGATCCAGCTCTGTGCTGCGGCGGTGCTGCTCAATCCATCGGGACTCGCGATATACCCGGAAGTTATGAACATGGCAGGGAGTGCCAATATCGGTTCGATGTTCGAATGGGATGCGCTGACACTGAGATCCGCTCAGGGACAGTCGGCCGCCGCGGCTGCGTTGCTTGCATTCATGGCGATCAAACTCAGTCCTCGGCGTCTGCACTGTGGTGAGATGCTGGCGTTTGTGATCACGGGGCTGCTTGCGATGTGGTCAGCAAGGATGCTGAACTGGTGGGCGCCAGTGGCCGGAATTCTTACGGGAACTCATCTTCTCGCTGCGATGCGGAAGACGACCGTCTGGTTGAAGCGAACGCAGCCGGTCGAAGCCAAAGGACTCTGGACGGTCGTCAGTGTTCTACTGATCGTCCTCATATTTCTGCCACTCACAAACTTTGGAATCCTGATCCTGAAAGGACACGTTGCTCCAGCGGAGAGACTCGTTTCAAAGGAGACGCCACTCGCCACAGCGGCATTTCTCGGAGCAATGGAGACGGTGCCACGCGGCGTCTCATTTGTTCCTGCGGAATGGGCTGGATTCGTCATGAACAGGGTTCCGGGAGTTCTTGAACCCATGGTCAATCTGCATGTGCATTTGATCCCGGAGCAAGTGTGGAGCGACTACATCCGCCTTGTGAACGGTCCAACTGACTGGAATAGTCTTATGGACGAGTATGGAATCAATATGGCGGTTGTTGATAAGGATCGTCAGTCCGGGCTGACAAAACGCATCCGCGAGAGTGCCGACTGGACGGCTCTGTATGAAGATCGTCAGGCCATTGTGTTTGTTCGAAACAAAGAGATTTAGAATTCACCATTCACCGACTGATGTTCCATGAATCCGATGAAAAAATCGAAACCAAATGTCACCCTCCGTACTTGGTTGTCGATCCAACTGGTCTTTAGCGGAGCATTTGCGGCGTCATGGTTTTTGCTGCCGGTATCTCAGCGGCAGGAAGTGATCGCGCACATCAGTCACAAGCCTTATCAGCTCGATGTGGTGCCAACATCAGAAAAAGCCACGACGGTGGAATCACTTTACGATGATGCAGAAGTCGTCTCAGATGAAGAACTGGCGGCAGTACTGAAGAAGATCCTGCCGAGATTCAGCCGCGATCACCTGCGTCCGAATCTCGTCGAGCACGCGTTGAGAACGTGGGGTTCCGAAATTGAATTTGCGAATCCGGATATTATCTCTGGTCCGCAGATGAAGGAGTTTCTGACGGACATGGCAAAGTTTGTCGATTCCTGGGGCAAGAATGCCACCCCTTTGATGGTCGCCAACGACGATGGCATTCATGTCCGGTACGCGGAGGATCGATCCGGCTCGGTTCACCATGATCACACTCTGGCGGCTCTGACTGAAGCAGGCTTGTCGCTGGATGATTCTGTGTTCACGACTGCCCGTAAAATGCACGTCCGCAACATTCTCATCGAAGCCCTGCGGGACTTTCAGCTGGACGAACGTGAAACGGAATGGTCAGTCATGTCGTTCGCGCTCTGGCTGGCACCACAAAAGTCAACGACATGGCATAACGGCGAAGGGCGACAAATCACATTCGATATGCTGGCCGAGAGACTGATGAGAAATCACAAACGAGATGGTGTCTGCCTCGGAACCCATCGAGTCTACTCACTCATGCTGCTGGTTCGCCTTGATGATCAAAACGGCGGAAAACTCATCACCACGGAAACGCGAGGTCAGATCATGGAATATCTGATGTCTGTGCGTGATCTGATTGCTGCGTCGCAGAGACCAGACGGTTCCTGGACATCGAACTGGACGGACGGTGCCGAATCGGAAGCGAAAGCAGATCTCAGTGCACCCCTGTCAAAGCGAGTGATCGCGACCGGGCACCATCTGGAATGGCTGTCGATCGCGCCGATCGAACTCCATCCGCCCCGAGAGCAGATCCTGAAAGCCGCTGACTGGCTCGTGGCCAACGTAGAGAAAACGCCGCAGGATGAAGTCGACACAAATTACACATTCTATTCGCACGTCGGCAAAGCGCTGGCCATGTGGCGGCACACCTCGCCGGCCTCTTTCTGGACGCAATGGCGTACGAGTCACCCGGATTGTGAAGTATTTGAGATGTCGCTGAAAAAGTCAGATGCCGTTCGGCCAGCTGCAACTGATGCGGCACACTGAACGGTGTTTGAAGCAAAGACGTTGTAAAAGATGTCGAGGACTTATTTTTGTTCTGGTTGACTGGAAATTACCTGACGGGTTACAGATAGTCCGTGTGGCTCACACTGGAGCGCGAAAACGAGCGAGTTCGGTCCGTCTTGAAAACAACCAGGGACAGGTGAGGAATTGCGGTCACTCAGCACGACAGGAATTTCAGCTACTGATCACTGATGACAATGCCGCATTTCGCCAGGTGCTGCGTGAAGTCCTGGAAGATCGTCCGTTCCTGGTCCTGCACGAAGCGGAATCCGGCGAAGAAGCCGTGGACGTTGTGCAGCGCCGACGAATCGATATCGTGTTGCTCGACATGCACATGCATGTGATGACCGGGATTGATACTATGAGAGAGCTCAAACGCATGGACTTCACACGTCCATGCATTCTGATCACATCCGACACCAGCGACGAAGTCAAACGCGATGCTCGTGAAGCTCAGGCATTTTCTGTACTGAAGAAACCAGTACACCGCCGGGAGCTCGTCGAAACCATTTCCAATGCCCTCGTGACTGCCTACAACGCTTTCGACGTAAAGCCTCTGTGCTGATCAACCGTGCTGAAATGATTGTTGTTTGCCTCATTGACAGGCTTCGCTGACGCCGCTCACGTCGTCACACATTGATGGAGTGCTGACCCGATCAACACCGCCCCTGGCTGTGTTGACGGATGACAGAACAGGCTCCGCAGGTTTTTTGCATCGAAGTCAGCATTCAGCATCACGCATTGCAGCGCCGCACCTTCGCAAATCTCGTGGTGTTCAATCGGCATTCCCACCGAGTCGGCGGCATCAGAAGTTCCCATCGCCAGGACGCGCGCGATAGAAATGTCCGGGAAATGCGTCGCGACAAATTGGAGTTCTTTCCAAAGACTCAAATCCGGATTCGAAGCACGGCTGTCAGTCGCCAGGACAACTCGGGCACCTGCTGAGAGCAGCTGCCGAATCGGATGCGGGGTATGCCTGAAGAACGCATGCGTCCTCGGACAGTAGACCGTCGCCATGTTCGGATGTCGCGCCATGAATTGAATGTCTTCACGAGAAAAATAGTTGCCGTGGACTGCAAGGGCGCGATATGCCATGGCAAGTGGGTCCAGATAATCGCGAATGCTGCGACCGCCGGGGAATGTTGCCGGATTCCATAGCCCCAGCCCGATCAGGAAATCCGCGAACCGCCCTTTGCCGTCATGGAGCAGCTCGAGCTCGTCCTCTGTCTCTGCCAGATGCATGGCCACGACGGCGTTACGACTAACCGCCAGTTCGAGCAGCGATGAAAAAAGTTCCGGGTGAACTGTGTACGGAGCATGCGGGCTGAGGCCACCGACGACTGATTCGTTACCACTCGAGTCAGAATGCCGCGACAAATGGGCGGCAGCCAGTTGCAGGAGTTCGGGGATCCTTTCTGGCTGCAGCCCGATGATTTCGCGGAACGAGACGACATGGCACCCTTCGGCAATGTCATCCGGGCAGACGGGCTGTGTCGTTGTGATTTCGCCAACTGCTGTGACGCCGTTTCGCAGAGATTCTGCAAGCCCTTGCTGGATTGCTTCACCGCTGAGCGTGTCAACGCCACGACGCGAGTGGATGATCGCAGTGATCCAATCCTGAAAGGGCAGGGCTGGGTGGATCCGGTTCTGCCAACGACGAGAATTCCAGATGCGTGTGCGCATTGACCAGCGTCGGGATCAGGATCACCGGAAGAATGTCACGGGCGTCCGGCGACAGTTGTCGGATCACTGCAATACAACCGTGCTGTTCGACAATCTCGACGTTTTCGAGCGGCGGTTGATCTGGATTCAACAACCAGCGAACACGCAGAATTCGTTCGCCTCCGCTGTGCGATTGCCAGTCGTCTTTCCATGATCGCAGTATTTTGTTCATTCCATGCCGCGTTCGAATGGAAACCCCGTGAGCAGACGAGCCGCTCAGATCATTGTGCTGATTTACGCCAGCATCTCCCGAGCCGATCGCAACAGTTCTGCCGTCTCCTCAATGCTGATGCAGCCGTCTGTTATACTCACACCATACTTCAACACGGACGGATCTTCACCCAGTGACTGCTGGCCTTCGATGAGGTTACTTTCCAGCATCAGACCCACAATCGATTCGTTACCGTCCGCCCGCTGTTTGATCACATCGTTCCACACGATCGGCTGGCGACGGTAGTCTTTGCTGGAGTTGGCATGGCTGCAGTCCACCACGAGACGCGGCGGCAGCCTGGCTTCGCCCAGCAATCGACTTGCCTCAGCAACATGTTCGGCTTCGTAATTTGGGACGTTTCGGCCTCCGCGCAGAATCAGATGCCCCAGCTCGTTTCCGCGTGTACTCATCACGCACGTTTTTCCGTCGTGATCAATCCCCAGAAACTGGTGGCGCGCTCGAGCCGCTTTCATCGCGTTGATCGCGACTTCCAGACTGCCTTCGGTGCTGTTCTTGAAACCGACCGGCATCGAAAGGCCGCTCGCCATCTGCCGATGCGTTGGTGATTCCGTCGTTCGCGCGCCGATCGACGCCAGTGTGATGAGATCGGCGATGTACTGCGGCGTGATAGGCTCCAGCATTTCGGTCGCAGCGGGCAAACCGACCTTGTTGATATCCAGCAGAATCTGGCGTGCCCGGCAGACCTGTGGCGATATCAAATGTATCGTTCATGTGCGGATCGTTGATCAGGCCCTTCCAGCCAACGGTCGTGCGCGGCTTTTCAAAATAAACCCGCATCACAACGAAGATCCGGTCACTCACTTCGTCAGCGACGTCTTTCAGCTTGCGAGCGTACTCAAGCGCCATCCCCGTATGATGGATTGAACATGGCCCGACAATCGCGATCACACGCTTATCGTTTCCGCTGAGAATGTCTTCGATGATCGCTCGCGATTGACCGACGTGATCTTCGACCGCAGCAGACACAGGAAATTCCCGTTTCAATTCCACCGGGGAAATCAACGGGGTCGTGCCGATGATGTTTGCGTCCTGAAGCGGGCG
>JBBJME010000091.1:0-24973 GCA_037719765.1 Planctomycetaceae bacterium
TCCTCGCGCTTCGAGGTTACCATGCCGCGTTGAAAAAATGTGGGTAAGGATGAGTTCCTGAGACTGGGCCGAGACAGCCATGTGCATTCGATCGCGGCCTCTGCGGACGGAACTCTCGTCGCAATCGGGATGGTGAGCTGGCCAATGGATCAGAGCCAAGTGGTGAAATACCGTGTTATCGTGCTGTCCGCGCTGACGACCGTGCATACCGCAGAAATTGAGTGGCAGGAGGGTTCCTCGGACTTGCGATGTCTGAGTCTGAGTGACGACGGTAAGACTGTGCTGACTGGCGTCAGTAGCGGTGACGTAAGGTTGTGGAATGTCGATACGGGCGAATTACTCAAGCAGCGTTCATTTGCTGGAGCAGATTTGTGGGATGCCGCTCTGTCTCCTGATGGTCAGTCCGTGGTACTTGCAGGCTTAAAGGATTCGTTCCTCTGGCAGTATTCGGATGGTGCAGAACCGATCCGACTGGATCAAAAGAATTCGAATGTCGCACGTTTTGCCCCCAACGGACGTGTCTTTGCAACTTCAGGCTGGGAGGGGGCTCAGATTTGGAACGCGGCTGATGGAAAGCTGCTTGCGTCGTTGAAGAGCGAATCAAGCATGTCGCCCGATGGAGGAATTGCATTCACGCCGGACAGTCATACGCTGGCGGTTCCGGTTTCTGGATCAAACAACATTGAATTGTGGGACGTTGAAACTCAGCAGCGTGTCGCAACTCTGCCAACTCATGAGCCGCGCGCTGTTGCGATCAGTCAGGACGGCAAATGGCTGGCGGCCACCGGCGGAGACTCGGTGGTATCGATCTTTGATTTGCCGAATCGCCAACTCGTCAGCACGCCGAGTGAGGGGCACGCCAACCCTCTGGTCGAATTGCACTTCACAACTGATGGCGGAATCGTAACATCAAGCTACGACAACGCTCGCGTCTGGGATGTCGCGTCCGGTAAGCTCCAGCACGTTCTGGCTCACGAAAAACAGACCACAATTCGCGGGCTGGCTGTATCACCGGACAACAGCACCATCGTAACGAGTGGCTTCGACGACACGCTTGGAGTCTGGGATCGTACGACGGGAATTAGACTGTTCACGCTGAAAGGACATGGAACATCTGGCGGCTGCAGATCAGTGCGTTTCACAGCGGACGGCGCTCAGTTCGTGTCATGGGGCGACGACGCGCAACTGCGTCGATGGGATGCAAAGCAGGGAACACTGATCGCCGAGTACGACCTGCGTCCGCCTGGCTTCGAAGCGCAGGGTCAGCTTGCGGAGATGCGAGGAGTTCTGGCAACGAACACAGATACTCTCTTTGTGAGGCTGAAGAACGAACTGATTGAATTTGATACTCGCACAGGAAAGCTCACTCGGGAGGTTCCTGCCGAGTTCAATTCTCAACTGATGGCGATCTCGCCGGACGGCAAATGGCTGGCAAGTGCAATGACGACGCGCGACGCCAACGGTGAGATCATTGGAACGGATATCGTGCTAATCGACGTTTCGACCTTGAAAGTTGCCCGCAGATGGCCAGTTACCGACCCCGATCAGAAACCGGCGGAACCCGGACAGCCGCGTCGCATTTCCGTCGGCGATAA
The DNA here is from genome assembly GCA_037719765.1 of Planctomycetaceae bacterium. Lineage (GTDB taxonomy): Bacteria > Planctomycetota > Planctomycetia > Planctomycetales > Planctomycetaceae > SXXK01. Next base: position 1,596 of record JBBJME010000091.1, read on the forward strand.
CAAATCGATGGCCTTCTCGCCGGATTCGCGGCAGCTCGCATGGGCTCAGGATGGTGATCGTAGTCTGATCGTCGTGGCTGATGTCGCCAGCGAGAGAATTCTGCGTCGAATCCCGATCGACTCGCCAACATGGTGCGTCGAATTCTCCCCTGACGGCAGCAAGCTGGCATCCGGCCAGTATGACACCACTGTCTCGCTATGGGATCTAAAAAACTCCAAATTCGTGGTCGCGACTGCAGCGAAGCAGAATAATGCGATGTCCGGTCTCAATGACCAGGAACTCTTCAAAAAAGAGGATATATCCTCGTCGGCGTACACTGGCGAAAAGACCCCCAAAGCCGGTAATTCCTCTGTGGTCGCTCGAATACAGGGGTTGATCTCCGACGTCGATGTTGGCCGCAATATCGTGAGGATCTCTGTTGGCGCGGATGACGGGTTGGTCGTGGGACAGGTGTTGGAAGTTTACGAAACTCTGCCCGGAAGCAACAAGCCGTGGCCGGTCGCCAAAGGGAAGATTCGGGTTACCAATGACATTGATCCGGACAAAGCGATGGCTCAGATCATTCAATTGCAGCCAAACGCGGTGTTGCAACGCGGTGACTATGTCGTTGATGCAAAGGCCGCTGTTTCAACTGTCAATCCAGCTGAATGAACTGGCGAATCAGGAGCGGGATGTCATACGACGAAACAAGTCGCGATGCCGTGGTCTCCGGCAACATGATATTGAAGCCGAAAGGCGCTTGGCGGCAGGTCACCGATTGAAAGACCTGGCCAATTTTTGTCGTTTCACACGTGTCGTGCGTGGGACTTTTTATTGACAGGACGATGAAGGTCAGGACGATGAATCGCAATTTGTGTTTCTAATCGTCCTGACCTTAATCGTCCTGTCAACATAAGAAGCGAAGTTCATCACTCAGAATGCAAAACGGTTCAGACGTTAAATCAACGACAAAACGACCTGCCCTATTTTTTCTTTCATCGCATTGTTGGGATGCTTGAGAACAACGGACATCGGCGTGTTTTTGCAACAGAACGCAATATCGACACATTACGATTCAGTGTCCACTACGAGATCACCCGATCCATTTGGTAGCAGAGATTTCGCCCATGACGATTCTGCGTCGCTGAATGGTGGCGACATTTCTCGGCGGTAGCTTAGCGAATAGTCGTAACCCGCTTCATCGTAGACGGTATCGAACACGGCTTGCAGGTCGAGCGTGACTTCGCGATCGCCAGGGTCCAGGGGAATGGGGATCGGTGGCAGACAGTGGTTCATTGGCCAGGCATAAACCGCAAAGGTGCTGCGACGAATTAAGGCGAAGTAGTCGCCAGCTGGCAGAGGTTCCAGCGTCGGCAGTCGTTCGCCTCCACGCAGCAGGTCCAGTTCCACAAGATTCGTGGCACTTTGAATCACTTCCTGACGCTTCGCCAGATACGTCGGACGGCCTCGGGTTCCCATGCGTTTATTGAAGGGTGACAGCAATTCGATGACCGTGACGACTTCGGATGAATCCAGTCGCCGTATGACGAGGAATTTTTCTTCGACTTCGAACGACATTGGCACCGTCCTTTCGACAGGTTCCAACGTTGCCACCGTCGATTTTGATCCGCTCCGCGAATAGCCAATGTTGTCCGGATGGCGCAAAATCGTAACGTCGGGACGAATCGATTTGACATCGTCCAGAGGATGTTCGACGTAGATTCGACGTTCCGTCCGCACGGCATAATCAGGGCGAATTCCGGGCAGTAGCTTCACTGCCATTGTCGTAATGAAACGAGAATGAAAATCTTCCCATTCGTCACCTTCGAGGAACGGGTCCATTCCGGGAAATGGTGATGGCATAGCGAGCATCCGGCGAAAAGTCAGAAAAATATCCGTTGTGATCTGCGTTGCCAAATTCCCGGCATGAAATGTCAAAGCCGGATTCTGGTAAAGCGGATCGCTGATTATACACGGTCGATGAGCCTGGTGCGACCAATCCGAGTGCAAACACCAGGAAAACACAAGGCACATCACCACAAAAGGAGGTAGCCAACCCTGAGACACGCAAATGATGACAAACTTACGAACCCCAAAATCCGGAGGGTGGATGATTCGGACCTGACACCTTTTTAGTTCTGACACCTTTTTAGTTCCCTCGAGACTGCTCACCGGGGATTTTGAATGGGCGAAGGGCATGGGTGAGGAGCGGTGTTGCCGGAGATTCCTGGACTGCTTTGGACGTTTCTGGCGGCAGCGGCCGATGAACCGACGACAGCAGTATTTTACGCTGAGTTGAACCGGTTCGCGGTGAGAGACGGACAACCTCAGCAGGAATCGCTTAGAATTAAAGCGTCAGGGCTGTCCCAGACGAATAATTCTCCTCAACCTCCAAGGACACAAATCCATGCGCACAATTCTGTTGACTATTACTGCCATCGCTCTTGTTGCTGGTTTCGTCGCAGCTGATGAGCCTGCCAAGCCGATGCGGATTGGCATGATTGGACTGGACACTTCTCATTGTCTGGCGTTTGCCGAATTGCTGAACAAGCAGGAACCCGATCCGGAAGTGGCAGGCTTTCGAGTTGTGCTCGTGTATCCCAAGGGCAGTCCTGACATCGAAAGCAGCGTCAAGCGTGTGCCTGAGTACACAGAGAAAATCAAAGCCCTTGGCGTTGAGATCTGCGACGACCTGGATACCATGATTTCACAAGTTGATGCCGTGTTGCTGGAGACCAACGACGGTCGCCCGCATCTGGAACAGGTGGCACCGGTCCTGAAGGCCCGCAAGCCGGTTTTTATCGACAAACCGATCGCTGGTTCACTGATCGATGCGATCGCAATTTTTGAACTTGCGAAGCACTATGATACGCCGGTCTTCAGTTCTTCGTCGCTGCGATTTTCTTCAGCCATTCAGGAGATTCGCGGCGGCTCGATCGGGCCCGTGACGGGATGCGATGCGTATTCACCCTGTTCACTTGAAGCAACTCATCCTGATCTGTTCTGGTACGGCATCCATGGCTGCGAGGCATTGTTTACGGTGATGGGAGCAGGCTGCGAATCCGTGGTACGCACCTCCACTAAAGACTTTGATCAGGTGACGGGCGTTTGGGCAGATGGTCGGATCGGGACTTTTCGCGGCATTCGCGCCGGTGGATCGGGATACGGCGGCACTGCGTTTGGAGCCAATGGTGTCGCGTCTCTTGGCAAGTTCGACGGTTACCGCCCGCTGGTTGTTGAAATCGTGAAATTCTTTCGAACCGGGCAAGCACCGGTGTCGGCTGAGGAAACCATCGACTTGTATGCTTTCATGGAAGCAGCCGACGAAAGTAAGCGTCAGGGGTCTGCACCTGTGAAGGTCGCGGATGTGAAGGCGACTGCGGCCGAGGCCGCATCCCGGAAAGTGGCGGCCCTGACAGCGACAGATGCGAAATAGCCGTATACGCCATTGGGCTATTGGTTCCTGACCCCTTTTTTAAAGCCTGACAAAGCACTAGAATCCGGCCTCGGTTTGCTCGCAACGCAGGAAAAAACCTGTGCTCCAACCAACAGTCGTCACAGCACATTCAGGAAAGTTTGATTGATGAAAGCCATTGCCGTCCATCCCGGAACTCCAGACAGCGTGCATCTTGCTGAGCTGGCAAAACCGGCAGTGACTGATGTTCCCGATGGTCGCGGGGTGCTGATCCGCGTTCTCAAGGTGGGCGTTGACGCCACTGATCGCGAGATCAACGAGGCATTGTACGGCAACGCGCCGCCAGGATACGACTTCCTTGTGATCGGGCATGAGTGCTTCGGCATTGTGGAAGAAGCTGGTCCGAACGTTCGTCGAGTGAAAGTCGGCGATTATGTGACGTGTACCGTGCGACGTCCCGGCGGATCGATCTATGACCGCATTGGTCGTTCAGACATTACAAGTGAAGAACAATATTATGAGCGCGGGATCAATCTGCGGCATGGCTTCCTGACCGAATTTTTTGTGGACGATGAAGAATTTGTCGTCCGTATCCCGGTGGGACTCAAGCATCTGCATGTGCTGGCAGAACCCATGAGTTGTGCAGCCAAGGCAGTTGATCAGGCGATCCTGGCTCAGAAACGACTGCAGGTTTGGGAACCAAAACGAGCCTGGGTAACTGGGTCTGGTCAGATTGGTTTGCTGTCGACATTGATCCTGCGCTTGCGGGGCATCGAGGTCTTTACACTGGCTCGGGGCCGCAAACCGAACCTGAAATCGGAAATCGCTGAGGGTTTTGGCTCGACTTACATCAGCACGCAGGATTATTCACTTAAGGAACTCGCGGCCAAACACGGTAAGCCTGATCTCATTATCGAAGCGACCGGAAGCAGCGAGATTGCATTTGAATCCATGGAGATTCTTGGTCACAACGGCTGCATGGTCTGGACGAGCATTACTGGCGGAACCAGGAAAGCAGTAGTCCCCAGCGACAGTATCAATCTCAACTGGGTATTGGGGAACAAATTGCTGGTAGGATCGGTGAATGCAAACTTCCGTCATTTCGAATCCGGCATCGCGGATCTGGCCCTGGGTGAAGTGACATGGCCCGGCGTGATTCAGAAAATTCTGACGACACCCGTTCAGGGCCTGGATAACTACAAAGAGATGATGCGTCTGTTGGTGGAAGACAAGGAAGCGATCAAGGTTTACGTGAACGTGGCAGACGGCTGAGACTGACTTGAGCCAATTTGCCTGAACACCGGCTGATATTGCCCGGCATCCACTGAGAACAGCTGAAATTCGGCAGTATCTGCTGGTGCGTGGGCGGTGCGAGCATTTACGTGTCGATCCCTGCCGAATCGGCGTTGCCTGAAAAATGCGGGAACAGGTATCCTGTGTTCCTCTCCAATCTCAAAGGCTTTGAACGGCTCTGAGAAAAGAGGTCCGGAACCAATAGCGAATGACCCACAGGATACTCCTCGCTAGTGATTCCGTCCCCTTTCCCTCGGATTCAAAGTGCCCGTCGTTTGATCTCTCTGCACTCTCACCTTTCCAGATTCCTCTGAAAGGCTCTCGTTATGCGCTCCTTCAAGTTGCATCTGCAGCTTCCCTGCATTGTCGTATTGATGGCCATCAACGCCGGTGGCTGTACCACAATGAATGGCTATGCGACAAATTCGTCGGGCATGGGCTATTACGAACAAGGGAATTACACGGCTGCAGCAAATGAGTTTCAGCAGGCGATGCAGGCGAATCCAGCGAATCCCGATTACGTCGCGAACTTCGCCAAGGCAAGGATGAAGCTGGGTGACTCGCAAGGGGCGGAACAACTGTATCGCCAGGCGCTGACCATGGCACCGTCGCATCAACCGTCCTATCACGGACTGGCGGAAACGATGATGGCACAGGGACGAAGCGACGAAGCCGCGAGCTTGTTGACGACCTGGGCGGGAACTCAGCCATACGTTGCTGAATCCCACGTCGAAATGGCATGGTTGCAGCGAGAAATGGGTCAGTCTGACGCGGCGGTTCAATCATTGCAACGAGCGCTCCAGGTCAATCCCGGTCACACAACCGCACTCGCGCACCTCGGGCAGTACTACGAAGAGAACGGACAACCCGATCAGGCCGTCGCAATCTATCAGCGATCGCTGCAATCCGACTGGAATCAGCCGGAAGTTCATTCTCGCATCGCCGCTGCATCACAGAGCGCTGGTTCGGCAAGCCCAATGGCCGCAACCGCGATGGCCCGCGGCGTGCATCCTTACAACGTGCCTCGCCAACGAACCGCGTTCGGCCCGCCGTCGCGCGGTGCCCGCATGGCTCAGATGCGGATGGCACAGACTCAAATGGCCATGGCTGGCAATCCGATGTATGGCAGTCAAATGGCTGCCGCTCCGGACATGAATCAGAGCATGATGTCTGCCCATTACGCGCCGAGCGACATGCAGACCCCAGGAAACACGCCATCATCAGGTGGCTGGCAGTCCGCAAACTCCATTATGAAGGTGTCACCGGATCAGACCACATCCATGTCATTCGGAACCGGAACATCCGGCAACGGAATGCCCGAGATGCAGTCGCCCGGCGAAGAATGGTCATTCGAAACCACGTTGCCCACGGCCACTCCTTCTGCGGTTCCTCAGAACTCGACGCCCAACACCGCCGTTGCCCCAACCCCGGACCCTGCGTTCTCGACAACAGAGTCCTCGGCTGCCGTCAAGAACGTCTCCTGGTCCGCCGCCAGCACGAAAACGCCGATTTCCGGCAACTCAACAGACGAACCGCCACTGGTTGAGGCGTTTTAGCGATCTCGTATTTCATCACTGAAACCTGGACAGCAACTACTCTTTCGTGAGAGTGCATGTCTGACGCAGCGTGTAGCCGGAGCAGAACCGCACAAGTCCCCATGACACATTGCTTGCGGGGACTGAAACAGTGGCAGTGACCGATGTTGTTGAGTCCACGATAGTCACCGTTGCTCCTGTGCCCATCCCAACGATGTTCATCTGCCGTAATCCTTCAGCCTCGGCCTGTGCGACGGTGCCTCCCGGAATTATCAGTTTGCGAGCCGCTTCATACGACGCATTGCCTGCAGTCTGACGAGCAGCGTTCAATGCAGTCAGTTCCAGGCTGCTCAGAAACAACAGGAAAATCAGAGGAGCGACAATAGCAAACTCGACCGTGAGGGTTCCTTTTCGGTCTGATTCACGTTTGAATTGTCGATGGCAGATTTGCCGCATTGAGTTCATCGAAATGTCTCACTTGTGACGTTGTCGATCAGTCAGTCAAAACGATCGGAAGTGAACGTGCCAGATCACGAAATGCCTGCTGAAGCTGTGCCGCGTCGTTGGTGGGGTAATACTTACCCCCGGTAATGGAAGCAACCTGAGTCAGCGTTGCCTGTGTGCTTGTCAGCATGCTCACGCAGTGAACCGTGATACCGACAGCGAATGCATCCTGTGCCGCGAGAATGGGATCACGCCCCGCATTCCACTCACCGTCGGTCAGCAGAATGATGACCTTTTTGGACAGGGCACGACCGTTGTTCCCGGTCAATACCTGGACAGCCCGGTCAAGGCCGGCAGACAGAGTGGTACCGCCTCCAACAGCACTGGCCGACCGAGTGGCAATTGAGTTTTCAATGGAATTACGATTGCTTGACCAGCTAAAATTTCCGACGGAAGGTAAATTGAAGTCTGTATCGACCAGGGTGTAGCTGGTGAAGGGATGGTAAGGCAGAGTCATGGCACTGCTCCACGTTACCAGAGCAGTGCGCGGCGGATACTGAAACTGGCCAGCCTCGTCTAAAAACGTGTTGACCGCCCTTCTCATGACAGCCCAGCGACTGTCGGTGGTGTGAGGGGGAGAACAGTAGTTCCGGTACATCGTACTTGGGTAATAACTGGATGCGTACAAGAGTGGATTCGGGGATGGATATTCCCAGTCATCTCCCGACATATCGAACATCATGGAGCCGGAGCGGTCGATGCACAGACAGACCTCCACTTCCTGTTGTCCTGCAGTCGCCTGTGATGCTGTAGTAAACGGAGCTTGTCCCAGTGCAGGCGCGAAGAACATCGGCATCGCAGCGGTCGCGCCACCATTCCCGATCTTCGAATTGACTCGAACTGAATTGTAGGGTGTTGAATTCGCAGTAAACTTCCATGAACCGTTGTTTTGTCCGGTAACTCGCCCAAGAGTGACATCGTTTTGAGTGATCCGAAAAGGCTGGCCGCCAACTCTGTTGAGACTTGCGTACTGAACCGCTGCAGCTTTTGCCGCATTCCCGTCCTGGGTTCTGACAAGGGCTTCGGCACCAGCTTTTGCAGCTGCGTCTGTTGCAGTTCGCAACTCAGTTCGAATCAGTTGCATATAAGCAATATCGACAGTCATCGCCGCGACGACGATAAATGTGAACAGCATTGCGGCAATCAGAATGTGTGCTGCTCCAGATCGCTGATCAGTTGATGGAATACCCGAATTCGAAATCATTTTCATATTTGCACCATCTCTTCACTTTTCCAGTCACATGGACTTACCATGTCGCGTTGGCGGCACTGGGATTTATTACAGGCGAACCATGACGACCGATGCAGTCGTCGTTTTACCCGACATGAATTGCACCGGTCCGTAGGAAAGATTGGATGCCGGAGCGGACAGCGTCACCGTGACCTGCGTTCCTCCCGCGGTCGCGGTTGTGACTGTCGGTGAAAATGTCAGAGTGAACGTTGAGACTTTACGAACCGTCAGGATTTCCTGGCATCGTGTCCGCGCCAGTGCTTCATTGTTGCCAGGCCGGGTAATCACCTTTGCTGCTTCGTAAGCGGCAACGTTCAGTGACTGTCGCAAGAAGACGGCATTGGCCATTTCCATGGCACCAAAGACGAGTGCGACCAACAAGGGCAAAGTGACAGCCAGTTCCACTGCCGCCGTACCGCAGCGAGATCGAACCCGGCGAATCGGAGACTGGCGAACCAACATCGAATCTGGCAAATGAGAGATGTGGTTTTTCACATGAATAGCTCGAAGGCCGATTAAAGAATGCTCAACCGCTATAATCTCTCTAGGTCAAACCCGTAGATCAGATCGCGGAAGTTCAGAACTTCCAGCATTGAAAGTCCCCAATTTGGTCGAACCTGACGGTTTTGAGTCTCCTGTCGAACGATTGGTCCTGCACCGCATGTTGCATTCCGCGCAACGCGGCCACTTTCCGGAGTCGCAATACGAGAAGCTACGATCAGTTCGCTTTCATCGTGAATTGCCTTCAGCTCACTTGAATTGCCGCGATCAGGTCCTTCACAAACGCAACAGCGTCGGCCAGCGGAATTTTCTTTGCATCGCTTTCGGATCGCAATTTGACTTCGGCGATGCCCTCGGCGAGGCCTTTGCCGCCAATGGTGACTCGCAGAGGGATTCCGATCAGGTCGGCATCTTTGAACTTGAACCCCGGACGCTGGTCGCGGTCGTCCATGAGGACGTCGATTCCGGCAGCCGTGAGTTCACCATAAATTCTGTTGGTGACCTTCATGACTTCCGAATCGCTGACGTTCAGCGGGATGATCTGCACGGTGTACGGAGCGACGCTGATCGGCCAAATAATACCGTTTTCATCGTGGCAGGTTTCCACAATCGAAGCCACCACGCGTGTCACGCCGATGCCATAGCAGCCCATGATGATGGGATGGGACTGTTCCTGAGCATCCACAAACTTCGCGTCCATCGATACGCTGTATTTGGTCCCCAGTTTGAAGACGTGACCCACTTCGATTCCGTGAACCATCTGCAGAGTCCCCACGCACTTCGGGCAGGGATCACCGGTTTCTGCGTTTCGCAGGTCAAATGTCTCTGTCAGCTCGAAGTGCGTGCCGGGAATAACGCCCGTGAGATGCGTATCCTTAGCGTTTGCCCCAACGATAGCCGATGTGATCAGGGCCACGTCGTGATCCGCAATGCACGGGCACAGAATACCGATCGGACCAGCAAAGCCCACAAGTGCACCGGTGACTTTCAGGATCGTCGCTTCGTCGGCCAGTTCGACCGTCGTCGTCCTGGTGGCTCGGCGAATCTTGCCTTCGTTGGCGGTATGATCGCCTCGAAGCAGCACGGCGACAGGCTTGCCGTCGGCCTTATAGATCAGCGTCTTGATAAATGATTTTGCGTCGGATTTCAGCAGTTTACTGACTTGTTCAATGCTGCCGGCGTCAGGCGTATCGACTTTCACCGGAGCGGCGACACCGACTGCTTCGGCAGGCAGTTTTGACATGCGTCCTGTGTCGGCGCGTTCCTGATTCGCGGCGTAACCGCATTTCGGGCAGTGAATCACGAAGTCTTCACCGTTACTCGCGGGCACCATGAATTCGTGGGAAGCATCACCACCGATCGGACCGCTCTCCGCTTCGACGGGCAGATACTTTAATCCGCAACGCTCGAAGATTCGGCAATAGGCATTGTACATCGCATCGTAGGCCGCGTTGAGCTGCTCAATCGTTGCGCCGAAACTGTACGCATCCTTCATCAGGAATTCACTCGTTCGCAGGACGCCGAATCGAGGACGTTCTTCATTACGAAACTTTGTCTGAATCTGGTAGAGCGTGATTGGCAACTGTCGGTAGCTGTTGATGTGTTTGGACATCAGGTCTGTGACCACTTCTTCATGTGTCGGACCGAGTGCCAAATGCAGCTTGCGATCACCCTTCTTCACTTCGAAATTGAACAATACGTTGCCAAAAGCTTCGCGACGTCCAGTGCGTTCGAAAAGTTCCATTGGCTGCAGAGCCGGCATGAACAGTTCAATCGCACCAGCCTTGTCCATTTCCTGTCGCACGATTTCCGATACCTTACGCACACACCGATAGCCCAGCGGCAGATACGTGTACGCCCCGGCCATCAGCTGTCGGATCAACCCGGCACGCAGCATCAACTGGTGACTGGGCACTTCGGCATCCGCCGGAACTTCTTTCATCGTCGGGATTAATGTTTGGGACCAGCGCATGAAAAACCTTTGTCGAGGGAGATTCCTGGAATGTAATGATCGAGAGGTGCGTGCATCACAGGAACGAGCAGATGTAGTCGGCGACCTGTGTCACTTTGAGTTCAAAATACGAATTCCCGGGGACATCGAAGGATTGGCCGCCCTTGATGTCGTGCCATTGCGTTTCGCCTGCCAGACAATAGCTCAATTGTCCCGCCTGGATCTCCATCAGTTCTGGCTTGCCCGTGTTGAACTTGTATTCACCGGGTAACATGATACCCAGCGTCTTGATGCTGCCATCAGCGAACTCGACCGTTCTGCTGGTGACCTTGCCGTCGAAATAGATGTTTGCGGCTTTCGCGACGTTGACGGATTCAAATTTGCTCATTGCGTCCCTTAGATTGTGGCCGGAAAGCCGCAGATGCTACTGCGGCAGACGCGACGAGGAAAGGGTATCTCCGATTCCTCGATTTTCCAGGAACGGATCCCGCGATGATTCCCGCATGACGCAAACAAAAAGCCGGCGTTTGGACAGTGTTTCATCCGAAGAGTTCGTCGTCGGACATGGGCGCAGGAACCGCCACCGGTGCCGCTCGGGCAATTCTGTCGCGGGCATGATCGGACCAGGGTCCCCGAGAATCGTATTGCAAATACTGTTTCCAGTAATCGACAGCTTCGTCCGCACGCTGATTCTGATCGAGCAGTTGAGCGTAGTGAAGCAGCGCGTCCGGGTTTTCAGGATGAATCGAGATTGCGGTGATTAAAGACTGCTCTGCCGCTTCCGGCTGACCCAGTTCCGACTGCAGGCAACCCAGTTGAGTCCATGCCTCGATGAAATCCGGAGCCGATTCGATCGCGCAGTAGTAGCGTTCGATCGCAGCTTCCACGCGGCCCGTGCGATACAGCGCATCGGCCATGTGAAAATTGACGTCCGCCGGATCAGGAAACAATGACAATTGACCATCAGCCGGGTGTTCCGAACTGAGTCGCACCGCAGCAAATTCTGAAGACAGCAGACTCATGGCGTTGCGGAAGGCATTAATGGCAGATTCCAGTTCTGCTTCTTCGGTCAGTAGACAGCCCTCGTGGAACCATTCTTCGGCATTCCAGTCTGCCATCCGGCGATCCTGCAGATCGGGTCGCGCCGAAGCGAATGGAATGGAAACGGTTTCTTCGTCCGCCTCGTCATGGTCGGCAGGATCATTCGAAGTTGTCCCGTCGTCGGAAGGACTAAAGACTCCGAAGCCGTCGCTGACATCAAAGTCCAGCAATCGCTGGCCAGTGCGTGGATTCAGCACACCGCGATCGTCCCGCATCAGGATCTTGTCATCCTGTACGAGCAGATTCAGCTGCGCCAGTGAACGATCAGTGCCCGCCATTGTATGACTGAGTTCACTGAGGCTGCGTTCCAAAACTTCGGCCGAGACGCCCTGATCCAGCAACATCGCCAGTCGACGAGCACTGGCAACTTCGCGGTAATCAAAATACGGCAGACGACAAACGCGGCGCACAGGGCGAATGAGTCCCAGTCTCGCCCAGCGACGAATCATGCGAACGGGCACGTCGAGCAACCGGCTCAGCATTGCCGGCGTATGCGCGCGCCGGATCTCTTCGCGACGTTCGTCGAGCCCCAGCAACTGCAGCCAATCCGATTCTGCGAGTACCTTGATTTCTGAGCCGTCTGCGGTCAACTGCATGGTCTGCTGCAGTTTTTGGGACGTCCCGCCATCAGGTTCCAATGGCCAGCCTTCTTCGCCGATGACCAGCATGGTTGTCGAACCACTCACCGTGTGCGTTGCGCGGCCGCCATATTTTTCAACGAGGCGAATTGCGTCGCGGTGCGTCATTGATGCGAGGGTTCCTGTAAAGGCGACCGTTTCACCAACAAGCGGAAGTGAACTCACGGCGACTTCGCCATTCGGCATCGTCGCGTCGAGATCCATCTCAGAATTCGGTTGAGCGAACGGAGTGGAATTGATTTCGGGGGAGTTGAGCGATGTCCGGTCAGTCACCGGTATTCCTTCGTTAAAATAAAAATCGGCCATTCCGCAGATCGGAAACGCTGGCCGTTTTCCTCGAAGATACCGTGGAAAAATGGCAAACGGTAGCAATCAGACGATCTACTGCTATAAGAGTGCAAAGTCACCGAAGGTTCTGAATTTCGCGGCAATAATTTGCAAAAATTTCACAAAAATGCCTCAATGGCTTGAATGAATCGTCGCCGTCAACCTCACTTCGTGACGCATTTTTGCGTGTTCATTTATTCAGTTTGTCGTTCGTTCTCTGGTCCTTCTGTCGCTCGTATTCCGCGCTATTGAAAGAAGTTGAAATGTCTGCACTCAGGTCATCCGATCCAGCCATTTGGGATGCGATTGTTCATGAACGTCGCCGCCAGGTCGATGGACTCGAACTCATCGCTTCAGAAAACTACACCAGTGCGGCTGTAATGGAAGCGGCTGGCACGGTGCTGACTAACAAATATGCCGAGGGTTATCCTGGCAAACGCTACTATGGCGGCTGCGAATACGTCGATGTGGTTGAAAACATCGCTCGCGATCGCGCGCTGGAATTGTTTGGAGCCGAACATGCGAATGTGCAGCCACACGCAGGTTCACAGGCCAACATGGCGGCTTACATGAGCATCCTGAATGTCGGCGATACGATTTTGGCCATGAACCTCGCACATGGCGGACATCTGACTCATGGGATGCACCTGAACTTCAGTGGCAAGCTGTACAAGGCCGTTCACTATGGAGTGCGCGAGAATGACCATCGGATTGACTTTGATCAGGTCGCAGCGCTGGCGAAAGAACACAAGCCAAAAATGATTGTCGCGGGTGCCAGTGCGTATCCTCGAGAAATCGATCATGCAAAATTTGCAGAGATTGCGAAGTCTGTCGGCGCGTACCTGATGGTCGATATGGCGCATTATGCAGGTCTGGTGGCGGCTGGAATCCACAACAGTCCGGTGCCTCATGCGGACTTTGTGACATCCACGTCGCACAAGACATTGCGTGGTCCTCGATCGGGTTTCATTCTGTGTCGAAAAGAACATGCCGCGAATGTCGATCGCAGTGTGTTTCCCGGAATTCAGGGCGGTCCGTTGATGCACATCGTTGCCGCGAAGGCGGTCTGTTTCGGTGAAGCGTTAAAGCCTGAATTCAAAGCCTACGGGCAGCAGATTGTCGATAACGCCGCGACACTCGCTGAAACACTGATGCAGGGGGGCCTGCGTCTGGTTTCCGGTGGCACGGACAATCATCTGATGATGTGTGATGTGACGACGATTGGCTTGTCGGGCAAAGTGGCTGAGCATGCCCTTGACGAAGCTGGCATTACGGTCAACAAGAACATGATTCCGTATGATCAGCGGAAGCCGATGGATCCCAGCGGGATTCGAATCGGAACAGCGGCACTTACGACACGCGGGATGAAGACCGATGAAATGAAGCGTGTCGGAGCATGGATTCTGGCGGCGTTGAAATCTCACGAGAATGCGGCAGCGATGGGAAGGATTCGTGGCGAAATTGCGGAATTCGCGAAGGCATTTGCGGTGCCGGGAATTGCGTAGGTCCCTGAACTCACGCGACACGGAGTCATAACCATGCGACTGATTCCCATGCTGACTTTTTTATTGGTGTTGGCCAGCACTGCTCAGGCTGCTGACGAGACAGTCGAGCGCAAAGGACTCTCCGCGACCGAGTTGTCTGCGTATGTTGACCAACTGACATCGCAGGGGCAGATCATCAGCGATCTGCGCGTCAGAGTCGTTGAAAGAAAAGCGGTCTTTGATGTCACGGCTGAGCCAAACAGGGACAAGCGGGCATGGCTGATTCAGGTGAATATCTCGGATAAAGAATTTCGCGATGCAAAGAAGCGATACAGCGATGACGGTTTCAAAAACACAATTCATCGAGCATCTGAACGGTCGGGAGAGTTGCACTCAACAATCTGGGTGCAAAAAACAGAGAACATTGAGCTATTGAAGCTGCCCGCTGGCTCGGTTCCCGTCACCGGAGAACTGGGCAAGAATCTGGAGCCGATCAACGAACTCCTGCTGAAGACGCTGATGGACAACAACATTCCAGGCGCCACATTGGCGGTCGCCCGGGACGGTATCATCGTCTACGAACGCGGGTTCGGGTATTCGGATCTGGAACAGCAAACGCGGATGGCTGCGAATACGACGCTGCGCATCGCCAGTATTTCCAAGCCGATTACCGCCGTCGCCGTGCTGCTGCTGGTTGACGATGGCAAGCTGAAGCTCGATGATTATGTGATTGACTATCTTGTCCGCGACAAGAAGTTTGCACTACCGAAAGATGCCGATCCCGCATGGAGTCGCGTCACCATTCGTCATCTGCTGCAGCATTCCGGCGGCTGGAATCGCGACAAGTCCAAAGACCCGATGTTCGAACTGCTTGCGATCAGCCGTGCGATGGAACTTAAACAGCTCGCACGCATCCCGGACATTGTCCGATACCAGTTGTCGCGATCGCTGGACTTTGAGCCCGGCACCGAACATCAGTATTCAAACTTTGGTTATTGCCTGCTCGGAAGAGTGATTGAAGCGGCCAGTGGACAGCCTTATGCATCGTTCGTGACGGAACGAATTCTGAAACCCGCCGGGATGCTCGGGACGCGGCTCGGGAAAACCAGACTTGCCGATCGTGCCGACGATGAGGCTCACTACTACACGCAGACGCTCAAGACGTATCCGGCAATTTGGGATGCGGCACATGCAGGGAAATCCGGGAAGTTTGAACTCGTCCAGGCTCCTTATGGACAATCGGACCTGGAGGTCATGGATTCTCACGGAGCCTGGACATCGACCGCATCCGATCTGGTCCGTTTTGCAGCCGCAATGGATTCAGGCACGAAACCACTTCTCAAACCCGACACTCTGCGGCAGTTGAGAGAACGACCTGCGTTCGCCGGCTCCGACGCTGATACCTGGTATGGACTCGGCTGGAACGTGCGATCAATCAAGGGGCTGGACCGCGTGAGCATGTGGCACACGGGCCAGCTGGCTGGCACATCGACAATCCTTGTGAAACGCTGGGATAACTTCGTGTGGGCCGTTCTCTTCAATGTGGATGAGACGAAAGACGGGAATAAGTGCGCGACGCTGATCCACGGTCCGATCCACATGGCCGTTGATGGCTCGCTCGCGTTCATGGAGCCGGGTGAATAGGTGATCAGGAGGATATGTTCCATAAGCAGCGAATTGTTTTGTTTGCACGATGATCGTCAGGAATGCGAGTCGGCGGAGCGACGTCGCCTACGTAGCTCAGTCGCTCCGTCGACTGAGATTCCCCGATACCAGCATGATCAATTCAACTCAGGCGGCTTATGGCCGTCAACCGTGAAAAACACTACGCATCACTAGCCGGAATGTAACGATTCGCAAGTTCAGCGTAATCTTCCCGGACCGGACTGAAGACGTCCAGCACGACCGCCGGGCCATCGACAGCGACGGCTCGGTGCTGAACGTTCGGCGGGATGATGAAGAGTGAACCGGCTTCGACGATACGTGTTTCGTCGCCAATCGTTAATTGAACTTTGCCCTGAAGCAGAATGCCCCCCTGTTCGTGCGGGTGATGGTGCACAGGCACTTCGGCACCGTCGTCCATTTCAAGGTACGAAAGCATCAGATTCTGGCCATGCGGAGTCCTCATGCGGCATCCAGGGACAGGTTCAATGTATGGAATCGTGCTGAGATCGATGAACGGCATGTTGAGTGTCCTGAACGGCGTCTTATTGCCAGCACTTCCCTGGACTTAATCTTAATCCTGCTCGTAATCTTATTTCGAACAAGCCAGCCCTGAAAAATCCAGCGTGGCAAAATAGTCGTCGTGAGTTTCAGCGCGGCGGATCATTTTCACCGATCCGTCCGGCTTCATCAGCAGTTCGGCACACCGCAGCTTGCCGTTGTATTGAAAACCCATCGCATGGCCGTGGGCACCTGCGTCGTGAATGACAAGCAGGTCGCCGCGTTCGACCGCTGGCAGAGGTCGGTTGATGGCGAACTTGTCGTTATTTTCACACAATGATCCGACCACATCGACAATGCGATCATAAGGTTCTTTTTCTTTGCCCAGCACTGTAATATGATGATAGGCCCCGTACATTCCGGGACGCATCAGATTCGACATGCATGCGTCCACGCCGACGTAGTCGCGGTAGATGTGTTTGTGATGAATGGCGGTTGTCACAAGAAAGCCATGTGGCCCTGTAATCACACGGCCGTTCTCCATCATGACTTTGAGCGGGTCCAGAGGCGTGCCGGTAATCATGGCAGCATAGGCCTGCTTTACGCCTTGCCCGACGGCCTGCAAATCGACAGCCTTGTGTTCGGGGCGATACGGAATTCCGATGCCACCTCCCAGATTCACGAATTCCATCCGCACGCCGAGTTGCTGATGAATTCGCACGGCCAGATCAAACACCATTCGGGCGGTTTCTACAAAGAAATCGCCGTTGAGTTCATTGGAGGCCACCATCGTGTGGAGGCCGAACCGCCGTACGCCAGCGGCTTTGAGGATGGCATATCCTTCGAAGAGCTGTGCTTCGGTGAAGCCGTACTTGGCTTCCTCCGGCTTTCCGATAATCACATTGCCCTCGCGCGCCGAGCCTGGGTTGTAGCGAAAGCAGAGCAAATCCGGCAGACCGACGTGTTCCTGCAGATACTCGATGTGAGACAAATCATCCAGATTGATGATGGCCCCCAGATCCGCCGCCCTCTGATACTCGTGGGCCTGCGTGTTATTAGAAGTAAACATCAGATCTTCGCCGGTCATGCCGACTCGTTCTGAAAGTTCCAGCTCCGCAAGACTGGAACAGTCTGCACCCAGGCTTTCCTCCTTCAATACTTCCAGAATATAGGGATTTGGCAAAGCTTTCACAGCAAAGTACTCTCGAAAACCCGGACACCACGCGAAGGCCGCGTTGAGTCGGCGAGCGGTCTCCCGCATTCCCTGTTCGCGGTACAGATAAAATGGGGTCGGGTATTTTTCAGCGATACGTTGAACGGTCGCAGCGTCGAATGGAAGTGGCTTTTGCATTGTTGTTGAATTGATCAGTGTCTGAACAGGATGGATTGCGTCTCAGCGGCACGTACGGACCGCAGTTTCGCGGCGAAGTTCACCGAATTCAACTGAGGAGCCATCATCCGCGACGACAGGAATTCGTTCTCCCCGTGAGCGACACGGCGCTAGCGGGTTGTTGATTTAATACCGATCATGAGCCGAAAGGCGCCAGCCTCGGTTGTTTTCATCGTGTTTTCCGTTTTAACCGTGGCTACCAACGGCTAATTCAACCCATCACTGGACAGTCAGGAAGCCTGGCATATTTAAATGCAGGCCTCTGAATGTGCAAAATGAATTGAAAATCAGCCTCTTCCAGAACACCAGCGTCGAAAGTAAATACGTCAAGCCTTCGTGTTCGTACTCAGCCTCGCCGAAGACGGCGACCCGTTGTTCGCCGGACCGCGTCGCTGAGCCGCTGAAACTGCCATCCGTTGCGGACAGATCCTGCGAGTTCCATTTTGATTCGCGGAAATCGTTGGAATCGGATCGAGCCACCCATATGCGCACGGCCTGCGGGTCACCGGAAGGCGTCATGGTCAGACCGACCTCAGAATCTGTCACTTCCGGTTTCCAGTTGAACTCCGGAAGTGTTATTCCTGCGGCGGCGTGACGAAAGAAGACGGCGATTGTCTTCAGGGCATTTTCTTTGCCGTCGTCCAGTCCATGTCCCCCGTTTGGAGCACGATGAATGTGCTTCTGGCCGACAAGATCATCCCAGTAGAGGTTCATCGCGTCCACCGACCAGTAACGATCGTTCGCACCAACGACGAGAAGCTTTGGCATCGTCAACTGAGCTCGATACGTATATGGGTCCATCATTTCCCAGAGGTCTGCCTCGCGGCCGTCTCTCGGGATGCCGTCTTCACGCACCAGACCCTTGCTGGTGTAATCTTCGATCTGTTCGCTGTAAAAGCCCCATGTCTTCTTCTGATGTGTCATCTGCTTCGGAAAGTTGAGTGTGTCGATCACAATTGGCGCTGCCGCGACGATGCGTTTGTCGACGACCGATGTCAGCCAACTGGTCCAGCCGCGTTTTGATGCACCCGTGATGACAAATCCTTTGACAGGCTGTTTGAACTGCTGCTCTGAAAACTGTTCGAGTGCATCCATCGCTTTAACGGCGCTCTTGGCCATGGGAAACAGCAGCGGCCATGTCGCGTCACCGGATTCCAGATACTTCAGCCACGTTTCGGTAATCAGGTCGTCTTCCTTTTTACCGCCCATCAGCGGTTGATTGGGGACCTGATGCAGTGTGGCGATTCGGGCTCCGCAAAAGTTCGCCAGCGCGATGCCCATAGCCAAGTCTTTGATTTGCGGTGTTTTGCCCACGCTGTCCATACCTCCGCCGTTGACGAAGAGCAGCATGTGGTCGTTGTGAACGAGTGTCGTGGGTTCGTACACAATCAAGTTATGTTTCCACAGAATGCCCTGCCACTTCTGCGACGTCAGTTCCAGGCGATGGATTCTGTTGGCCCCCAGATTGATCGTGTCAGCCAGCTTCCATGCGAAGTCAGGTTCGGGCCGATCCATATACTGAAAAATCGCTGCAGTTGATGCTTCTCCAGAAAGTACTTTGTCTTCCGCAACGAGTTCCGAAACCAGTGTTTCGGCCAGAAGCATCGCGATCAGAAACGATTTTGTCATGGAATCAATCTTTGAGTGAGAACAGAAAAAAAGGCAGCGAACACAGAATCCAGGCCAACACTTGAACGCCTCGATCACCTGATGCTGGATGAAAAGCTACTCTGTAGTCAGAGCGATCACTCCCATATCCAGTTCCTCTCCCTCCTTGACGGTGAGTTTATTGTTGATGCGGGATCGCAGCGATCATTCAGTTTGTCTGGACCGGAATACTGCCGAGACAGCAGACTGAATTCCTGCCAGGCAAACGTCCGTGTAATCACCAGCAGGAACACCGTCACCAGAATTGTACGTTGCGATCTGAAAATTTCCGTCTGATCCGTTTCCGTTGATGAAGCCGTTGGATGTGCGGTCTTCAATCTGCAACAGGATGCACTGAATCTGGATAGCCACACCGGTGCGACACCATCGACAGTAACTTTTCCTTTCACGGGACTTGTTGCTTTACGGAACGGCTCTTCACCTCCACAGCCGCAGCACAGAACGAGGCTCATCATGAGCAAATATCGAAAAGGCATATTCACTTCTTCGTGAGAAAGTATAAAAAAACGCCCGTCGTTGTTGCGACGGGCCTCGTGACACGCAGATTAAGGATCCAAGATCAGAATTCGCCAGGAATCTCACCCTATTTGGATAGTAATCAATGCTGCAAAAGTTGACTGAGCCACATTCTCGCTGACGAATCGAACAGCGCCATCACCCATAGCAAATTAACAGCCTCCGGTATGGAAACTGTGAAACCCACGCCCTCGAAGATTCGTACACATAGCACACGGTCCTCGTACGCCGGTTCCATCGTACAAGGTGCCATCAATCCAGTGTTCGAATGCTAGAGCATCTGCCCAATTCCCGCCATTTGTCTGTGAAATAATGGCTGGAATGCCTGGAGCTGGCTGGTTCTTGTAGTAGATCTTCAGACCACCCGTACGTTCTCCGAACATGAATGCATTGGACGTCCCGTCAGTAATATCTCGCATCCGGGTCGTGTTTCCACCAACACCCGCAGCTCGAAAGAATCCGTGTCGATCTCCACCCGGACTGCCGTTGTATGCTAACCAGCCAAAACCATTCGTTCCGCTAAGGACACCGGATGTTCCACCGTAGTCAGTTCGGCCACCTTTATGTGAGTTTACTGGAGGAACACCAGCACCAAACGCATTGGCAGGATACAAATAATCATCAGTCGCAGGACCGGGACTTGACGCGCACAGAAACGCCGGGATCACCGTTGCAGCCAGAGCCACGTTTTGTGCCTGCGCGGCGGCATTATAGCCGGTTGGACCGGCCACCATCGGGACGTTGCTGTCGAGCGAATTGTAAATCGTTGACTGCTCGATGTACGGCAGCAACATTGTAAATGCGTTTCGGAAGTTTGTGTACGGAGCCGCGAGGTAATATCCAAACGGAAATGCATTTGCTGTGTCATGGTAATTGTGCACAGCCAAAGCCAGTTGCTTGAGATTATTCTTGCACTGCGTCCGGCGAGCTGCTTCGCGAGCCTGTTGCACGGCTGGCAGCAGCAGGGCAATCAGAATCGCGATGATCGCGTGACCACCAGCAGCTCGATCAGTGTGAATCCGCGTTTTCGTACCTTCATTGATTTCATGTCTGTCACTCCAAAAAACAAGCTCAGTGAAAAAGTCCGCAACGCTGTGATTCTGTCCATGAATCATTAAGAATGGAAGGGATGGCTTCGCAAAATTTTGGATTTAGTTTTTCTGACGTAACTTAAATATCACTGCTGTTAAGGTTCAAACGATGTCTATTCGCGTGTCAAGAATTGTTACCGGTGGAATAGTGCTGCTTGCCGCCTTGTGCGTGACAAGTCATTAGGCATACCGCAATTCGCTTTCTCCAGATCAGGACATCCAACAGCCATGCGAACAGCAGTACCGTTCATTGCAGCCATCATCGTACTGACGCTCAGCCTTTCCGAAACGAGTGGTGCCGATTTTCAGGCAGGAGCGGCGATGCGGGTGATCACGCCGAATCCACTGCTGCCTGTATCCGGCGGTGTGGGCGAACCGAATCCAGCAACCGAAAAACGGGGTGAGCTAACGGCCCGAGCGATGGTTTTCAGCGACGGAGAAACAACCATCGCGGTGGTTGGTATTGATGTGCTTGGTTTTCCCTCCGTGCTGGGCGACCGAGTGCGAAAACTGGTGCCGCGACTTCCAGGGAACAACATTCTGATCGGAGCCAGCCACACTCACAGCGCTCCGGATTGTTATGCATTTCCCCTGCCTTCCGGCGGTTCAACCGGCGACCTGAAGTACATGCAGTCGGTCTGTGAAAAGACCGCTGAAGTCGTCAACGAGTCTCTCGACACGTTGCAACCAGCGACGCTGAAGATAGGTAGTGACAAGGCGGCGGAACGCATTGCCTACAACTACTACGCACCGCAACTGTATGATCCTCGCATGGCCGTAATTCAGACGCAGTCGCTCGATGGAAAAGTCATTGGCACACTTGTCAACTATGCGATTCACCCCGAGGTTCTGGGCAGCGACGCAGGCGTTACAAGTCCTGACTGCATCGGGCCGATGTGCGATCAGCTTGAACAGAAACTGGGTGGCATCGCCATGTTCATGAACGGGGCTCAGGGAGGCATGGTGACAGCCGACAATCGTGATACTTCACAACCCGGCGATCCCGTTCGAGCCGTCTGGCCGGATCTCAGGACATGGGACGAGTGCCTGCGGATCGGTCACTTGATGGCGGACGAAGGCGAACGAATCATCAGCAAGGCCAACGCCCAGACGCAGCCGATTGTGAAGAACACTGTCAGGAACGTGGAGTTTCCCGTTGAGTCGGCCATGATGCGCTCGATCGTGGCCGGATCACCCCTGAAATATCCTCACACGGAGGATTTTCGCATCTCCGTGCAGGTCAATTTGCTGACGCTTGGGAATTCCCAGATCCTCACAATTCCTGGCGAGGCCCTTCCAAATATCGGTTTTTATCTGAAACGAAAGATGAAGGGCGAGCATAATCTCCTGTTTGGCCTGACCAACGACGCCTTCGGGTATATTCTGACAGAAGTGGATTTCGAGAGTTTTGATCGTTATTCCTATGTGTCACGGACGAGCCTTGGTGAAAAGACGGGAACGATTCTGATCAAGAACGCGATGGAAATGATCGATGCTCAGATTCGAGTGAAGTGAGCACGGAACGGGCATTGAATAAGCGACATTGGGATGGCTGACGCGATCAAAAAGCTGCCGCTGAAGGATCCCTCAGAAAAACTGAAAAGTGTCAGCGACGGTGTTAAATAACGTCAACATGGGATTCGAAGAAAGATCTTCGAATTCGATTTGTGCGTGACGCGTTCTGTGAGGATTCGACAGGGATGTTGGATTTTTTGAGGCATGGGTTTCAGTGTTCGACTGCTGAACCCAGAAGCCCCATCATCTGATCGCGGGGCGTTTTAGTCGCGTGGTTCACCCGGCTTCACGTTGCGACAATCACGAGCATCAGAGCTCGCTACGCTCCGACATTCGCAGCAACGGCTTGATCAAGCCCCCAACGATCCGACCATCAACTTCTTCCGCCAAACTCCAAGCAACATAAGTGCCGAACACGATTGGCTGCGTCTCCTTTCATTCTTCCAGGTTTCCCACTGCGGGGAATTGGCCACCTACCGAGTTAGCACAGGATTGAGCACACTCCATTGACAGGCGATGTTTTTGTCGTACGATAATATTGTCGTGCGATATTATTATCGCTTGTTCTGCTTTGGTTTCTTCGGAGGGTGTGTCATGGCTCAACAGGTTTCTCCAACTGGTGTGATCGGCCGAGATCGGCTAATTGCGAAGATTTGGCAACGACTCGAGTCAAAATCCGTTTGCTTTTTGGCGGAACGCCGAGTCGGAAAGACGAGCGTCCTGAAGAAAATGGCGAGCGAGCGAAGGAGTGGATTTCACCCATTTATCTTGACCTTGAAAAAGTTCACTCAGCTGATCGGTTCGTTGAAGTCCTGCTGTCTGAGCTAAAGCCTCTGATGTCGGCAATGGACAAAACCGCGGGCCGGTTCAAAGAACTCTTGGGAAAGTTGGGAGGCACGGAAGTCGGTGGGATGGTCAAGATTCCAGAGTTGGGAAAACGGGGCTGGCAGGATGCAGTCGAGGAGACATTTAGGGCAATCTGCGAGAACAACCGTGAGACACGAATTTTGCTAATGTTCGACGAACTTCCCTATATGCTGCAGGCCATTGCCAGTCATGATCGAAAAGCCAACGC
>JBBJME010000092.1:0-24919 GCA_037719765.1 Planctomycetaceae bacterium
CTCAGGATGACATGACAGGGATTGTTGTCAAAGTGCTTGATGATTAGGGCTCTGACAAAGATTGGAACTGGGTCAGGAACCAATAGCCAAATGGCCCGAAGGGTGCTGCCCACTAGTGGTTCCTGACCCCTTTTTCGGCCGAAGTCTCGCCGAAAGTCTCACGCTAATCATCGCCCTGGATGACATCGCGCTTGACAACGCCTCGGAATCTCGATCAGATCCGTATGTCATCCATTCACCATCACGACCTCGTCGATGACCCTGCGGAAATCATTGGCATTATGCGAGTTCTTGTGACCGGTTCCTCAATGTTCTTTGCAGCGAGGCTGATTCAGGGGCTGACCGCAAGTGGATGCGATGTGACGGTCGCCGATCATCACTGGTGGTCGGTGGGCAAGTCCGTCCCGGGAACGAGGTGGTTGCGCACGCCGTCACTTGCAGAAAATCCGGCCGGGTATCTGGCGACCCTCATCCGGGAGCTCAAGTCGCGGCCCTACGACATGCTGATGCCCACTTATGAAGAGTCCCTGCTGCTGGCAGAGTTTCGTGACGAGGTGGAGTCACTGACGTCACTGCCGCTGGCACCATTCGATGTGATGTGGCGGCTGCACCATAAACCCAGCCTTTACGACTTATGCTGCGAACAGAACATTTCAACGCCTCCCACCGTACCCCGTCCGAATCCACTTGAACTGGAACGCGAGATCGGTGCCCTGCGTTTTCCTGTCGTGCTGAAACTACCGACCAGCAATAACAGCATTGGCCGCGAATACTGCGATACGATGCCGGAGCTGATTGAGCGTTTTGGACTCCTGCATGCACGCGAATCGCGCCGCCACTCTGAGCCGCCGTTTGTCCAGCAGAAGATTCATGGCGAAGCGATCTATACTCTGATGTTGTGTCACGAAGGCCGCAAACTGGGTGAAGTCATCTATCGTCCGCTGCGTTGCTTTCCGGAAAACGGGGGCACGTCCTCGCACCGGGAGTCGATCAGTCATCCTCGAATCGCCGCAGTTTCAGAACGATTGGCAAACGCGACGAAATGGACTGGTTTCCTGGGTCTGGATTTCATTGTGGATCACGACGATCGGACACCCTGGCTGATCGACGCCAATCCGCGTGCGAATCCGGCAGTGCATCTCGGTTACCTCGGTGGAGTTGACTGGACAGGATTGCTGATTGATGCTCTGCGCGGGGATTCTCCAGATTCAGTGACTGCCCGCCCCGGTGTCCGCAATTGCACACCGTTGCTGGACGCGATGTGGATTATTGACGGCCTCAGGCCACAGCAAAATTGGGCGCAGAATCTATCGCATCGCATCCGCAAAGTGTTGAAGCCCGACTGGAAGCTTGACTCGAGGGATGACTTCGTTGGCCGGAGCGAATGGCTTTGTCACATGGCCATCGGTTGGCAAGGATTTTCTGCGATCAGTACATCATTGCTGACCGCACAGGCGATTGGTCATTGCTTCTTGCACCATGCCAATTACGACCCGGTGACGGTGCGGCCCATGCGCCAGGGCCTCGGGCTGTCCGTGAGCAGCAATTTGCCAATGCCTGGGCTCCAGGATCTGACTCTGTGAAATACGCGAAAGTGCTTCACGCCGATTCAAGCCCCGGTCATGGTTCCCGTGCTGGTTGCGAGTCTGTCGAATTCCAAGCCGGTATGCTGAAGCAATGAAACGTACAGTTTCGTCAACGGGTAGTTGCGTCTCCGATCAAACGCCAGATGCTGTCCATGTCGAAAACAACCAAGTCGTCACCCGCAACAGAGGCGACAGGCCGCGGCTGACAATGTATAACATCGTGATTACAGCTCCGAATCAGGCTGCCTGCCGTTCGTATCCCACGTGCCTTGCTGGCCAGTCCGCTCAGTTGAGAACTTAATGCCTTTCCTGCTACGCCGTATCGGGTTCGCCGTTTGTGTTTTGTCATCGCTTGCGACGTGCCTGCAGGCCGAGGATGCAGCTGTTGATTCCAGTCGCTTTGAAATCACCCAACTCGCCGCCGGTCTGATTCAACCGATGGAACTGGCCGTGGCTCCCGACGGGACCGTGTACTTCATTGAAGTCAACGGAAAGCTCAAAGCCATTAACTTGGGGAACCACGAGGTGGTGCTGATCGGTGAAATCAACATCACGACGATCAGGAAAATGGACTCATCGGCCTGGCCCTGGACCCAAGCTTCAGCGACACGCACTGGATCTATCTGCAGTATTCTCCGCCTGACTTTCCGGGCCAGCATATCAGTCGCTTCACGCTCACGGATGGCAAGCTTGATCCGGCTTCGGAGAAGATTCTGATGAAGTATGAAGAGCAGCGCAAAGAATGCTGTCACCATGCGGGTTCGCTGCACTTCGGGCCGCGCGGCGAATTGTTTATTGCATCCGGCGACAACACGCATCCACACGGCGATTCTCAGGGCTACGCGCCGATCGATGAACGTCCCGATAAAGCCCCTTGGGATGCTCAAAAGTCTTCTGCTAACACTCAGAGTTACAACGGAAAAATCCTTCGCATACGACCGATGGCTGACGGCAGCTACGAGATCCCGGAAGGCAATCTGTTTCCAAAAGACGGTTCCAAAGGCCGCCCCGAGATTTATGCGATGGGATGCCGCAATCCGTGGCGGATGACCATCGATCAGGAAACGGGTTTTGTGTACTGGGGCGAAGTCGGCCCCGACGCAGGAGCCGACGGACCTCGCGGACCGCGCGGTTACGACGAAATCAATCAGGCGCGTACCGCAGGCAACTTTGGCTGGCCCTATTTTATTGCCAACAACCTTCCTTACACAGACGTCGATTTTGCAACGGGTGCCATTGGTGCTGCGTTCGACCTGACAGCTCCGGTCAATGAATCACCAAACAACACAGGCGAGAAAACTCTGCCGCCGCCGACATCGGCGTTCCTGTATTATCCATACGGTGATTCAGCTGAATTTCCAGAACTCAATGGCCCGGGCGGTCGGACGGCATGTGCGGGACCGGTCTACCATTTCTCTGAGGCTTTGAATTCCAATGTCAAGTTTCCAGTCGAATTTGACCATTCATTGTTCATCTATGAGTGGTCTCGGCACTGGATTAAGATCGTCCATCTCGATGAGAACAGCCACGTCAGCCGGATCGAGCCGTTCATGCCGGGTCAGAAATTCGTTCGGCCGATCGATATGGCCTTTGGTCCGGAAGGTGCTTTGTATGTGATGGAATACGGCGAAACATGGGGAGTCAATTCCGATGCGCGTCTGGTGCGGATCGACTATGTCAGAGGGAACAGGGCTCCCGTCGTTGTCGCGTCAGTCGAAAACAATATCGGCAAAGAGCCGCTCACGCTTTCCCTGTCCAGCGCAGGGACATTTGACAAGGATGCCGGTGACCAGTTGAAGTACGAATGGCGCCTCATCAACACCGCCGATCAGCTGGCCTCTCCGAAAATTGTTTCAAATGAACCGCAGACGGACATCACGATTGATGTACCCGGAATCTACAATCTTGAACTGGTCGTCACAGATTCTCACGGAACGATCCGATCCGCCGCTGTGGCCGCCGTGGTTGGAAACGAACGCCCCGTAATTCGGTTTACGAAGCCGGTCGCGGGCGATTTCTTTGATACTCAACAATCGATTCGCTACGAATTGTTCGTCAAAGATGCAGAAGATGGCACGAACGATGACTACGAAATGGATGTGAACAACGTAGCTGCGATCGATCCGGATTCGCCCGGTCGTGTGAGTGTGAACGCCGTGTTTGCCAGCGGACTACTGCCGTCGCCGAACGCGACGGCGGCGGCAAAGGATGATGGGCCCATCGGGCTGCGACGCATGAAGTCCAGTGATTGTTTCAACTGTCACGCCGTGGATCAGAAGCGAGTGGGTCCGCCGTTGCTCGATGTGGCCAACAAGTACCGCGACAGGGAAGGAGCGTTGGAAGCCTCGATTGAACGAGTCATGAAGGGTTCAACCGGAGCATGGGGCAAGATCCCGATGATTCCTCATTCTCATCACACCGCTGATGAAGTGCGTGAGATGGTGAGCTGGATTTATAGTCTGGAACCGTCGGGCCTGGTCCGTGTGTTCGGCGGTTTTGTCGCGGAGATCCCGGTCGATCCGAAAGACGAATCGACTGCCGGCTATTTCCGCCTGGAAGCCACGTACACCGATCGAGGTGCGGGATCGATACCGCCGCTGTCAGCGTCAACCGTCATGCTGCTGCGACAACGACGGGTGGAAGCAGAGTCTGCGGATGAGATTCTGGGGCCTCAGGTGCTTGGTTCCGGAACGGCCGGTGGCGGACAATTTACGGGAGCCATCAATCACGGCCACGTGCTTCGATTTCGCGATATTGCAATGGATGACGTCGGACGTCTGACGCTGCGAGTCGCCTCGGCGGGAGCCGGCGGACAAATCGAAGTGCGACTTGATCAACCCGATGGCATTTTACTCGCCACAGCTGACATTGAAGTCAATGGCCAGTGGGAACAATGGTACGATCGTCATGTCGACCTGCCAAAGACGTCCGGTCGCCACGACGTGATCATCCGTTTTGTGCATCCTCAACAGGCCGGTGGTCTGATGAATCTGGATTCAATTCATTTTCAGAGATAGTTCGCCGGGCTCAAAGAACGCCAATGACTCGACCATCAGTCTCTTGCCTCAGTTCCGACAAACACATCGTTTGCTGCGAATTTTCCCTCGCAGATTTAAGCCATGCCAAAATGAGCAGCATCCCGCCACAGGAGACAACCATGGCCGAGCCTGCTGTAATCGCTGAGTGTTTTCACTCCAGGCGTACCTTGCAGATGTTCGATAGTGATCCACGGTGACACGACTTGAACGGGGCTTTGCAGACCACAGATGAGTTTGTCTGAATCGCAAGTCGGTCTACAGCAGGCTTGAGGCAGGATAAACGCCGCTGCGAGTACGCATGTCAGACCAGTGACGGTGAGGAGTGCCATTGTCCAGGATCCGTTTGTGCGGTAGCCAGGCACGATGGCAAGGACGACGAGAACTGAGCAAACCACAGCAGCAATCTGGTGAAAAATCGGCTGTCCCGGCATATTCGTTCCTGCGAGTTCGGGAAGCACAGAGACTAAAACAGGCACTCCTGAGCAGTGGACCGCACAGAGAAAGGAACAGACGATGCCAAACCAGTCGGCGTGAGCGGTCGTTTTGCACCGCGTCCCGGATTCAATGATTTGGATTGTCTCCATGAATCTCCCTCGCCTGATTTGACATCAACGTCACGCGGTATGACTAATGGCAGCAGTTTTTTGTCACCGTCTTCGTCTCTGATGGAGGAACGTCGTTGCCGGGATTCTGACGGAAAAAGCCGTTGGGTTTCAGCAGAAAGCCGATGTAGGCGGTGGGCATCACCGGATAATCTTCCGGTCGCGGAATATGTGTATGTCCGAAGGTATACCAAAAGACAACGTCCGTGTTTGCAATGGGCCGATCCTGTTCCGTCCATCGGATCAATCCATCGCCTCCCCGACTTTGATTGGGATAATCACCGGCGGCATAGTTTTCGTCGTCTCGGTGCGGCGTGACCCAGACATGCTGGTTAACGAAGCCCGCCCGTTTTCGCCACCAGGCCTCCTTCGAAGCCATCGGATAACAGTTATCACCAGGTATTAATTTGTACCCGACAGGCTCTCCGACGGCGTTGAGCACCGCGGGATTCACGATCTTCCATGTCCTCGCCGTTTCCAGATTCAAGTTCGCACGCCTGCTTCTCGGAAAGCAGTGTGGTTGAATGGGCTCGAAAGGCATTCTCAAAAGGATTGTTCTGATCAATGGGATCCGGAACGACATCGACCTGCTGGACGGTGTTCGCTGTGCCATCCAGATCAAAGTCCAGCCGCACATTAAAAAAGTGCTGATGGTTTGGAGCATACAACTGCGGAGCCACCAGATTTCCGTAATTGGGTTTTTCACCTGACGCAAACGCTCCCATGGAGAGAATTCCCGTCAGCTTCACTTCCAGCTGAATATTGCCATCCTGGTACAGGTACCAGAAGAATCCGTATTCATAATTCTCTACGGTCGATACCGACGAGATTACCAGACGACGCGAACGACGGACTTCGGGCGTGTTCAGCCGTCGGTCAGTGTGCTTCCAGAGAATCCCAAAGTCTTCTTCGTGCATGCAGACAGCATTCTTGATCGTCAATGCTTCTCCACGGCTGTTACACAAATGCGCGTCGAAGTAACGGATCAGCCCAAGACAGTCACACCCCAGTTCCAGACTGTTCGCACACATGCCCATTCCGTATTCGCCAACATCGAAGGCATTCTTTCGCCGTTGAGTCGGACCGGGGTCACCATAAGGGACGACCATTTCCGTCAGCGACGCCCGGTACAGGATTGATCGATCCTGTCCGTCGTCGTGATATCGCAGATGATGCAGAGTCAGTCCTTCGCGGGCATTAAAGCCGATGACGAAACTCCACTTTTGCCAGCGAACCTGATAACCGTCCACTTCGAAACTCGGACCGTCCGGCTGAGTAATCTCCAGCGACTTGATATCGGTTCGTTGATTTGGGACTCGATCGGCTGCGTAATTTCCGGGCTCGGGAGGTAATGCCCAGACTCCATGTTCTTCAATCCGAATGACGGTCATGGTGTTCAGATCAACAACTGGCCTCAATCCTTCGATCGGACGAGCATAGCCATTGTCAGTTGAATCTGTCCGGAGAAAGCAGAGTGGTCTGGCGATTCGCAGCGCATTGTCTTCAGGGCTTCCATAATTCCCGGCGCTCCAGATATCGACCATCACAAGACTGGTATCATCTGTTCCGCAATGCCGCTTCAGGGCCGCTTTGAATTCCGCAGAATTCAGCACAGCCTGTTCGCACTCGGTCTGTTCATCAATGGTCATCGTCGGCTGGACATCCGGCACGTGTTTCCACGACAAGATCTTCTGCGTTGCGAGAGACACCGACGCTTCGAAGCAGCTGTTCATGGCATTGTCAAAAAGCACTGCTTTGGCTTCCCGATCCGGAAGGCTGCTTTCCGAAAATTGATGCACCGACTGCTTCTCAGGTTCCTGCAGACTCACTGAGACAAAGCGAGTGGTTGGATTCACTTTTCCGTTTAGCTTCAGGATAGCGACCGCCTGTTTGACTTCTGCTGCGGTGAGTGGTTCAAGTGGATGCATTCACGGGACTCCCAGGAACTGCGAAGCGACATCAATCAGATTTTGGAGATTACAGTCACCATTGCAGCGTGTCATCGTCGCGGCGTAAAAGAATTAACGCAATTTTGGATTCGTTGAATTGCGTGTGGACGCTCGTGCAGAAATCTCGCTGCCGCAGTTGCATTCTTGAGCAGCTGCTGATGAATTCTTAGGCATCCCTGTCGTTTCTACGCTCCGTGGCAGTACAAATCCGGAAAAATTCGGTTATCGTTTACTGCCGGAAATAGAAACATTTCTGATCCCATGTCCTCCGCATATTGCGGTGCCTGACCGTCCCTCAGCATACTTTTTCCTGTCCCACTTCTGGATCTTTGCTCCGAAAGGATCTTATCGATGTCAGTATCTCATCCGACAACGCGTCGTGGTTTTCTCCAGGGAGTCTCCGCCGCGGGGACTGCCGCGATTCTAAGCCCCTCGATGAACCGGGCATTCGGCTACCAGTCTCCTAATGAACGCCCCGTATTTGCGACGATCGGCCTGCGAAACCAGGGCTGGGAGATTACGAACAAGTCATTTAAGTTCGCAGATTTCGCCGCATTGGCCGATGTGGATTCGAATGTCCTCGGCGCGAATGTCGAGAAGTCGGAAAAGGCACAGAAAAAGAAACCCGACGCGTACAAGGACTATCGAACGATCCTCGATCGAAAAGACGTCGATGCCGTCATGATCGCCACACCGGACCATTGGCACACAAAGATCGCAGTCGAAGCGATGTTCGCCGGCAAAGATGTTTACTGTGAAAAGCCGCTGACGCTGACGATTGCCGAAGGCAAGTTGATCGAGAAAGTCGTTAAGGAGACCGGCCGCGTCTTTCAGGTCGGCACCATGCAGCGGACGGAATCCGACCAGCGGTTCCTGCAGGCCGTCGCACTTGTCAAGCATGGACGCATCGGCACCGTTCAAAGAGTGACATGTGGCATCAACGGAATGGAAGCTTCGCCCGTGATTCCCGTTGCTCCTGTGCCTCAGGGACTTGACTGGGAATTCTGGCTCGGTCCTGCACCGAAAGTGGATTATCGAGCACTCCCCGAACTGCGCGAGGGCTATGGTGGTGGCGTGCCGCTCTTCAGCAATTGCCACTACTCCTTCCGCAACTGGCACGAATACTCCGGCGGAAAACTGACCGACTGGGGCGCTCATCATGTCGACATCGCCTGCTGGGCTCTCGGTGCCAGCGACACGGGGCCGAGCAAAGTGACGCCTGTCGAATTCAAATTGCCGGTCGAATACAAAGATGGATTCCCGTTGGTTCAGGATCAGTACAACGCGGCCACCAGCTTCAAAATCAAAGTCGATATGCCCAACAATGTCGAAATGATTATTACGAGTGAAGGCGACAACGGTATCCTCTTCGAAGGCACGGAAGGTCGGTTCTTCGTGAACCGAGGCAAGATTGCAGGCAAGCCTGTGGAGGACTTGAAAGACAAACCGCTGCCTGAAGGAGCGATCGAAGAAGTCTACGGCGGCAAAATCAGCGAGAACCACACCGCCAACTTCATCGAAGCGATCAAGTCTCGCAAGCAACCGATCTCCGATGTCTGGTCTCACAACCGCATGCTGGAAATCTGCCATCTCTCCAATATCGCCATGCGCCTGAACCGGGAACTCAACTGGGATCCCACCAAGCGAGAAATCATCGGAGACGAACAGGCAAACTCGTTCCTGGCGAGAGAGAACCGCAAGGGGTATGAGATCAATATGTAGACGTGGTGAGTGCTGCACCGTAGCCGGATTCGTAAGAATTCGGTTACGCTCGAATTACGTGCGACGGGCGGCCGGGGTAGGACGGAGCGAAACCCCGGCGAGGCAGGTTAACAGCAAGGCACCATAGCACTTCACTGTGATCGCGGTGGCGCCGTCGAACTATTTTGACGCTTCGGTGATCGATCGAATAAATGCCAGCAGATCGGCCGCCTCCTGAGCAGTGAGGTCGGCGAACACGCCGTCGGGCATGAGGGACTTTGTGCTCTTCTGCAGTTCGTCAATGTCACCGACGGCAACTGTGATCAGTTGTCGGTCAGCCATACGAAGAACCACCTGACTTGCCGACTGACTCTCCATCAGACCATTCAGAACTCGTCCGTCTCTGGTCACTACGGTCCAGGCCGCAAACTTGTCGTCGATCTTCTGCGACGGCTGTAGGATGTGCTGCAGCAGTTCGGATGTGTGCATGTATTTTTTACTGATTTCCCTCAGCGTCGGACCGACAGACATTCCCGCTTCGTCGGTATGATGACAGGCTCGACAACGGGCTGCGTCGCTGAAAAAAATCAGTCGGCCGAGCCGTGGGTCGCCGGTTTGAGAGAGGACGAGCGAAGGTTCAAACGTCCGTCCGAGGGTCTTCTTTCGCTGTGACTCCGGAATGAAATGATCAAACAACCCGCGGATGTCGCTGCCGGCGTTTCGCACGGTCTCGATGGCTGACTCGCGATCGGCAGCCGTCAGATCGCCGGAGTGCAAGCGAACCATCAGCGCCAGCGATCCTTCGGTGGTGCTGGTCAGTTGCTGAATTGCCGAGGTGCGAGTTTCCGCGTCGGAAGGTTTCAGTGCCAGCGATGCAAGAGCCTTCGCCTGTGACGTGGCGGGGACCAGAGGATCCGAAAGTTCCGTGGACCGATCGGCGGGAAGCGATTGAATCCAGCGTCCGATCAGCGAGACACCCTGACTGTCAACCACCTGAGTTCCAATGTAGGGCATCCGGGCGTAGCCGAGTTTAGACATGCGATACATCATCACTGATCGGAACGGGTCGCCGGGGACAATAATCTTTGCCTTCTGCATTCCAAAAGTACCAATGTTGGTGCCTTTGTTCGTGGTCATCTGATCGAATGAGAGTTCCCGTGTCAAAAAAAACGACACGATCGCATTACCACCCTTGTGATGACACATGCTGCAGTTGCCGTGCAGATACGAGCGAGCTCGTTCGTTCAAATCGAGCGACTCATCGTGCGGATCCGCCAGCTGAAATTCCGGACTGCGGGCGTCCTCCGGGATCGCTGCGATCACTTCCTGGCTCAGCAGGGATTCCAGCTGATCTTTGCTGCTCGTTGCCGTCGTCGTCCTTGAGAGTTGATTGCCCACGAAGCCGAGCACAAATCCAGGGCCGGCGTTGTGACAAAGTCGGCATTCGTTGACCGCACTGGTGTGCCAGGTGTGTTCAGTAAACTTGCCGGCGGTATTCGTGTCGGGCCATTGAACACTCCGTGTTGTGCCGACCGAGCTGACGAGTTCCGCATCCGTGCCAGCGTCGTTCCAGAGATAGCTGTAGGGATTCCAGACACCGTTCTGTAGTTGCAGGATCTGAGTTTCCAAAGGCTTCGTCGCCTTGCCGTCACGATCCGGAATCGAAAGCTGTTTCGCAAACACAGTTCCTTCCGGGTATTTGCCGCGAACTCCACCGTGAGGTGCCAGTTCAATCCGATCGCTGCCCGGCACAGCGACAAAACGCTGAGCCACCGCGCCGTCGGTCCATCGAGGAACAACGACGTCATACTCCATAACACCGGCTGCTGGCTGAAGCCGGGCCACTGACTTGAAGATTCCGGTCTGGCTCAAAAGGCGCGGGAAGTCGGCCGACAGGTCCGGGACATTGTTCGGCAGCAATTCGTAGATCTGCCCGGTGAGGTCATAATCGAGCACATAAAGTTCCCCCGCCCGGCCTTCGAGGAAATCTGTGATCCGAAGATCTGTGTCGACGAGTGTCCGGCCGACAAAGGATCCGTCCGCTGCACGTCCGACTGACCAGATTGTGCCTGTAATGTAATCGCCGTAGACAAATTCCCCGTTGAGAGTCTTCAATTTGTCGCCGCGATAGACGGGGCCGCCGATGACGGAGTTTGCTTCCGAATGATGATGGTCACGAATCGGCGGAGTGATCGGAGTTGGCCCGGGCTTGACCTCGCTTCTCAGCTGGGCTCGTCCTTCCATAATCGGCCAGCCGCAATTGGTGCCGTTGCCGACGAGATGAATCATCTCCCACGTTTCCCAGCCGTTGTCCGCTACATAGACTTCTCCCGTCTCGCGGTCGATCCCGAACTTCCATGGATTCCGCAACCCGTAGCCAAAAATTTCAGGAAGTGCTGTGGCGTGATTGACGAACGCGTTGTCTGCCGGGATGGAATAGTTCTTGCCGCTGGCCGAGTGATCGACATCGATTCGCAGAATTGCCCCCAGCAGGTCTGTCACGTCCTGGCCAGTCGTCAAGCCGTCGGGCGGATTAGGGCCTGATCCATCTCCGGTTGCAATATACAGGAATCCGTCGTTTCCGAATCGCAGGCAGCCGGCATTGTGGCCGCCGGAAGGCCATGTGATGATCACGGTTTCGCTCGTCGGGTCGATTACGGGAACGGCATCACTGGTCATCGTAAATCGGGACACTCGCGTATGGGATCCGTTTTCAGGATGCACGAGGCACAGATAAACGAATCGATTCTTCTCAAACTGCGGATGAAGGACGGCGGCAAACAGCGAAACGCTTCCGTGAGCCAGGTCCTGCAGATCCACCGCGAGATCTGCGGCGACAGCGGCATTGTTTTTGGAAAATGTGAAGACTTTTCCGCCGATCTCAGCCACCAGCATGAGGTTTGTCCCCGGGATCTCCAGCAGACTGGTCGGATGGTCAAACTTCATGTGAGGAAATGCAGGAACAATCCGAAACGCTTCCGGAGGCGTCGGCGTACCGTGCAGGCGCGATGTGATCCACGGTTCTCGCGGCTTTGTGGCGACTCCGGACGGCGAACCCAGGGATTCCGGTTCTGTTGACATGACCGCTGGACAACACATGACAAAAAAAACAAGACATGCGATGAACCATGTTCGTATTGGCAGCACTGTCATAGAAATCAATCCTCTTGCGGGCTGTTTTGACGTGGAATAAGCTTCCAGCTTGTCATGTTTTTCAAGAATCATCGATTCTTCATGAAACGCTGGCAAAACTTGAAGTTTACCCCACTTAGCAGTGCAGACTAAATCAACAGATCGCCTGCGGTTGCCAGATTCATCCATTCTGGTGGCGGGTCTGGCTGTTGCCAGACACTCATGCCGCCATCGACCAGGAGCATCTGACCGTGAACATGTTCAGCCGCATCGCTCAGCAGGAAGACGGCGGCACCTCGGCAGGATTCGGCACCGGGCACAACGCCGTTTGGAGTATGCAATTCCATCCACTGTCTGGCGCGGGGATTTTGCAACGCGGGCTCGGTGAGTGGTGTGCGGATCAGGCCGGGGGCCATTCCGTTGACTCGAATGCCGAGCGGTGCGAGCGACACGCACAGCGAACGTGTCATCGCATCGATCGCACCTTTTGATGTGTCATAGGCCACATGCGTCGGTTCCGCCAGACACCCGTTGATGGATCCGATGAGCAGAATTCGGCCGCGAATTCCGCGGCGCACCCAGAGCCTGGCGAAGTGCTGGATCAATACGTACTGTGAATACACGTTGAGCTTCAGTGTGCGATCAAAAGTCTGGAAGTCCATATCCAGAAACGGCTGATCGATATATGTGCCGGCGTTACAGACCAGCGTGTCGATATTCGGATTGAGTCGGAGAGATTCTGCAGCGACATCGAGCGGCCCCTGTGGCATTGGTTCTGCGAGGTCACCCACGACAATCGAAACTGATGCCGGTAACAAGTTCTGCACACGCGCTTCGCGCAGTGCCTCTCCGTCAGTTCTCCGTCCGTGCAGTACGACGCCCGCCCCGGCTTCGTGCAGGGCCATCGCGATTTCCAGTCCGATCCCGTGCGTACTTCCGGTAACGAAGGTATGACGACCACTGAGTACCGACATGATCAATCCATGAAGATGCGCTGATAATCACGAAACATACAATCGAGCAGGTCGCGACCTTCGTCGGTCGCCCAATAGCGCACAAAGCCTTCGCCGGTTTCAGTCTCGCTCCTGACGATTCGCACGTTGTCAACTTCGCTGTACATCCATGCGACCTCCTGCAGGAAATGCATGACTTTATGCAGCGACTCTTCTGCAGTCGGCAGGAATACCTCACCATCAAGGAACAACTGGTAACCGTACTCTTCCAGTTTCGGCCATGGAAGCCCGCTGCTGGTTCCACGATAATAAGGTTCCAGAATGGATTGAGCGTCGGGCTTCACGTTTGGGTTGTGCAGCATGTCGATCGCGTTCCAGGGGCAGATCGTCAACTGATACAAGTCGCTGCTGTCGTTCGGGGATCGATAACACATCTGACAGCCGATACAGCGACTGGTGTCGATCTGGTGATAACTTTCCGAAGGGACAGGACTGACGACTTCGTAGATGCAATCGACCGGACACACGGTTGCACACGAATTGCAGGAAGTGCAGCTGTCCTTGTTGATCACATTGAGGTAACGAGTTTCTTTTTTCCGATCCGCTTCTCGGGTTCAAGTAGTCCGTCATGGAAATGGTCATCGGATCGTTACTGCCTCCAGTTATTTGAGCCATTTCGCGAATCGCGTCCGCGGTTGCAAAATCGTATCGCCAGTGCGGCGTCCCGGCAGGGAAGATCGTCTATTTTGGACGTTGAGTCGCAGGATTTCCTGCCTCTGGGAACTAAACCAACGATCCCATCGCGGCCGGTTGAGACATGTCAACGGCAGAAAATGCCGCTCGGATCGTCCGTGATTAACGGTTTTTCCGGCGATCCCAATGAGAAGGCGCTTCACCATAGACTCGGTTTTAGAAGTGTGTTAACTTCCCATTCCCTTGACGTCGAAGCCAGTAAATGGCGTGGTCAAAGCGATGTGCGAAACTCGCCCTGAACTTTGATCTGACGTTTGTGATTTTTTTCGTTCTATTCGGCATGGAGGCCGCAATGGGATTGAAGCGCACAAGTCAGCAGCCTGCTGTTACCAACAACGTTCCCGCGATCGATGCTTCGCGCACTCAGATCCGCTGGCTGATCCGTCGCGACATGGATGAAGTCCTGTCGATCGAACACGGCAGCTTTCAGTTTCCGTGGACGGAGGAGGAATTCCTCTGCTGCCTGCGGCAACGCAACTGCATTGGAACAGTCGCCGAGCTCGATCATAAAATTGTGGGATTCATGATCTATGAACTCCACAAATCGATGCTCCGGATCCTCAACTTCGCCGTCGCTCCGGATGCACGTCGCAACGGCATCGGGCGGCAGATGGTGCAACGTCTGGTTGATAAACTATCCCAGCAGCGTCGCCGCGAAATTGTGCTGGAAGTGCGAGAGACCAATGTGCCGGCACAGCTGTTCTTCGGAAACAGCGGCTTTCGTGCAATCACCGTGCTGCGTCA
Organism: Planctomycetaceae bacterium; assembly: GCA_037719765.1. Lineage (GTDB taxonomy): Bacteria > Planctomycetota > Planctomycetia > Planctomycetales > Planctomycetaceae > SXXK01. Next base: position 14,459 of record JBBJME010000092.1, read on the forward strand.
GCACTACAACGATACCTGCGAAGACGCTTACTACATGCGGTACTGCCTGACGGATGATGCAACGATTCCTTTCATTCCGCACAACCGCATTTCGGAATATGACGCTGCGTGATCTCGAGTATTCTCGTTGATCAGCACGTTCAAGTACCGAACAACAAGACACGCCACGAATCCTGCCCGAAACTTTTCGGGCAGGATTCTTTTGTTGGCTTTCCGGCGAAAGACATGTGTCAGTCTGCTGGCACGTTGCAATAGTTGCCGAGCCGGGATGCTGCGCAATTTGGAGTGCTCCGAGTTCTCGGAGCTTTCTTTTGCCAGAACCCAGAGCAGCAATCAAGAATCATCTGTTCATCGACGTTGCCCTAAAGGAAAGTGGTGTCAAATCACCACACTCCAAATTCCAATCTGTCAGAGCGACTGCGCCGCGCAGGCTTCCAGCGATTCCTGGCCTATGCGAGTACAAAAATCCCCGAAGGATTCGGACCCGTTGCGGTCGGCTTTATAGGCAGTCAGCAGCGGCACAAGAGTCGGCACGATGTCTTCCATCGGCAGCATATCCTTGTAGATAAATCCCAGCCGAGTGCCTTCCGGATTACCTCCCAGGAACATGGTATATTTCCCAACGGCCTTTCCCACGAGTCCAATATCCGGCGTGTAGGGTCGCGCACACCCATTGGGACAACCGGTCATGTGAACGGCGATCTTGTCAGACTGCATGCCGAGTTTTGCGATGACAATGTCCAGTTCGTTAATGATCCCCGGTAGCGCGCGTTCGGCTTCAGTAATGGACAAACCACAGGTCGGAAAGGCGGGACAGGCGATGGCGTAGCGACGTAACAGCGACAACTCCTCGACGTTCTTTATCCCGTGTTCCGCCATGATACGGTTGATTTCGGCGCTATCCTTCGGATCGATGTTGCACAGGATGACGCTTTGCAACGCCGTGAGCCGCGTATCCATCCCGAAACGCCGCAACAGAACTCGCAGACCGTCTTGAGTCGCAGGCCGTCCTCGTCCTTAATCCGACGTTTTCGATATTGATGCCCAAAGAGCCTTCCGTCGCCCTGTTCGTGCCAGCCAATGTGGTCATCGACACCCGTAACGTCGGCCAGATGAGGATCTGGAAGGCCCTTACCGTAATATTGTTCGACCATCGCCTTGAATTTTGGAACACCCCAGTCGGCGATCAAATACTTCAACCTCGCAATTTTTCTGTCTTCGCGATTGCCGAAGTCTCGCTGCACCTTGACGACCGCTTCGCTGACCGCCACGACCTGATCTGCCGCGACGTACGCAATTCGATGTGCCAGGGCAGGGAATGTTTTTTCGGCGCTCGGCGTGCGGCCCATACCTCCACCGGCGAGTAAGTTGTAGCCCACGATCGATCCGTTTTCGACGATTGCCATCAGGCCGAGATCATGCGTGTACAAGTCGATGCAGTTGTCTTCCGGCAGGGCGATCCCCATCTTGAATTTGCGGGGTAAGTAGCGAGCTCCATAGATTGGCTCTTCAACCGGTTTGAATTCGGTCGTATCGACTTCTTCGCCATTTTCATCTTTCAGCCACAGATCATAGTACGCTCTCGTGCGTGGCTTAAAGTGTTCCGCCAGCTCCTGTGACAACGCCTGCATCTGTTCGTAGACTTTCGTCCTGAACGGAGCCGGACAGGCCATCACGTTGCGATTGACGTCTCCACACGCTGCCAGTGTCGTGAGCTTGATCTCGTTGATTGCGCGAAGGGCTTCACGCAGATCGCCCTTCAGCACACCGTGCAGCTGGAATCCCTGGCGGCTGGTGATTCGTAGAGTTCCGTTCGCGAGTTGCTCGCAGAGATCCAGTTCAGCAAGGAACTGTGCCGCAGTGACTCGCCCACCGGGAATACGCGTCCTCACCATGCAGGAATAGTGCTTGCCCAGCAGTTTGCCGTCGGCCCCTTTGGCCTTGCGAGTATCACGATCATCCTGGAGATACGATCCGTGATGTTTCAACAGTGTCGCAGCGTCGTCGGAGAATTCCGGCTTGTCATTCAGAATCTCCTCGCCCAGTGTGCCTCGCAACTGGTGAGACGCTTCTTTCAGCAGTTCAACTTTGCTGAGTTTCGGTTCTTGAGTCATCTGAATACTGTTCCGGTACACGAAATATGTGGAAATTGAGCCCGCGATGTTATGACACGTCAAACCGAGTATACGGCGAGCCGTTTTGATTGAACAGGCGTCCTGATGTGTACGTTCCCGGCAGATGGAAATCGGCCTGCCGCTGAGAAAATGCCCCGGACGGCCAACTGTCGATGATTGACAACTTGTAGGCTACTCAGATCTCCAAGACCGACGATTCAGGAATCCGTCCGCCGGGGTCTCGGAAAGGCTTTAAGTTTCCGCTCCGATTGTTGATGAACGGCAGCTGCACTGTGAGAACGCTCGTGAGTGCCCTCCTGCCAGCCACTACGGCTTCTTGCCGCGACAGGCTGTCATCAACAGCCAGACGGCAACGCCACAACTTAGAGTCGTCGCCGTGCGAATGAGGTCGTGCCAGTCGTGGCGGAGCATCAAGGCGATCAGTACTAAGGTGCTCAGCACATAGAACAACGCTGCCGCCGACGTGATCAGCGAAGGTCGCCGCGCAGCACCCTTTTCAGTGGACGCACGGCTTCGGAGCGGAATCAACAACGTTGCGACCGTGATGGCGGACGACAATGACAACGTCGATCCAAGGAATCCCAGTAAATCTTTGAGGTTGCTCACCAGCACCAATGCTGCTGCCAGACTGGCCTGCAGCAGCACCGACCGAGGAATGGAATTCGGCCCCGTGCGAAATGCCGCGAAAAACACACCGTCGTCCGCCATGCGTGAAATCACGCGCGGACCCACCATGATCATTCCCGCCACTGAAGTCAATGTTCCAAGTCCGATGGCCGTCCGAATCAAAAGTTCCAGTGACGCGCCGCCAATCGCTTCCGCTGCGATCGATGCCACCCTTGGGCTTCCCATGATCTTCGTCGCCGGGGTCGCGGTGACAAAAACGATGTTGAGCAACAGGTACAGGACTGTCACCAGGACCGTCCCCAGCAGGAGCGATCGCGGAATTGTGCGGTCGGGATTGGTCACTTCCGATGCTGCGTAAATGGACGAGTTGAAACCTGCGTAGCTGAGTGAAATAAACATTACGGACGTAGACATCGTCAACAACGTCGACCACGCAAACAGCGGCGGCAGTGTTTCGGCCGCTGGTTCCCAGTGCCATACATGTGTTGAGATCCTTGATGCGGCGATCATCAGAAAACTGATCAAGGCGAACAGCTTGATTCCCACAATCACATTCTGCAGCGATGCAAACAATTTCAAGAGAAACGCATGTCCGAATCCGAAGACTGCAATCACAGCGATCGCCGTACTCCCGGCAGGCAACCATGACGCCCGGACCTCTGTCGGCACGATGTACTCTTCGAACGTTAAAGCGACCAAAGCAATTGAGGCACTGAAGCCCACCGTCAGCGAAATCCAGCCAGCCTGAAACCCGACAAACGGATGCACCAGTTTCGAAAGATACAGGTACTCACCGCCGGACTGCGGCAATCGCCGAGCCAGCTCACCATACGCCACGGCACCACATAACGCGATCACACCGCCAACGCCCCATGCGAGCAAAACGCGACCGGGCGACTGCAGATCAGCGAGGGCAAATCCAGACGTCGTGAAAATACCTGAACCAATCATACCCGCGATCACGACACAGGTCATCGTGGTGAGGCCGAAGTGGGCGGTGTTTGGTGAGTGTGTGTTCATGAATTGAGAATACCGCCCGCTATTCAGGCTTTTCGGCCGTTGGTTTCCCCGCAGCGATCGAACGCATTTCTGCCTCATAATTGTCGAGCAAGTCCAGACCGACGGGAGTCTTCAGATCAGAAATTGCACTCTGTTGAACTATGGGCTCTGGCGTGTCGCGGCACCCGCTGTTGACAAGGACTGCTACCGTCAGGCACAGCCAACAGGGCGCCTGTGCGTGATTGGATCTGGTGAGCCCTACACACCTGACTGAACGAGATCCTGATCTATGCATCATGACTGCCTTCACTGCAACAGAACGACGAACGTGAAACAGTGTCGTTTATACCAAAGATAGCGATTAGGGTAAGTTCGCCGCGCGGTTGAATTGCGGAATCGTGTCAGAGATTAGCTGTCTTTCGGATTGCGTGGTGTAGGTTAAGAGTGCCGCATTGTACAGGCCTGCGCCTGTGCTGCGCGTTCATTCAGGTCGACCGCATGAAACGCAAACATCGCCACTTTGGAGATCGAGTTCAGCTGATCGTTGATGAAGTGCTTCATTTCTTTGGGCACACCTCACCGTCCAGCGCTGACGGTGCGCGCGGACGGTCGCTGCAATTGACGCGACTTGAAGAACGCGTGCTGATGAGTGCGTCGCCGATGGCGATGATCGCAGATGTCGCCATGGTGGCAGCGGAATCGTCGCCTGTGGCCGACGCAGTTGACGCCGATAGACAGACCTCTGCGGCGACCGAAAACATTGACTGCAGCGATCTCGATGTGCAAGGGCCATTGGACATCGCAATTTCAGAGTCAGTCAGCGATCGGAGCGCGAACGGTGCAGTTACCGCCGAGGCGGTTTGCGGGATCGAATTGATCGTGATTGATTCCCGTGTACAGGATGCGGATACACTCCTGGCAAGCCTGCTGAATACCGATCGTGACTTTCGGTTGTTGCGTCTGGATGCGAACGAAGACGGGTTGACGCAGATCACCGAGAAACTGGAGCAGCTCGGCAATGTGTCCGCGATTCACTTGCTGGCTCACGGCCGCGAGGGTGAAATCCTGCTGGGCTCAACGGTGCTGAATGCGGGCACACTGGCGCAGCACACTCCGGAATTGCTGGCATGGCAGCACAGTTTGACAGCCAATGCCGACCTGCTGCTCTACGGGTGCGATATCGCCGGATCCATGGAAGGACAGAACTTTGTTGAATCCCTGAGCCGGCTGACAGGTGCAGATGTCGCAGGCAGTACGAACGCCACAGGCAGCAGTCTCTTTGGCGGAGACTGGGACCTGGAATACGACATCGGGGCGATTGAGACGCATGTCTTTGGCAGTAGTTCAATCATCGGGAATTGGGATGATCTGCTCGGTGTGATCACAGTCAGCACCACGAATGATGTGCTTGACGGTGACACGACTTCCGTGGCATCGCTGCTGGGAAATAAGGGGTTGGATGGCCTCATTTCTCTCCGCGAAGCGATCATCGCTGCCAACAATTCAACAGGAGCCGACACAATCTTTCTGACGGCGGGCACATTCACGATTTCCATCGGGGGCCAGGGTGAGAATGCAGCGTTCAGCGGCGACCTGGATATAACCGACTCACTCACGATCACCGGGGCCGGCTCGGGACTGTCGATCATTGACGCCAATGCTCTGGATCGCGTCTTTGAAGTGAGCGTGGGAGTCACGGCGACGCTGGAGGATCTCACCATTCGAGGCGGAGCCATGGCGTCCAATGACTTTGGCGGCGGGGTCCTGGTCAATAATGCAGCAAACCTGAACCTGACACGGGTTGTGATCACCGGCAACAGCACCGGCAGCGGAGCGGGGATCTACAACTATGGTACCCTCGTTGCAACCGACACTTCCATCAACAACAACACAGCGAACGATTCGGGCGGCGGTCTGTATAATGATCGCGGAAGCGTGACCCTCAATCGAGTGACCATCAGTGGCAACACCGCTGGCAAGGACGGCGGCGGGATCGAAAACGCAGGCAGCGGAGCCGCAATGACCTTGACCAACGTCACGGTCAGCGGAAATCTTGCGACCGGCGGTGGCGGTGGACTCTGGACGAGTGAGAACGTAACTGCCACCAACGTCACGATCGCTTTCAATGACTCAGCAGCAGGTGCCGGCATATTCCAGCAGGAAGGTGGAGCCACGGTCTCGCTCCGGAACTCCGTGCTTTATAACCCGTCCGGATTTAACACCAACCGTGGCCTGACCTCCCTGGGGCACAACATTGACAGCGATGGCACTGCCGGACTGACAGGAACGGGTGACCAAAGCGGCATCAATCCGTTACTTGAAGCAGTCCTGCAGAACAATGGCGGATTCGTGGCAACGCATCGCCTGTTGGCTGGCAGTGCGGCAATCGACACGGGAACGAAAGTGTCCGCTCCGACCGTGGATGCACGAAACACGGCCCGAGACAGTGCTCCCGATATCGGGGCCTATGAAGTTCAGGGGCTGTTCACCCGCACATCTGAATCGCTCGTGAATACAACAACCACGAATACGCAGTCAACATCCTCATTATCGCGCGGCAGCAAACATGCAGTGGCAGTGGCACGCGATGGGAGTCATGTTGTCGTCTGGTCAAGTCTGAATCAGGACGGCAATGGCTGGGGCGTCTATGGTCAGCGGTTCGATGCGTCGGGGACCACACTCGGCGGCGAGTTCCGCATCAACCAGACAACGACCCGTGATCAACGATACGCAACAGTAGCAATGAACGGCCGCGGCGATTTCGTGGTGACCTGGACGGGCATTCATCAGGACGGTTCCACCAACGGCTTCTTTGCGCGACGCTACGATGCGGCAGGGACGGCACTTGGAAACGAATTCCTGGTCAACGCAACGACCATCGCGAAAAAGGATTCTCCGGTTGTCGCCATGGCGAGCGATGGACGATTTCTGATCGTCTGGGAAGGAAAGGGCCCGGGAGATGGGAGCGACATCTTCGGTCGCTGGTATACGGCCAACGGGACTCCGTCCAGTTCGGAGGTTCTCATCAACACGACCACTTCAGGCGAGCAGAATGATCCGTCTGTTGCGATGGCACCAGACGGGAAAGCCGTGATTGTCTGGAGCGACGAAACTGGCGTTTGGGCCCAGCGCTTCGACGCCACGGGGGCTGCTACGGGAAGTGGAATCCAGGTTGAATTCTCGCTGAATGCCGGACATGCCGATGTCGAAATGGCGGCCGACGGCAGCTTTGTCGTCGCTTACCGCATGACTTTTCTTGATGCTGATGTGAACTTCCGTCGGTATGGCGCTGACGGATCGCTGCTGACTCCGTTTGCTCAAATCGCCAACACGACATCGACCGGCACCCAGACTGCCCCGTCGATCGCGATGGATGACACAGGCAACTTTCTGATCGTGTGGGAAGGAAACGGGACTCTTGATTCCGATGGTGTATTCCGTCGGCTCTACGCAGCCAGTGGAAATCCGTTGAAATCCTCTGAATTCCGTATCAATGGAACGACTGCAGGCACGCAGTCCATGGCGTCGGCGGCAATGCTCAACGGAACGAACTTCGTGGTTGCCTGGTCCGGTGCCGGGGCAGCCGATTCCAGCGGTGTCTTCGCTCGGCAATTCGCCATTACTCTGCCGACAATCACTGCGATTCCTGACCAGTCGATTGCTGAAGATGAATCTACCACCGCACTCAGTTTCAACATCTCGGATGTAGAGTCATTGGCATCGGAACTTGTCGTAACGGCCGTCTCGAGTGATTCCGCCCTTGTTTCGCCTGGCGGCTTTGTATTCGCCGGCACCGGAGCCAATCGCACGATCACTGTGACGCCAACCGCGAACCAATCTGGAACCGCAACGATTACAGTTATGGTGAGCAATGAGTATGCAACTTCCTCGGCATCGTTTCTGTTGACCGTGACGCCAGTTGACGACGCGCCTGCGTTCACATCCAGTGGTGGAGGCCCGACAGCTTCCGTCAGTGTTGCGGAAAATGTGACCGCTGTGACTACCGTCTATGCCGACGATCCTGACATGCCAGCGCAGGTCCTGACGTATTCCATCTCCGGCGGTGCGGACGCCACAAAATTCACCATCAATAACTCGACGGGTGCCCTGAGTTTCGGCACGGCGCCCGATTATGAAGCACCGACCGACGCTGGGACAGACAATGTCTATGATGTCATTGTGCAGGTCAGCGACGGGTCCCTGACCGACACGCAGAATATCGCAGTCAGTGTGACGCCGGTGAATGACTTTAGCCCTGTGATTACCAGCAACGGCGGCGGGGCGTCAGCCGCCGTGAGCATTGATGAAAATTTGACAGCAGTCACCACCGTGACGGCCACGGATGACGATCTGCCGAGTCCGACCCTGACATACTCCATCAGCGGTGGCGTCGATGCGGCCAGGTTCGCGATTAACGTGTCAACCGGGGTGCTCAAATTCACTGGCGCTCCCAACCACGAATCGCCGACCGATACTGGCGCGAATAATGTCTATGATGTCATCGTGCGCGTCAGTGACGAAAACTTCACAGATACACAGGCGATCGCAGTAACGGTCCGGCCCGTGAATGACAACGCACCGATCATTGGGTCGAATGGAGGTGGAGGCAGCGCTTCAATTAACGTGGCCGAAAACGCAACCGCCGTGACTACTGTCACCGCCACCGACGCCGACCTGCCAGTTCAGACTCTGACCTATTCGATCAGCGGCGGTGCCGATGCGGCAAATTCGTAATTAACAGTGCTACCGGCGAATTGAGATTCTTGTCGGCGCCCGATTATGAAACACCCACCGACGCTGGAACAAACAATGTCTACGATGTCAATGTGCAGGTCAGCGACGGCGCACTTATTGACACTCAAGCCATCGCGGTGACCGTCACGGCCGTCAATGACAACACCCCCGTCATTACTTCCAATGGTGGCGGCGTCAGCGCAGCTGTCAACGTCGCAGAGAACGTCACTGCCGTCACTACCGTCACTGCGACAGATGCCGACCTGCCGGCGCAGACCCTGACGTATTCCATTTCCGGTGGTCCGGACGCGGCGAAATTCCGAATCAACGGCAGTTCGGGGGTGCTGAAATTTGACGCCGCGCCCAACTTCGAGCTCCCCACCGATGTCGGCGGCAATCATGTCTACAACGTGACCGTCCAGGTCAGCGACGGCAATGGCCGCATCGATACCCAGACCATTGAGGTAACGGTCACCGACTTGAATGACACCGCCCCTGTGGTGTCGCCCGCGCAAGCGTTCAATGTCAGCGAGTCTGCGGTTAATGGTTTCTCGCTCGGGGCAGTGCAGGCCACAGATGCCGACACGTTCGGCAATCTGCAATCCTGGGCCATCGTCAGTGGCAACAGCGGCGGCATCTTTGCCATCAATGCGGCCACGGGCCAATTGACCGTTCGTGACAATACAAACCTGGACTTTGAATTCAACAACAGTTACACGCTGGGAATTCGCGTCGGCGATGGCGTCAATACGTCGGCAACGGCAACCGTCGTCGTCAGCGTCACCAACGTCAACGAATCGCCGACGATCACGGCCATTGCCAACAAGACCCTCCTGGAGTCGGGTGACACGGGGCAACTCGCGTTTACAATCGGCGATCCAGAGACAGCTGCGGGGTCGCTGACCATCACCGCGACCTCCAGCAATCAGACGATGATTCCAAACGCAAACCTGGTGATTGCGGGGACGGGAGCGAACAGGACGATCACGGCCGCTCCACCGGTCGGACAATCGGGCGGACCTGTGACCATTACGCTGACCGTCAGCGACGGGACATTTCAGGCACAAGAGATATTCGAGGTGACGGTTGTGCCACGCGTTATCACAGTCACCACCATGGCCGACGAAAACGATGGCGACACAGCCAGCATTCTTTCCCTCCTGGCCACCCCCGGCGGCACAGGCATTTCGCTGCGTGAAGCGATTATCGCTACCAACAATACGCGCATCGGTACGACACCGGATCAGATCATTCTGCCCGCCGGCACTTATTCGCTGATCGGATCGGGAGATGACAACGCCAGCACCGGCGATCTGGATATCAGGGACCATGTCATCATCACGGGCGGCGAGGCGCGTGCGACCACCATCAGCGCGCAAGGCACCGATCGCGTGTTCCATATTCTGAACAACAGCACCGCGACAATCACAGGTCTGACGATTACGGGAGGGAATGCACACGGCGGTGGCGCTCTCGTGGACGATGGTACCACTTTGAACCTGACGGATGTGGCGTTCTCCGGCAATACGAGCGACGCAGGCGGTGCCGTCCATGTGCATGGCACATTGAATCTCAATCGGGTCACGCTGGCCAACAACACGGCCAATTCAGGCGGGGCACTGTATTTTCACGGTGCCGATGGGGGATCGCTGCTCAATGTGACGATCAGTGGCAACACAGCCACGTCGGGCGAAGGGGGTGCAATCTGGACAGACAGTGCGATCACGGTTACCAACGCGACGTTCGCCAATAATACGGGTGCGACGGTGGGCGGCATATACATCTCCGGCGGCAATGTTCTTTTGAAGAACTCAATCCTCGACAACAACGGCAGGAATGCCAGCGCAGCTCTGACGTCCGGCGGGTTTAACCTCGACAGCGAATGGACGTCGCTTCTGCGGAGCGCCAGTGATCGGGTCGCCGCCCCGTTCCTGAATTAGATGGCCGACAACGGCGGACCGACCAG
>JBBJME010000296.1:0-8459 GCA_037719765.1 Planctomycetaceae bacterium
CCAATAGTGCGGAGCACCCTTTGGGCCATTTGGCTATTGGTTCCTGACCCCTTTTTTAAAGCACTATTCGTCCGCCGCTCCGAATCTGCGGATGCTGCGTTTCGGGCGTTCGCGAGTGCGGAACGCTTCGAAGTTATCAACTTTATATTCCGGCAGAACGGTATTGATTCGCTTCTCAATGTTTGTGAGTTCACCGCCCTGTTGCAGTGTCACAAACGTGATCGCACGGCCATTCTGGTCTGACGACAGACGTCCGGTTCGACCAACACGATGAACATAGTCATCGCAGTATTCCGGGATGTCATAATTGATGATGTGCGAAATGCCGCTGATGTCGATGCCGCGACCGACCACATCCGTGGCAATCAGCAATCGCAGTTCACCGGCTCGCAGCGCTTTGATCACCTGATCACGTTTGCGTTGTGGCAGGTCGCCGTGAATTGCCGCGATGCGATTGGATTTCAGCCGTTTTGAAAACTCCGCCAACAACGCATCCGCTCCGCGTTTGGTACGCGTGAACACAATCGCCTGTTGTGGCTTTTCTTTTGCCAGGACCCTCAGGAGCAACGGCCTTTTGCGGTCTTCATCAACGGTGATGTAATACTGTTCGATCGTATCAACGACGACGCGGTCCTCGGACAGGTCCACCATCTCCGGTTCGATCATAAATCGCTGTGCCAGCTTCTCAACGGGCGGTGGCAGCGTCGCCGACAGCAGCATGGTTTGACGCTCTGTCGGACAGGATCGCAGGATACGTTCGATGTCCGGACGAAAGCCAATGTCCAGCATGCGATCCGCTTCGTCCAGCACAACGACCTTCAGGTCATTCAGCTTGAGATTCTGCCGACGCAGCAAATCGATGACGCGGCCTGGCGTTCCGATGACAACCTGGGCTCCGCCTTCAAGATCATCAATCTGTCGCCCGATTGGACGACCGCCGACCGCCAGCGCAAATTTCAGCTTCGACGTGCCGCTGAGCTTAACTGATTCCGCATGAACCTGTTCACCCAGTTCCCTCGTCGGTGCCATGACAAGCAATTGAACTCGCCCTTGGCACATCCAGCCGTTCCATCGCGGGCAGCATGAAGGCGGCAGTCTTGCCTGTGCCCGTGCGAGCCTGACCGATGCAGTCGCGTCCGGAGAGAGCGATGGGAATGAAAGCCACCTGAATGGGGCTGGGCTTTTCGTAGCCGATTTTGATGATCGTTCTGAGAGTTGCGGGCGCGAGGCCCAGCTGAGCAAAAGTTGAAATTGTTTCCGTCGGTACGTCCAATGCAGATTCCGGGATCTTCCGCCAACCAGAGAGACATTTGAGCTTCCGTGTCGGCAATCCGATCAACGCAACTCCCACTGAGCCTCAGCGCGACGGATGGCGAAAACGGCGTCGCGAGGCAAGAAATCTGTGGAATTGCCACTTTACGGCATCTTTCGTGACCCGTCAACACTTTAGTCCATGTCCTTCCCAGGACGGACCTTTTCTGTTGCACGCATGTCGTTCAGTCGCCGATATTGGCATTCCCGCGTTCTGGAGTCAGTCTCATGAAGTGATTCCCTGCCATTCTCATGGAAAATCATTGGCCTGCTTGCTGGAAGATGCAGGGGCGAAATGGCTAGACTTCAAGGATTATTTCACTAACGCTTTCTTCGGTGATATTTCATGGATGCTCTGTTCGATCTCTTCAGCAGTCTGATCAACGTTTTTTGGTCACTGCTGGATGTTGTGGTCAATCTTGTTCGCGTGATCCTGCCGTGGTTACCCTTGCTGGGTTGGGTGGGATTCTGGACCTTCGCCGTAAATTGGGCAAAGGCGTTTCCGATTCTGCGACGTGGCGGCTTCATAGGAATTCTGCTGTTGATGTTTGTGGCTGTGCTGGTCTGGGCCGCTGTCGCTCCACCCGAGAATGGCAAACATCTGATGCTGGGACTGTCGGTGAACAATCATGCCGGCAAGTTGATTTACGTCACGATGCTGACCTGCATCGCGTTGCTTTGCGGATCGGCTCAGCTTTCAGGATCCTTCGGACGACTCGGTGAGTTTCCCGAAGAACCTGCTGACGACCATCATGGTCACGCGAATAATGATCATGGTCACGGCCATGATGACAATACACATGGTGGCCACGATCACGGGCATGCGGCACATGCTCACTAGTGATCTGTTTTCACCTCGACGCGGGGCACTGAACACTGGTTGGTGCGTGAGTGGTCTTTGCATATTCTGAATTCCGTACTCAGCCGTCACAACTTCCAAACGTGTCCAAGTTGACCGCACGAATTATTAACGAACCTTCCCTCCGCCGCTCTGATCTCCGCCTGCCTGGAACCTTCGCGATGAAACCACTCTTTCTCCTTGCTCTGCTGTACGCTTCTTCCTCATCGTTGGCCGGAGACTGGCCAAACTGGCGCGGGCCGCACGGGAACGGAACGGCGGACGGTGCGGGCTATCCGACAGAATGGTCGGCGGAAAAGAATGTCGTCTGGAAGTACGAATTGCACGGTCGAGGTGCGTCAACGCCGACCGTTGCCGGCGATGCCATTTTTGTGACGACCACAATCAATGGTCAGAACACAATCATTGCGCTTGGAATGGATGGCAAGGAACGCTGGTCGAAAAACCTTGGAGCAGCGGTGGAGGGGAAACCCGGCAAAGATGGCACCGGAGCAAATCCATCCACGGCGACCGACGGGACGAATGTATTTGCATATTTCAAGAGCGGCGATCTGGGCTGTTTCTCGGTCGCTGGCGAATTGAAGTGGCAGAAGAATCTGCAGGCAGAATACGGCGAAGACACGCTCTGGTGGGATCTGGGAACATCTCCGGTACTCACAAAGGACGCAGTCGTGATTGCCTGTATGCACTCGGGGCCATCCTACGTTGCAGCGTTTTCAAAAACCGATGGTTCGGTGCTTTGGAAACACGATCGAGACCTTGGAGCGCCAGAAGAGGCGGCTCAGAGTTACGCCACACCCGTTGTTGTCGATGAAGCAAACGGACAGGTAATCGTCGTGTTGGGGGCAGACCATGTGACGGCTCACGACGCGGCCAGCGGCAAAGAAATCTGGCGGGTCGGTGGCCTGAATCCGACGAATCATAAATACTTCCGCTCAATCGCGTCAGCCGCCGTGTCAGACGGGATGGTCATTGCTCCTTACGCTCGCGGCGAATCGTTGACTGCCATCAAAATGGGTGGCCAGGGCGATGTGACATCCAGCCACATTTCGTGGTTTAACCAGGTCATGTCGGCGGACGTGCCGACACCAGCCATCGCCAATGGCCGCATATTTAACTGTCGTGACGTCGGTGAAGCCCGCGGCACGATCGATTGCCTGGACCTGCTGACTGGCAAAACAATCTGGTCCGGTCAATTGCCAAAGAACCGTAACACGTACCGTGCATCGCCGACCGTGGCCGATGGAAAGCTGTATGTGGCTCGCCAGGACGGCACGGTCTTTGTGCTGGACGCAATGGGCAGCGAGTTCAAGGTCATCGCCCAGAACACAATCGCTGAAGAGCATATGGTCGCGACTCCGGTGTGTGTGGATGGCAAGATCATTCTCCGCACGGACGGGCATGTTTATCTGATCGGGAACAACGGCTGATCAACGTTGCGAGAAATCGCAACTACAATTTCAGAGTGGATTGAACGTCTGCCTCCATCGGGATAGATTCGCAGCAGATTTGTGCAACACCGTCGAAGGGATTCCCTGAGAGGACTCTGGGACTGATGCTACTGTCCGAAATTCCAGTGAGTGGCCCATGGGGCGAGCGGCATTTGCTGGGGCTGGAACATCTTTCCGCCGAGCAGCTCAACACAGTACTTGACCTGGCCAAACACTACGACACGATCACCAGCGGCGGTTCTCAGCGACTGGATGTGTTGAAGGGACTTGTGGTCGCAAATCTGTTCTTCGAAAACTCCACACGAACCCGCACCAGCTTCAGCCTCGCAGCTCGCCGTCTTGGTGCCGACACGGTCGATTTTACCGCCAGCTCCAGCAGTCTGTCGAAAGGCGAAACATTTATCGACACGGCTCAAACCATCGAAGCAATGGGAATTGATCTGGTTGTCTGTCGTCACCGAACTCCAGGCGCTCCTCATTTGCTGGCGCGAAATCTGAAGGCAGGAGTGCTCAATGCGGGTGACGGAACACACGAACATCCGACCCAGGGGCTGCTGGATATTTACACGATCCTGAAGCAACGGGGACAGATCGCGGGGCTGACAGTGGCGCTCGTCGGTGACATCCGCCACAGTCGCGTGGCCCGTTCAAATATTCATGGACTCGTGGCCCTGGGTGCCCGGGTCATCGTCTGCGGTCCGGCAACATTAATTCCCAGTGACATTACCCGGCTGGGTGTCGAAGTCGCTTACAATCTGGACGAAATCCTTCCGGAAGTGGATTGCGTCAATCTGCTGCGAGTGCAGTTTGAACGTCAGCGCGGCGCGTTTTTCCCGTCGATCGCTGAGTATGCTCATCTATTTGGAATGAACGGTGATCGAATTCGCCGGGCTCGTGAAAACCTGCTGGTGCTGGCTCCGGGCCCGATCAATCGCGGTGTGGAATTAACCCCTGAAGTTGCCGACGGTCCGAATTCTCTGATCCTGAATCAGGTCACGAATGGTCTGCTGATTCGCATGGCATGCCTGACGCTGCTCGCTCAGGAACGCCGCAAAGATCAGGAGACGCACCGATGAGTTCTCTGTTGATTTCCGGCGGCCGTGTCATTGATCCGGCAAACAATCTGGATGCCGCAGCCGATGTGCTGATTCTGGACGGTAAAATTGCCGCCGTCACGCGGCATGACGCCGGTGTGGCCACGAAGGCCCCGCCACATGGAACGCATGTGATAGACGCGGCAGGACTTATAGTCTGTCCGGGATTCATTGATACCCATGTGTCGCTGCGGGAACCCGGATTCGAAGAAGACGAATGCACGGCGACAGGAACGGCGGCGGCGCTGGCAGGCGGATTCACAACCATCGCAGCGCAATCCGACACGCATCCGGTTGTGGATGATCGGGCGGCAGCGGAATTTATCCGGCTGCAGGCCGAGCGAGCTCGGAATTGCCGCGTCTATCCACTGGGGGCGGTGACGAAGGAAAGCAAGGGCGAAGAACTCGCCGAAATCGGGCAGCTGGTGCAGGGCGGGGCGGTCGGATTTTCGGACGCGAAGCGGCCTGTGGCCAATTCCGAAGTCATGCGGCGGGCTCTCGAATACACGCGGATGTTCAATCGTCCGATTCTGCACTTCGCCATAGTGCCGGAATTGTCAGACGGCGGCGTGATGCATGAAGGCTTCGAGGCCACTCGTCTTGGTTTTCGAGGAATTCCTGCCGCAGCACAGGACATTATGACGGGTCGCGACATCGCGCTGGCGGAATTGACAGGTGGTCGAATTCATCTGATGTGTGTCACAACCATCGATTCGGTCGAACGCATTCGCAGGGCAAAGTTGCGAGGCATTTCGGTTACGGCTGACGTCACACCACATCATCTGCTGCTGACCGATAAAGTGATGAGTTCATTTGATACCATGTACAAATGCAATCCGCCGCTGCGGTCGCAGAAACATGTGGATGCGATGATTGTCGGATTACAGGACGGAACGTTGTCAGCAATCTCATCCGACCATCAGCCGCTGGCTCTGGAAAAAAAACAGGTTGATATGGATACTGCGCCGTTCGGAATCTGTGGCATCGAAACATTGCTTCCGGTTTGCATTCGAGCGTTGATCGAACCTGGCCATCTGACATGGTTGCAGCTCGTCGCGCGCTTAACAACAGGTCCTGCGGCGATTCTTGGCCTCAATCACGGAACCTTGTCCGTGGGCCAGGCAGCAGACGTCACGCTGATTGATCCTGAGAAAACATGGACCGTCCGCGCGCATGAGTTTCATTCACGCAGCCGCAACACTCCGTTCGACGGCGTCGAAGTCACTGGCAAAGTTGTAACAACAATCGTAGATGGCGAAATCCGATTCCCAAACAACCGATGACGGATTTCGTATTTCAGATTTGAGATCTCACGTTATCAATACACTCCCCGCAATTTCCTGCCAGCTTCTAAAAAATGTCGCTCACACAATCCGTCCTGATCGAAGTCAAAAACATCAAAGGCAAGGGCCGGGGTGTTTTCGCCCGCACGCTCATTCCGGAAGGCACGATCTTCGAACGAGTGCCATTGCTGGTGATTCCGGCGAAGGAGATCCTGGAATGCGACCATGGAACGTTGTTGCTCGGCTACATCTTCGAATACAGGAAACAGGTGGCACTCGCGCTGGGATATGGTTCGCTGTACAACCATTCGTACAATCCGAATGCGAGGTATGACGACGCCGGTCGACAGATCAAGGAATTCAGCGCCCTGCGTGATATTCACCCTGGCGAGGAAATCACGATCAATTATAACGGTGCTGAAGACATCATGGACCCGGTTGAGTTTCCGGTACTGGAGTGAATTACTGTAGGCGATGTCGCTCCGTCGACTCGCATTCCCGCCAACGAATACCCGTCAACCGCGCCGCTTGGCTTGTGCAATCGATTCAAATCGCCGACACGCTGCACTGACACTCTGTCCGACTTGCGTGATGAACATTCTGCTTCGGGCTGCCGATCCGACGTGATCAGCCTGAGCGTCGTGTTGGCTGCAGCGTTGAAGCGGGACGCAGGAGTCACGCTGTTGGCGGAGCGACGTTTGGCGAAACCTGCAATCGTCGCTCTGGATGGCCCCGGCCTCCCATGGCCCACGGGCATGGAATCTGGTCCATCGGGTTATGGATTCTGTAACAGCTTCACGACCGATCGCAGCCTGTGAAGAGAAATAAAGCTGGCCACAGACGAAACAATCATCAGCCATTCCCCAGCGAATGTCGCCATCGAAAGCATGGCGCCTGTGACGCCGACCAGAATCATGGAGACATAGAGCAGCGGAATGATTTTCGGAATTTGGATACAGGTTGCGAAAAGCAGCGTCCCGGAGAATATCAGCATCGCAACACCGAAGTTTTTGATCTTATCCATGTCAATGCCATCGGCCTCTTCCATAAGGAATAGCGCAGCGAGACCAAACAGGCGGCACCAGACTGCTCCGATGCCCGACGCTGCCATGGATTCAATCCTGTGTTTCCTCAGTAGAGGATTTCCCCCGGATTCCTTAACGGAATTTTCCCCGCTCTTTCGGCCGCGTGCTCGGGCGGCTGGTGGCATCGCAGCGTCCTGCCCATAGCTGTCGAAACAATCGTCTGGAAATTCATGGACTGCGGACTGCTCTGACATCCGTCGCCTTGACGGTTCGCGATTCTCCCTGACGGAACGAATTTTCCGATCATCCTGCGTATCGATACCATCGTGATCCGGTTCCTGCGAATCAAGGACAGCGATGACTCCGTGGCACGCAGGACATCGAATCTTTTTTCCGGCGACATGATCACCGACTCGCAACGTCTTACCGCATTGAGGACAGACGACATTAATTGGCATGGAGCAAATCCGCGATGTATGGAGAGCAAATGGTCAGATCGCATTCTTTTCGTGCCGAACGTAAGGACGTCTTTATCGCCATTGACTTTACTCTACCATGATAAAATCAGCTTGCATATAAAAGAGTCGCTCTGGATGGCCCCAGCCTCCTCGATCTGCCGGAAAAAGCATGTCGCGAATTGGCGATTGGCGTCGGGCGTGAACTTCATCAGGCGGCTCCGCAAACGTGGCTGTGGAAGCGCGTCGCGTGACCTTTGGCGACGGTTCGACAGCGTCCGGAATAACCACGTTCGTTGATCGGTCTACCTGAGCGCAGAGCGATGTCGACTCTCCATACCGCTCCAGTACGCTTCCGTGTTGTGATCAGTCGTAACCAACACCCTGAATCAGTGCCGAAGTCCGCAGCTCACAGTGCGAAAACTCGCTTCACCGCTTTGTTCTGCGCTATAAGTCACTCTGGATGGCCCCAGCCTCGCTTCGCTCAAGTTTCCCTGGCGACGTGCGATTGCCTTGAGTTGCCCTCCAATCGAGTACACGATACCCTCCGTTCCACTGCAGGATCTTGAGACAGTTCTCCGCACGAAAGATCGGTCGAAACATCAATCCAACGTCAATCGTAATGGAGTCTTCGGTGCGATGTCGATTCGAGCAATCTGCAAATGCCAGATGTCGTTTCTGCTGGACGACTCGTACGCCGGGAAAACCGTGCGTTGTCCGGCTTGCCAGAACGCCGTAGTTCTCCCGCATGTTGAATCTTCTGAAAATGCAAAGCTGATTATCAGCTGCCAATCATGCAGACGGTCGTTGAGAATGGATGCGATTCATGCAGGAAAGAGAATCACCTGCCCGTGCTGCCGGGAAATAATACAAATTCCGCCGAACCGAACTCGGCAAGAATCTCGGCCGGTGCCGCCTGAAAACAGACAGGCATCTCCCGTGAAGCCCAAAAAAGAAGCTGGCATCGCTCGCAAGCAACGG
>JBBJME010000297.1:0-8454 GCA_037719765.1 Planctomycetaceae bacterium
AACTTTTTTCGGTCGGTCGCGCTTTGTTACACTTCTGGGGAAGTTGGGTTAGCCAGAGCGCCAAGCGAAACAAGGCCTACCCCGTAATCGATTAGATCTTGGTTTCTGGTGCTCATTGAAGACACCCCAGACGCCAGCATTTTACCCAAACCGCCATTGATTTCTTGGCGGGATGCCAGCCACACCCGGAGGTATACTCAAAATGACTCAGTGGCGCAACTACCCATTTTACCAAATTGGCCTAATGTGCGCGCTGGCCTTGGGATGTCCACGATCTGGTACGCCAAGCACGCTGGAGAGGTGTTTTCCGTAGAGGACTATAGGCCTTGGTACGATAAAGTCTCAAAAATCATTGACTCCAAGCTGCTGGGCAATGTCACCTACAGGTTTGCAGAGAACGAATCAGAGTACGCTGCATTTATGTCTGACGACGCAAGCGGATTTGATTTAGTAGTCATTGACGGAAGCTGTCGCAGCAAGTGCATGAGTCACGCGGTGCATCTCGTAAAGCCAGGCGGCATTCTCTATCTAGACAATTCTGATAACGACTCGTCCCCTAACGGTGGTGACATGAGAGCAGCTGAGGCTACCGGAAGAGACTTTGCTAGAGATTCGGGAGCACTCGTTACGGAAATCACGGACTTTGCCCCAACGCTGTTTTTTGTCACGCAAGGCCTTAGCATCAAATTACCTGGATAACACATAAGCGACGGTCTTAAGATTGGTCAAGAACTGATTCAAAACAAATTTTGAATTCCTTTCTGTTTTCTGTTCCTTGCCACGAGTCGCGTGCAGGGATTCTCGTCCCGGAGCTGTTGGGTTTTTTGAGACATCACTCGGGTGTTCGATGGATTTGCAGTTAGGGTCTGTTTAGGATGACTTCCAGCTGGTGAAACGGAGGCCGATCGGCGCTGGCGATGTCGAGTGTCCCTTTCGAGAGGTCGATACCCAAAAACCTCGAGAACGAGTAAGATACAATATTCATTTTGTCCCTTCCTGGTAAAATTCGAGCTCACAGTGAATGTGGCTCAAGCGACGGTTCGGGTTTGAAATGAAACGGCTTGCGATCAAGCTTATAAACGGTTTCGAAAACCAAGGCTTTGACGATCTGCAAGCCGCTGTTCTCACAGGACGGCCATCCTGTGAGAACTTCTCCTTTGTAACTGCCGCAGGCAGAACTGCAACTGAGCTACAAACACAAGATTCTGGAAGATACTAGGCTTTGACTTCGCGAGCGCGGACGGAGAGCGCGGAGTAACGATCGGGGTTGAGCGGAGTGGGCTTGTGGCGATGCGAGCCAATCGAGCCGAAGCTCAAGGCATTTGTTCAAGAAGCCCGTTGGTTGAGCGACGCCGGGTGGCGTATGGGAAAAGCAATTCGCAGCACCGCTGCGAGTGTTCAGTTTTCAGACGGCAGTGCGCAGTGAATCGCAAAGGCACGGCTCCGAGTGACACAATTCGATTCAGATCAGCGCTGAGCGTAGTCCAGATCGCAGCAAAAGGAGGCCGTTTTTCCTTTGAACGCCTCAACTTTTTGATGTCCGCGCGCACCACGAACCTACACGGCGTGATGCGTGTTTTGAAAATGGTCATCGATGGCGCGAGGTTGTACCGGTGGGCTGACGCCGCACCGCTCGCCGGATCTATGTTCCTGTTCATTATCCGCTGTCCAGAAATTTGGTCGCGTGATCGGGCAGCACGCGGCAGATGATGCGGCCTTCGGCGTTGGTCATCCCAATCACGCGCAGTTCACCGCCGCAGTCTTTGCAGCGTATGCGACTCTGATGTCGATCCGGCTGAGGTGCCACGCCGCTGCCGAGCCAGTACGTCCAGCCGAGAAACAGCCAGACCAGCCACTTCACTCGATCCCGTGTCGTCCGCGAGTTCGACGCCATCCAGCCGTGTGTTAAAGGGGTCAGGCACGAATGGCACTGTCGGGATGTTGCTTAGCGCGTAGTCTGGTCTTTGATGAAGCGAGTTTGTTTTGTAAACTCACTTCATTGGAGACTGGACTTGCCGTGTTTTTGCCGTCTCTGGTACAAAAGTGAAAGCCCTCTCTGGTGAATCTGTGCCCACAGAAACCAGGGAGGGTTTTTTCATGCCTCAAAATCTATCAGATTCCGGCAGCGAAGGCAGTGGTAATTTCCAGGAGATCGTGGATGGATTCCTGCTGCAGCCGGGGTTGCCGTTCGCAACGGTGGTGACCGCTGAGAAGATCAACGGCATCTTCCGCAAGCACGGCGGGCTGTTTGGCGGGAATGGTATTTACAGCACCTCGATCGTGCTTTGGGCGTTTCTCGGGCAGGTGCTGCGAGACCGGAAGGAAGCGGCGTGCCAGGCGGCTGTCGCTGGCATCATCAGCTTCTGCCTGCAGGTCGGACGTAATGCTCCGACGGCAGACACTGGTGACTATTGTCGCGCTCGAGCCAAGCTTTCCGAACCGGCTCTTCGCGAGCTCAGCACCGAGATCGCCAACGATGCCGAACAGCAGGCGGACGAAGCATGGCTGTGGAAACGACGTCATGCGAAACTCATTGATGGCTTGACCTTCACGATGCCCGATACGGAAAAGAACCAGGCCGAATTTCCTCACCCGCGAACTCAGAAGAAGGGAGTCGGATTGCCGATCGCTCGCAGCGTTGCCATTCTGTCACTCGCGACCGCGATTGTGATGGACGTTGTGTTCGGGCCGTACAAGGGTAAGGAAACAGGTGAATCCGCACTGCTGCGACAGATGATGGCGTCTCTGATGGCCGGGGATGTCGTCGTGTTTGATCGCTACTACTGCTCGTTCATGATGATCGCTCTGTTGCTGAATCAAAAGGTTGATGTGTGTGCTCGGCTGCACCATCTTCGCCGCGCTGATTTTCGCAAAGGCCGTCGACTTGGCAAGTACGATCATCTCATTGTTTGGACCAGGCCCGATCGACCAGCATGGATGGACGAAAAGACATACGCGACTATTCCCGAGACGCTGGAACTGCGAGAACTTCGCTACGCGATTGTCGAGAAAGGAAAACGTACAAAGTCGATCACGGTGGTCACAACCATGACGGACGTTAATGCGTACACGAAGGAAGACATTGCGGAGCTTTATGGTTTTCGATGGAGTTCGGAATTAGATATTCGAAGCATCAAGGATTCATTGAATCTGGGGCACGTTCGCTGCAAGTCTCCTGAGATGGTTCGCATAGAATTTCGCACCACGATTCTGGCGTATAATCTCATCCGGCTGACGGCAGCATCTGCGGCATTGCGGAGCAAACAGAAACCACGATCAATCAGTTTCACGAGTACCTGTCAATTCGTGCTCGCCGGCTGGGCCGTGCATGCGAGCGGGCTGATGTCGCGAGCGGCGTTGCAGAAGGAGTGCGATGAACTTCTGAAACGGATTGCGGAATGTCGAGTCGGAGATCGACCGGGAAGACTGGAGCCCCGTGTAATTAAACGCCGCCGTCACGGTTACCCGCTGATGCAGAAGCCGCGTGATGTCCTCAGGGCCGAATTGCGTAAACACTGCACCTGAAGTAACTTATAATCACGACAGTGCCATTCGTGTCAGAAACCGTTTTTGTTGACGTCAAGTCTGTGGAAAAAAATGACGTGCATGGAAATCGCGTTCAGAATCGAGCCCTCCGGTTTGAGATTTGGCAACTTCCACGGACGTGACATTGCGAGTCAGTTTCACGTCCGATGCTCTGGCCTGATCCTTGCCTGGCTTTTGCAACCCGAATCGTCGGTCGATCTTCGCCTGTGACTTGCAGCGATTTTCCCCGAAGTGACGCTGCAGACTTGACGAGGGGTAGGGAACACAAAGAATACAGGATTGCCGGGAGTCTGTGTTTGACCGCTGAACCTTCTCTTTGGGTTTTGCAGAGACTTGGTTCGATCCGATTGCCTTTCTTTCAGGGGTTTTCTTGCGATGCGATTTTATCCTGCAATTTCAAAACTCGTGAAGTTGTTTACTCTGCTGTCGGCATTTTGTCTGGCAGGAAGTGAATGTTGCGCTCAGGCAGCGGCGAAGCAGGCCGCGCCAAAGCAGGAGGCAGCAAAGCCGCCAGGCACCTCAAACACTCGAGAAGAAACGCTGGCGGCATCCGATGGCTGGCCGATCCATGCGACGTATTACGAATCTGCTGCCGGGAAGGAGTCGCCTGTCGTTGTTTTGCTCGCCGGTGCAGAAGGGCGTGACAAGAAAGACGCTCGCAATCGCCGCGTCTGGCAAAATGCGGCGGTCGCACTTCAAAAGAGTGGCTTTGCGGTTCTGGCTGTGGACTTAAGAAAACATGGCGACAGCATTCCGGAAGCGACGGAACCTGATTCGCCGTTGCTCCGGATGACACCCACTGAATACGTCATCATGGCGACATTGGATATGGATGCGGTAAAGACGTTTTTACTCAGCGAACATCAAAATGAAAAACTCAATATCCGTAAGACGGGCATCGTGGCTGTTGGTTCCAGCGCTTTGGTTGCTGCTGCCGCAACGGTCGCCGACTGGGAAAAGAAACCCTATCCTGACGGGCCGACTCTGGAGTCCAGTACACCTCGTGGTCAGGACGTGCGGGCGTTGATCCTGTACAGCCCGAACGCCAGCGTGAAAGGCATCAATTCAAATTCAATCATGAAGTCCATCAAGGTGCTGCCGATCGCAGTGCATGTGATCGCCTCAAAAGATGTCAAGGAAGATGCTCGCAACGCGGATCGCATTTTCAAAGCAGTTGAAATCAAAGTTGATCAATTCAAAGATACTCGCAAGTACACAGCAGCCGCAGGTGAGATCACCGCTGAAGGATTCCTGGAAGGTCGATTTGCTGATCCGACAATCAAAGACATCACAGAGTTCTTAACCATGAACCTCAAGGAACTCGATATGCCGTGGACGTCACGCAAGAGTCGTCTGTAAGCGCCCATGTCGAAGTCTGACTTCCACAAGTGACCGACAGACAACGAACAAGACCGCGATTGCACTGCTCTTGCTGGCTGAGGAGCCGTGTTGTGGAAGCGCTGCTTCGGCAGCTTCTGCCACATTGCCAACATCCGGCGCAATTTGTACTCGTTGAATTTGCATCTGTGCGATGCAGCCGTATTCATCCGCCTTTTCGGACGAGAATTCTTACGAAATTCGATCGACGAGACGTCACGTGAATGTGATCCTTCTCATCGTGGCACACAGATCATGCACTAAGCACGACATTTGCGGGAGACAGAATTGATCAAGCTTTATACACGCCCCATGATGCTAATCGCCGGGATGCTGCTTGTCTTTTCAACCGGCTGTATCACAGGCACAAACACATTTTCAAACGCGACTGTTCCAACGACCAGGTATTGCAGCATCGCGGATACACCCGCTCCGGTAATCGACATTCCGGCGGCGGATGATTCGCCGGTTGGGAGGGATTCGGAAACGCACGACGCCAATCGTGACACGGTGAGTCTGGCCCCGTAAAAGATCGGCAGGAAAATCCTGTCGGCAACACGATCCGGAGAAAAGATCGGCGCCGCGGGTCAGCGTGTATGTTGTACTGCACGACTTCTCAGGGCTTTTTGCCCTGAATCCTGCTGATCAGCATTTCCACAACCTGAGCGATCGTGAGGTCGGATGTGTCAACGACCACGGCGTTTTCGGCTGGCTTCATGGGCGCGTGCTCGCGGGTTTCGTCGCGTTCGTCACGTTGGCGGAGTTGATCCATAACGACGGGGATTGGCTGATTGACGCCTTCGTAAGACAGCTCGCGCTGTCGTCTCCGAGCCCTGGCTTCAAGATTTGCTTTGACAAAGAATTTATGTTCGGCTCCGGGGAATACTACTGTTCCCTGATCACGACCTTCGGTCACCATACTCCCACGCTTCCCGATGTCACGCTGCAGTTCGACCAGTCGATCGCGGACGTTGGGGTTTGATGCGATGATCGAAGAGATCGCTGTCACCTCCGGCGTGCGAATTTCCGACGTCACATCGAGTTCATTCAGCAGCAGACGATCCTGGTCGAACGAAACCGTTAATCCCCGAGCGATCCGGGCGACGGCTGAAAGATCGTTTTCATCGGCCGCCGCATTGAGTACCGCCAGGGCAACGGCACGGTACATCGCACCGGTGTCAAGAAAACGAACGTTGAGCCGTTCAGCGAGTAACCGAGCCACGGTGCTTTTGCCGGAGCCTGCTGGTCCGTCAATCGTGATGATCATGTTCGCCATTATCCTACAGGACTAGCAGCAGTTCTTTGATTTGATACGCGTTCAGCTGCACGACAACTCCGTGATCGGTGATTTCGGCAGCGACTTTCTGTGACCGGTCTGCATTCACCACGAACGCTGCAGTTGGCCGCTGAGCTGTACGAATCAGGCACTTTGCTGACGCCCCTTCGGTTTCGGTCAGCAGCAGAGACACCTCTTCACCTCGATCATCATTCGCTGGACGCACTGTCGAATGAACCAATTCCACGTTTCGGGCTGAGAGGCCGAGTACCCAACTGCTTGCCATCGACAACGGAGCGGTACCGGTCGTTTGAGTCACGATCGTCGGTGTCATGGCATCGACTGCCGTTCGCAACGGGAAGGACTGGTCAAAATCGATCGTAAACTGAAATTCCCGGGACGGTTCACTTTCGACAATCAGCAGACTGTCCAGCATTCTCGGTCCTGATCGGCGATGATAAGGGCGTCCGTGCGTGGCAATGACGACACGATGGTCCGGATCACTGATTTCCACGTAGTCCGGCGATTCAAAACGCTCTGAGCGAAAGCCTGCAGCATGCCCCATGACGCTGCGTGTGACAGAGGCAGCTTCATTGTCCCAGGCAAAGCGACAGCCAAAATAAGTCAGCCAGGGGTTGCCCTTAACGCGTGACAAGTCGATCAAAATCAATGCAACATGAATTCTGGCCTGGACACGATCGACCGATGTAACCTGACGCACGACAGCCAGTGTGGAACCATCGGTTGGCGACCGAATTTCAGCCGTGGTTTCGAATGCAGCAAACACGGTCCCTGCATGAAGAATCCGTTGCTCTGTCAGATGGGTCGTTGAATAGGCTGACTTCCGAACTTCACCGCTTCCATCGTCTGGCAGCGTCTGTTCCCGTTCGTAGCGAAAACACGCCTGCTGGCTCAGGCGATTCCCGCGTTGCTGATGATATGTCACTGCCGCGATGCCGCCGGTGCGGTCGCTGAGCGTCACCTCGAAGTGCCGATTTCGCAGTGTCAACGATTCGGCGAGTGGAGGTTCACGAGGTATTGCATCGAGAACTGACTGAGGTGTCTGGCCAGAACCACTTTCGACGAGCCACGCGAATCCCCCCGGAGGCAGCTTGACCAGCAGTCGCTCTTTGTTGCTGGTCCGCTCCGCAAGCTCGATCATTTTGGAAGCCGCCGGACGTTTCCATGAGTCCGGCCACGGCACATCGACAATGCGGCTGAACGGAATGGTGTTGGCGATAAACAACCCTCGGATTTCCGCGGTCTGTTGCGGAATTCGTGAGCGAAGGGCAGCGATCAGTCGGTCAGAGGCGGCGTTGAGCTGAGTGTCGATGGATGCGGATGCCGAATTCAAAGCCGTGTCTTTGGCGGACAACATCTGCTCTGTATCGACATGTTGCAGCTCAAGTTCGGCGAGTTCTGTTTCGATCTGTGAGAACTGCGAGTTGATGACCTCAGCGTCCGCTTCAGCCCTTACCAGCCGGGTCATTACGAACAGCGTGCGGAGCGATCCCAGTCGCTGTTGAAATTGCCGCAACTTTGCGGGGCCGGAAATGGGGGCTTCGGTCTTGAGCACCGACGATTGAATCAGATACGGCGCGAGATATTCTGCGTGTTGATAGCGTTCGGTCATGCGGCTGCCGTGGCAGATATGTACCAGGGAATCCATCGTGGCGAATTCGCCCAGCACCGGTGCGTAGCTTGCAGCAACGTGCAAATCGTGCAGCCATGGTGTTT
Organism: Planctomycetaceae bacterium; assembly: GCA_037719765.1. Lineage (GTDB taxonomy): Bacteria > Planctomycetota > Planctomycetia > Planctomycetales > Planctomycetaceae > SXXK01. The sequence continues at coordinate 7,937 of JBBJME010000297.1, forward strand.
TTAATGAAGGCAGGCGGGCAAGAAACAGAGCAGCAGTGTTATCGTCCTGCATACTTTCGTTGTAGCGATCAGCAAATCGCAAAAATCCGGCTGCACTGTCAATGGCGAGTGGGATTCTTGATGCGGCGGGAATCTGCGAACCGTCCGGAGCCTGCCACTCAAACTGACTGCGTTCTTTGTCGGGATAGAGTCCGTCGTCAAGTGCAATATGCAGGGCGGATTCAAAACCAAAGTACGTCAGCAGCGATGGTAAAGATGCGGTCAGACCATAGCGACGGCGAGCCCAGTGCATGGGAGGGGAACCGACGATGTTGGTGTACGTCCGGCGACAGCGCTCGATGTCCGCCAAAGTGGCCGCCATAGAACCCAGGGACGAGCGAATCTCTGCATCATGGCCGGTGAGCAGCGTCAACTTGCCATCGACGATTGCCTGCGTCAGTTGTGCGGCGAGTGATGCGTCTTTTTCAACCCATGTCGCTAGTTCACGTCCGGTTGCGAACAGAGTGAGTCGCGTTGCT
>JBBJME010000298.1:0-8449 GCA_037719765.1 Planctomycetaceae bacterium
TTTTGCCGGGTTGGCTCGGTCCGGCCTGCCGTGCTGTGCGCAATGCAGATTAAAGCCTTCGAATCACCGGGAATTGCGGGGGGACATGAGATGCGTCGATCAGTTGCGCGAAGAGATTTTCTTTCCAGTGTGGCTGCTGCGACGTTTTCGGCTGCGGCATACTCGGATAGCATTTTTGGTGTCGTCGCTGCATCCGTGGCCGACGAGAACAAATCCGCCGCATGGAAAGTCGGTGTGGCCAGAACGGTGATCACTCCCGAAACGTCCGTCTGGCTGGCTGGCTATGGAACCAAGCGAGCGCCGGATGGAAAGCTCCATGATCTGTGGATGAAGGCCCTGGCACTGGAAGACAACACCGGGAAGCGGGCCGTGCTGCTCACCAGCGATTTCCAGGGCGTGCCGAAAATAATGAGTGATCGTGTCTTTAAGCAGTTGAATGAAAAATTTCAGCTGGAGCGGTCGCAGATTATGTTCACGTTCTCTCACAATCACTGCGGACCTCGGCTGGGTGATGACCTCATAGACTACTATCCGGTTGAAGCCGAGCAGGAACAACTGGTCACTGAGTACACCGATTTGATGGTGGAACGAACTGTAGAACTTGTCGGCCAGGCTCTTTCAAAACTGGCCCCAGCCAGCCTGCAGACTGGCGACGGAAGAACGACGTTTGCCGTGAATCGACGCAACAATCGTGAGGCCGACGTTCCTGATCTGGTCGCGAAAGGAACTCCGCTTGTGGGCCCGGTGGACCATACCGTTCCCGTGATGACCGTGACGCGACCCGACGGCAGGCTCGAAGCCATACTGTTTGGTTACGCCTGCCATCCGACAACTCTGAGCTTCACGACCTGGTGCGGCGATTATCCCGGTTTCGCACAGCTGGAGCTCGAAAACAATCATCCCGGTGCGACGGCGATGTTTGTGAATACCTGCGGAGGCGACCAGAATCCGCTGCCTCGTCGTCAGGTGGAGTTGTGCGAGAAGTACGGGCACATGCTGGCCGCCGCGGTGGAAGCGGTCCTTGCTCAACCACTGAAACCGGTGTCGTCCGGCCTGAAGCTGGCTTTCGAAATGGTTGATCTGCCGTATCTCAATGTCGTGTCGCGGGAAGAACTGACGGCACTCCTTGAGGACAGCAACGCCTTGAAAGCACGTTGGGCGAAACGGCTGTTGGCAAAGCTGGATGCTGGTGATCAGTTTCCATCGTCATATTCCTATCCCATTCACGCATGGCGGCTCGGCAGCGAGATGTTGCTGATCGGCATGGGAGCGGAAACGGTTGTCGACTACGCACTGCGATTCAAAGCAGAGTTCGGCGAAGGCACGTGGGTTCTGGGTTACGCAGACGACATGATTTCCTACATCCCGTCGCGCCGAGTCTGGGACGAAGGTGGCTACGAAGGCGGCTCAAACCTCTACGAATACGGTCGTCCGGCCTTCCGCTGGGCCGGTGACATCGAAGACCGTATCGCGGCCACGGTGCAAAAACTCGTAAAGCAGGTTCGCGAGTAGCTGGGCGGCAAGTCCCTTCTCCCCCGAGGCCGCTATAGTCTTTGTCGTATAACGGCCAACCGCAGTCGTCGTCGTTCATCTGTTGCGACATGTGGAACGCGAACAGGTGATCCTGCCCGAAGCAACGCTGCGGCTGTTGGATCGCAACGTGATTCAGTTTGTGCGTCAGCGTGAGCAGCTGGCCACGTTTCACCAGTCGCTGAAGAAGGGCATTCTGTTTTACGGTCCGCCGGGAACGGGGAAAACACACACGATCCACTATCTCGCGCGGGCACTGGAGGGCCACACAACTTTACTCATTTCCGCAGAACAGGTGGGATTGCTTGGCGAATACATGACGCTGGCCAGACTCATGCAGCCAAGTGTTGTCGTGATCGAAGATGTCGACTTGATTGCTCGTGACCGAATGACGATGAACAGTCCCTGCGGAGAATCGATGCTCAACAAGCTGCTCAACGAAATGGATGGCCTGAAGGAGGATGCAAGCATTCTCTTCCTTCTCACGACGAATGATCCGGAGACTCTGGAGTCGGCTCTCTCTGCCCGGCCTGGACGTGTCGATCAGGCGATCGAGTTTCCAGCGCCCGATGAAGACGGTCGTCACAAGCTGATCGAACTTTATGCAAAAGGAGTGTCACTGTCTGATGCTGTCAAAGCTGCGATCATCCGACGGACTGACGGTGCCAGCGCCGCATTCATCAAGGAACTCATGCGCCGAACGGTCCAGTTTCAGCTCGAACGATCTGCAGAGGCCGGAATCGAAGTTCAGGATGCGGACCAGGCACTCGACGAGATGCTCTTCAGCGGCGGTTCGCTGAACCTGAAGCTGCTTGGGGCAGGAAGGATTGGCTTTGATCCCAATCCTTCGTGAGTTCGCCGCTTCCGAAACCAGACAAAGCCCTAAACACGCGACCTTTGGAGTGCGGTGACTCGTCGCCGCTTTCTTTTTCAGGTAATTTGGTTCTGGGAAGGAAGTTCGTTTGTTCTGCCGACTTCACCTGAAATTGAAATGAAATGTTCGCTGTTTTCCCGCGCCGATTGACAAAAATGCCGTGTTGGAAAGGCAAAGCGGCGACAAGTCGCAGCACTCCAAATGACTTTCGCTTGCAACCGGACTAAGCCACTTCCCAGCCCGCGCGATATTCCTTGTTGATCAGCTTCGCGGCTTCTGGCACGTTCGTTACCACGAGCTTCTCAGCATCCCAGTCAAGGGCCTTGCCGAGACGATACGCGACGTTGCCCAGCAGGACCGTTTCGGTCAGCGCACCGGAGTAGTCGAAGTTGCAGGTGGTCGGCGAACCGTCTTTGCAGGCTTTGATCCATTCTGCATGATGACCAATCGAGTTCGGAATCGTTTCCGCTGGCGGTTTGAAGTCGTTGAACTTGTCTCCAGGAAACAGCTTGTACTTGCTGTAATCGGCGAACATCATGCCGTCCGTCCCGACAAACATGACCCCGTTGGCAGGCACGGTCTGGCCGTTGACCTTCTTTGGAATCAGGTCGCCGTCGTACCAGGTGAGTTTACAAGCCGGCATTTTTCCTCGGGCAGGAAAGTCGTACTTGACGATCAGACCGAGCGGACACGTCTCAGGGTGGACCGGCGGGCCTTCGGCTTCACAGCGCGTGGGATGACGAAGATCAAGTGCCCAGAATGGCAAGTCCATGTAATGGCAGGCCATGTCGCCCAGCGTCCCCTGACCGAAGTCCCACCAGCGACGCCAGTTTGCCGGATGGTACATGCCGTTCGCATAGGGTCGTTCAGGAGCCGGCCCGAGCCACAGATTCCAGTTCAGATTTGCCGGAACAGGATCACCTGTCGCAGGCCGCTCGCCGCCGCCCCAGCCCTTCCCGACCCACACATGTGCCTCGGTCACATCGCCAATCACGCCTGCTCTGATGATTTCGACAACTCGGCGATAGTTGTTTTCAGCGTGGATCTGAGTTCCCAATTGAGTCGCCACGCCTTTTTCAGCGGCAGCTTTCGCGATGAACCTGGCTTCAAACACGGTATGAGTCAGCGGCTTTTCGCAATACACATGCTTGCCCGCCCGAATCGCACGGATCGAGGCGGGAGCGTGATGATGATCGGTGGTACCGATGACAACCGCGTCAATCTTATCGCCTTCAGCCTCGATCATTTCGCGATAGTCGGCGTAGCAGCGTGGTTCGAGGTGATTCTTCTCAATCAGCATCGCCCTGGCTTTGTCGAGATAACTGGAATCGACATCCACGATGGCGACGATGTTCTCGCCGATCACACCGTTCACATCTTCCGCCGCTCGATTTGCCGTGCCGATGCAGGCGATGTTGAGTTTTTCCAGCAGACTGCGAGCCGGTTTCGCACCAGCTTCTGACACAAACAGCGACGAAGACAGAGCGGCGACAGACCCGGCAGCGGTGGTCTGCAGAAACGAACGGCGGTTTTGAGCTGGCGTAAGTGCCATGGCGGGAACCTTTCAGGAGAAGGTCGGGAATGAGGTGAGCAGTCAGCAGAACATACACCGCAGGATAAGCAGCAGCGGGCAGAAAAGACAACGATCCGAAGCAGACTTTCTCTGACAGCAGCCCTCCTGAGAATCAACATCAACTGCGCACTCACCGAAATCCACGACCGCAGCTGGGCGGAGGAAACACACTCGCAGGATGTTGACGCCACCGCAGCAGGACAGTAAGGTGTTTCAGCGGGAATTCCGGAGGCTTCCTCTCCAAACAGGGCAAAAGGCGATGACGATGATGCCTCAACACATGAAAGCTAAACTTGTCAGATTCTGATGTCCTGATCGTTGGTCAGGGTTTAGCGGGTTCGTGCATTGCATGGTCACTCCACTGGGCAGGCCGCCAGGTGATGATCGTGGATCGCGGTGAGGAGATCACAGCGTCTCGCATTGCCGCTGGTTTGATGACCCCCGTTACCGGTCGGCGGATGGTACCCACGCAAGGATACAAAGAAAGCTACCGCCACGCAGCCGCATTTTATCGCCGTATCGAACGCGAATTGAATTGCCAGCTCCTAGAGGAGAAACCAGCAGTCCGGCAATTCGTGAGTGACGACGAACAAAACGTTTTCGAAAAGAAATTCCGCGGTTCCGACGTGTGTTTTGCAGTCCTCAAAGACGACGCGGGCAGAGTCACGGGCATCGAAATGCGCGACGCGACGCGGCTCAACGTGCCTCGATTCCTTGACCAGACTCGGCAGTATTTCTCGTCGCTCGGACTGTACCGACAGGCGGAGCTGAATCCGGACACGGACATCGTGATCGATGAAAGCGGAGTCGTCGTTGCGAGGCTTGATGTTCGCAGTGCATCTGTTGTTTGGTGCCAGGGTTATCAGGCCAAGCGCAACCATTGGTTTCCCACAATTCCCGATGGCCCCGCAAAAGGCGAAATTTTGCGTGTGCGATTGTCAGACTACAGGGAAGACCGAGTCGTGCACAAAGGCATCTGGCTTGTGCCCGATCGGTCTGCAGCCGACGAACCGTCGTTTCTTCTCGGAGCGACATACGACAGAGTCAACCTGAACAACGAACCCACGGCCGCCGGGCGGGAAGAACTCTTGTCAGGCCTGAAACAAATCACCGAGGAAACACCCGTCGTCCTTGGGCATGTGGCAGCCGTCCGCGCTGGGATGAAGCGACGCAGGCCGATCGTCGGTCCGCATCCCGACAGCGATCACATGTTTGTACTGAACGGACTTGGTTCCCGCGGTGCAGTGCTGGCTCCTGTCGCGGCTCAGGCGTTGACCGATCTGATGTCTGGTGCATCGATCCGCAGTGATCTGGACAAACTGATCGACATTCTGCCAGGGAGGCCGCACACGGAACTGGCAACCAGCAACGCCAGCCGTCCCAAATCGCTGACGCAACTTGCGCACAACCTGATCCGCAGAATCGTGCAGCCGGGCGACACCGTGATTGATGCCACGGCAGGCAACGGCAACGACACACAAATGCTGGCGACTCTCGTCGGAGCCGCTGGCCGCACGATCGCGATTGACATCCAGCAGTCAGCGATCGACAGCACGTCAAACCGCCTGGCCAAAGCCGGACTCACCGTGGATCTGCGACTCGGCGATCATGCCAGTGAACTGATGATGCTGCTGACATCCGGACTTTGCGTCAAAGCGGTCATGTTCAATCTGGGATATTTACCCGGCAGCGACAAACGAATCACGACTCTGTCAACATCGACGCGCGCCGCGATCCAGGCCGCGTGCGAAATGCTCTTGCCAGGGGGAGCCGTCACCATCATCGCCTACCGCGGCCACGCCGGAGGACCTGAAGAAGCCGTGATCGTGGAGCAATGGATCACCGAACTGCCCTCAGATCGCTTCGAAACATCCCGTATCGAAGGAGATCCGACTCAAGCCACATCTCCGGTATTGTTCGTCGTGCGGAACGTCTCACTGATTCCCCGCGCGAAGCAGAATTCCTGAATCCGCCCAGCCTTAACGGAAATCCCTGCCATGTTCCGAGCCACTCGCATTCTCACATCGATCACCGTCATGCTGTTGATGCATCTCGTCGCCACCGCTGCCCCGCCAAATGTGCTCATCATCCTGACTGACGATCAGGGTTGGGGCGACCTCAGCCTGCACGGGAACACAAATCTTGCCACGCCGCAGATCGACCAACTTGCAAAGGCCGGAGCCCGGTTTGAGCACTTCTACGTCTGTCCCGTGTGTTCGCCAACACGAGCCGAAATGCTCACAGGTCGCTGGCATCCGCGCGGCGGCGTGCGAGATGTCACGAGTGGCGGCGAACGACTCGACCTGGACGAAACAACCATCGCCGACGTATTCCGAACAGCCGGTTACCGAACGGCTCTGTTTGGCAAATGGCATAATGGAACTCAAGGGCCCTATCATCCGCTGGCACGTGGCTTCGACGAATTCTACGGATTCACGTCCGGCCACTGGGGACACTACTTCAGTCCGCTGATCGAAGCGCAGGATGAACTGACGCGCGGTGAAGGATATCTTCCGGATGATCTGACGAATCATGCGATTGACTTCTTCCGGCGCGCAGATTCAAAGCCATTCTTCACGATTCTGACGCTGAACACACCGCATTCACCGATGCAGGTGCCGGACTCCTGGTGGAATCGCGTCAAAGATCGGCCTATGGAAATGCACGGACGGAATCCCGAAAAAGAAGATCCTCAGTTCACCCGCGCTGCCATGGCGATGTGCGAAAACATCGACTGGAACGTCGGTCGGCTGATGGCAGCTCTGGATCAATACAAGATCGCCGAAGATACGATTGTGGTCTTTTTCAGCGACAACGGGCCGAACAGCAATCGCTGGAATGGCGGCATGCGCGGCGAGAAAGGCAGCGTCGATGAAGGCGGTGTCCGGTCGCCGCTCTTTATCCGGTGGCCCGGACAAATAGCGGCAGAAACGACAGTGAAGCCGATCGCAGGCGCTGTTGACCTGCTGCCGACGTTGAGCGAACTCGCCGGAATCCAGGGCGAGCATCCCAAACCGCTTGACGGTGTCAGCGTCGCCTCACTGCTGAAGAACCCCGATGCAGACTGGTCGGATCGCCTGCTGTTTGCTCACTGGAACGGCAAGGTGAGCGTCCGCAATCAGCAGTATCGACTCGACGAATCCGGCAGGCTGTACGACATCGAAAACGACCCCGGCCAGTCACACGATGTGCAGGCTGATCATGCGGAAACTCATAAGCAGCTCGTCGCCGCCGTGGCCGAATATCGCGAACAGGTGCTGAGAGACCTCGTGAGCAAATCTCCCGCGATGGCTGGGTGGCCAAAAGATCCGCGACCTGCCGTGATCGCCGATTCGAAAGGCAACCGCACAACGCTGCTGCCCGCCCGGGACGCGATTTTGAGTGCGAACCTGCAACGCTCGAGCCGCCACCCGAACTGTTCGTACATCACAAACTGGACATCGACAGACGACAGCATCTGGTGGAACATCGACGTCCTTGAACCCGGCGAGTTCGATGTCGAGATTCTTTCTACGTGCGACGCGAACCAGATCGGTTCGGTGATCGAGCTCACTCTGGCAACCGGCAACATGCCTCTTCCGGTCCTCACAGCGACGATCGATCGCCCGTATGAATCGCCCCTTATCGGTGCCGCGGAAGATCGTGTACCGCGGACGGAATCGCTGGTGAAAGACTTTGGCCGGACAAGGCTGGGAACAATTTCGCTGAGTCCTGGCATAACTTCTCTCTGGCTCAAAGCCAAAACTGTCGCCGCCGAAAACGTCATGGACCTGCGAATGCTGATCCTCACGCGACGTGCTCCCGACGGCCTCGAATGACAAATGCAGAAAGCCACAGCCATTCGCCTGAATGGCGAACCATTTATCCGCCAGGAAAGGCGAAGATGATGAGTTTCAGAATAGAAACTGTGTTCCGAAGAACCGATGATGCGTTCTAAGCCGATTTTCTGAGTGGCGAATCGGCATTCGCTTCCAATTTCAGGCCGTCGAGTTTTCATGACCAGCAAACAAGTATTCGAATTCGAAATCACCGCCGATGTTGTCATTATCACTCCCCACGGTTCTTTCATGGAGTTCAGGGACATCGACATCCGCAATGCCTACAACGAGTCATACAGGCTGTTGAATGAACCTGGAATGCGCCATTTGTTGATGGATTTCTCTCAGTTTGAATATTTTGGTTCGACCTTTGTCGGCATTCTGGTTCGACTCGCCCGGAAAGCCCGCAGTAACAAGGGTGAGGCCGCATTGTGTCACCTGTCCAGCAACATGCGCGACATGATGAAGACACTGATGCTGCTCGAAAACTCAAAGATCGACTTCGCATACACATCCTTTCCAACTCGCGAAGCTGCGCTTCAGCGACTGGCAGAAGCCAGCAAGCTGTTGACAGAAACATAGTGCTTTGTCAGGCTTTAAAAAAGGGGTCAGGAACCAATAGTGCTGAGCACCCTTTGGGCCATTTGGCTATTG
>JBBJME010000299.1:0-8396 GCA_037719765.1 Planctomycetaceae bacterium
CATCGGCGAGGTGGCGCTGTGGGAGAAGACCGGCGGACGCTCCGGCATCAGGCGTTTCGACAAGAAAGTAGCGAGCCCCTGAAACATCCGGGGCGATGCGTTTGAGATTGGCGTCGGACAACACCAGCACGCCCTGGAAGACACTGCTGTCCAGCATACCGACCACCTGGAGGGCAAATTTCGGTTTCTGATCGTCCGGAGCGAGAATGATCCCGTCCAGACCTTTTTTCAGGCTGAACTGCAGGGTGTTCATGTCACCGATGACAGGGATCGTTGGCAGCGATGTGGAGCCAGCCTGCGTTGTCGTGTCAGGCAATGGCTTGTTCAGTTTGCTCCACGGATTGTCACCGGGCGTATTTGCGAATCGAAATCCACCACGTGCAATGAATTCGTCGGTCGCCCCGAGCAGAGTCGGCAATGTTGCCTGAAACAGGTTGAGGCAGCTGGCATCCTGCCCCGGCTGCATTCGAAAACTGAAAACGGTGGTGTTGTCGGGCAGCGTTGTCGGTGGAGTGGCATTGAGATTCAATCGGGTTCGTCCATCGACTGTGTTCATGTCGAACAGAATCGGTGACGAAGATTCGGCGACGAGCGAGAACCCTCCGTTGCCAGACTTCAGGGCAGGCGTCTCGGACACGGGATTTCTGCGGCCCGCACCGACGGCAACGATGACAAACGTGGCGAACGCGATCAAGGCGGTCGTGAGCAAGCTCCGCTGAGGATTGCGCGCTGCGTTTGCCAGCGACAATCCGGTCAGACTGGAAATCTGCGAACCTTCCACCGCGTCACCCGCGCGCCGTTGCAGACTTCGCCGCAACAGCAACAGGCCGACCGCCAGCCAGGAAAATCCCGCCAGAAAGAATCCGACAATCTTCCATGACATGCCGCCAAACGCTTCTGTCTCAGGCAGCAAATGTGTGATGATCGCGGCTGGCAGGGCAATGGCCGCGATCAATGTCAGCAGCAGACTCAGCCCCATGATTCTGTTCCAGAAGGGTCGGCGATTGGGCGGCAAACCATCCGAAGTCAGCCCCGCCAGCAGTTCACGCGGACCACGCTGCGAACTTTTCCGCACGGCGTTCCAAATGACTACCGCCGCCAGCATGAGCGAAATTCCAGCGGCTGTGGCGAGGCGAACAGGCTGCAGGTCCAGTTTCAGAAACTGCGTTCCTATCGCTCCGATCCACCATGTCGTCAATCCAAGGATCATCAGTTTCGCGAAATACACGGCGCGATGGCTCCCAGGATGCTTCCGCAGAACGCCACCGCGACACCTTCACCTATAAAGAATCGTCGCGCTCGGCGTGCTGAAAAACCGACAGCTTCCATCAATCGATCTGAGCCACTCGCTGCTGGACGTTCAACTGAAACATCAGCGCGGCGAGCAGGATCGCAGACAGAATCAGAAAGAAGCTGAATCCCAGAAACAACTGAGTGAAGTCGTTCGCACCGACGGCCGCCTGCAATCCTTCCGCCCGAACCGGTCGAAATCCAAGCCCAAGTTTTCCCGGTTCCACAAGCGGCTGTATTTCGAGTGCCAGTCGGTCGCTGAGTACAGCCAGTCGATCCGGCGGCAGGGCGACTCCCGGTGACGCCACGCGCACCGATGTGTAGCGACCGAAACGGCTGGCCCAGAACTTCTCTGCCGTCGCCAGTGATACAAATGCCTTCGGAGTCGCTTTGTGATCCTCCCACCAGGAATCGTCGCGTGGCGTTTTGCGGTTCATTTCCATTTCAAATGGCTGTTTCCAGTCGCTGAAGGAATCGACATCCGTCACGCCTTCCACAAACGGCGTTAAATCACGATTGATGGACACGGGATCATCGGGTTTCAGGATTCCCTTCACGACGAAACCGTGATGTGTCTCCGGCAGATCACCGTGACTGCCGACTTCGTGCCAGCGCGTCTGCACGGTGTCTCCGACCTTGACCTGCAGATCTTCCGCCAGCCATGCAGAAAGTACGATCTCGTCATCGTTGAGTTCCGGCATCGGCTGATTGTCGCTTAAGCGAAACGGCCCCAGCGGCGGCCCTTGCTGAAAGTCCAGTCCCGCAATGATTGAGTACATCGAATAGCGACTATTTGCGTCCGTGCGATTCGCCGCGTTGATTTCGTTCATCAGGTACACCAGCGTCGGCGCGGCGATCATGCCCATCTTTCAGCAGCCATCAGCACGGCATCGAGACCACGTCTTCCAGAATCATGCTGTCACTTTCGACCGACAGGAATCCGCCCGTTTCGATCGGTCGCACGCGGAGCCCCAGATCGGCCATCGTCAAGGATTTTTGCAGTTCGGTCTGTAAACTGTCGGCATTGTCAGCATCCAATTTCATCAGAGCGGCGAGAGCGGTGTCAGAGCGAACATCACGTTCCGCAGGCGGCAGTTCGCTGCCCACCAGAATCGTGTTGACTCGTGCAGGGCGTGCGACCGGATTGCGACGCGAGGCTTCACGTGCTTCCAGATTCAACCGCTGCTGAAACGTGAACAGCGACACAAAGGCGTTGTAGGGAAGCTGCTGAGCTGGCTGCAGCGAAAATCTGGAAGCCCCGGCCAATTCCGGCAGCACGCCCTCGACCGTCAGCACCATTTCCAGACTGATGTTTTCGCGTTCGCCGAGCAGGCTGTCTCGAGGAATCGAAGATGGCAGTTCAACCCAGACAGAAACACTGTCACCCGCTACAGCGCTGAGTTCTGTTGCCGTGCGAAAGCCCAGCACAATTCCGGAGTCTTTCGGTGCTGCAACATCACGACTGTCAAGCATCGTCCAGTCAGTCTCACGCAGCCCCAGAATCGACACCGACGCGGCACGCCGCAACCGACCATCGGGCGTTTTCTTCTCCACACTGCATGGCAACAGCAGCCCTGGAGCTGCGTGCGATGTCTGCAACAGACCCTGTCCCGACTTTGAAAGTTCGTCAGCGAGTTGCTCACGCACGAATCGGGGTGAATGCAGGATGTGGCTGATCCCGCCAAGGCGACTCAGCGTCATCTGCCGCAAACTGGCACGGACAGAATCACCCACAATGAGAGATCCGCCAATGACGGCCGTCGAAACCGCGACCGCCAGCATCACGACCAGATGCGAACGCCGGTAAAACAGAATGCTGCTAAGAATGAATCGAATCATTCGGGGATTGTAGACGTGAGCAACACGATCAGCCACCGTGCATGCACGACCGTATTGCCACGCTTCCTCCGGGAGTTCTGCGATGATGAGTCTGCACGCATCGGCCTTCATCTCAATGTAGGATGGACATTCATATCCGTCGCGTGTCCAATACCACTTTGCCCATGTGCAGATCGCAGTGAATCGTGCATGTTTTGTATGAGCCATGCCTTTTTGGCGAGGACTCGGACATGAATGTCCAGGCTACAATGGCCCAACCAGGGCTCTACCGACGGCGGGGTCGGTAGGGGCCAACGCGGGGCCAATGAAGCGGTCGCAATTGTTCCAGGCGGCCCCATCCGGCTTCATGCCGGTGGACGCAGGTTTGGCAACTACACAGCGCCCCACACAAACCAGCCGCTCGGCCCCCGACTGGCTTCATGCCAGTGGATGCCAGGTTTGAAAACTAACTTAAACCGCGCCACGATCATATTCGCCGATCGTTCCCGCGTAGTATCCAAACTGAAAGACTGGCTTCATGCCAATGGCAAATGCGCAGTTGTTGAGGTATTTCAAGGCGATCTCTTCCGGAGATTGTTCGACCGAACATCCCAGCGTCAAATGAAAATGGTCGGCGAGCAATCCAACGCGAGAAAGACGATGGCCATACTTTGTCGCCACACGCTCGATCATTTCACTCAGTCTGTCCAACACCGCAGGTCGAATCTCCATCCAGCGATGATCGTTCACCAGAGCCAGATGCAGGTTGTACCAGTACCTCCCATGAGCACTGCTGACTGGTTGGCTCAAGTCAACGTCAGGAAATGTCCTCTGATACCTTTGCAGCAGTTCCTCAACTCGCGAGTCGGCCATCGGATGGTGATTCGTTTGCTTCACGACGTACTCTTCGACCACGCTGCGTGTTGCACTTCCCACGCTGCGAACGGCGTAGTTTCGCTGGAAGGCTTTTGGCTGCTGTGATCCGACAATGTATTGAAGCCGCCCTTTGACGCTGCGAATCAACTGGCTGGGAGAAACATGGGGCTTGGTGCTGAGGAAGAACTGAGTGGCGTTATCACTAAGGGTTCGATGCTTGAGGATTCGGACGCCATCAGGTTCGGTGGCAGTCTGTAATTGCGTGAGCCACTCACTGTCCGGAATCGGCTGCTGTCGCCAGAAGATCGTGAGTCCCCAGTTGAGCTGGAATGCCGGATTGACGTCGTATGGCGTGTAGAATGGCTCCATAGTTTTCAAACCCTGGCTCCATCGGCGTGAAGCCGATGGGGGGCTGTTCGAAGTGTGTGTTTGGGTTAAGCAGTGGCCAAACCAGGGCTCTACCGACGGCGGGGTCGGCAGGGGCCGTTTCAGGAATGGTCTGCTTGCTGTTTGAGGGCTGACGTTGTCCGAATCGATTATTCCGCTGTGGCGGCCAGAGATTTGAGCAGTTGTTTTGCTTCTTCCACTTGCTTCTGCACGGCCGGGTCGCTTTCGTACAGGGTGACTGCAGCCTGCAGTGCAGCTTCGGCAGCTTGCAGTTTCTCTGGTTCACCGGCGACCGACCTGACTCGACCAATGACCATCGCAAAGAGTTCATCGCGACCGTTTGCCAAGGACTTGCCGTCCCATTGATTCAGCGTCGCATTCAGGAATTCAACAAGGTAGGCGTTGCGAGGATCTGGCTTTGCCACGTCCAGAATCAAATTCAGTTGTTTGCGAGCTGTCGCGGCATCGCCCTCATTGTACAGATCAAATGTCTTTCGAATGAGTCGCTGAATTTCCGAGTCCGCCGTCGCACTGCTGTCTCGATCGGCGCGCAAGGAGCGAGTGAATTCGTACTGGTCGGCCTTGTCGATCATGGCACGAATTTCTGCTTCCGATTCCGGCAGCAGTTTGTCGCTCAGCAGGGGCTGCAGGTATTCATCCCTCGCGCGCATCCATGCCGGACTGGCCGGCTGACTGAGAATCGTCCGCGCAGAATTGAGATTCTGAGCCGGATCGAACTTTGGTCGGCGACTGAGCCAGATTCCCACGACGATGATCAATGCAAACAACGTGAGCAGCACAAAGATGTTGTCGAAGAAGCGGGAAACCGGCGACTTGACCAGCGCGGCGGTGGCTTCGTCACGCATCACATTACGAACCATCGTCGCGGGACCCGGTTGACCTGATGGCGTCGGCGCTTCGTGAAAATCCACCGGCGGTGTCTCGTTTGGTCCAGGACGCTCGATCGTGGGTGATTCTGCGTTGTCTTCCTGATACTGCAGCCGCGCACGGATTTGCTCCAGCCGTTTCATCAGCACCAGCGCATCATGCGGTCGCTTTGCCGGGTCTTTCTCCAGGAGCTGACAAACAAGATCTTCCAAAAGTCGCGGGATGTCGGGAACATATCGACTGGGCTTATCGAATTGAGCAAATTGATGTTTCTGCAGGATGTCGTTGGCGGTCGGGCCTGTGAACGGAGGCCGTCCCGTGAGCATCGCGTACATCACGGCACCCAGGGAATACAAATCGCTCCGCTTTGCTGCGCGTTGACCGCGCGCCTGTTCGGGCGACATGTATTCAGCTGTTCCGACAATGCCGCCAGTGCGTGTGAGTCGTGAAGTGGCAAAGAGACTTGCCACACCAAAATCCGTCAACTTAATCACGCGATCTTTTGTCAGCAGGAGATTGGAAGGCTTGATGTCTCGATGCACAATCCCGGCGTCATGTGCAGCCTTGAGTGCGGCAGAAATCTGCAGCGCAATCTCAATCACTTCCTTCCATGGTAAGCGTTTGCGATCCGTAATCTCAGTCGTCAGCGTCGAGCCATCGATGTATTCCATGGAATAGTAGAATGTCGCATCGTCGGTTGTGCCGTCTTCGTACAGTTCGATGATGTGCCGATTCGACAACTTCCGGAGCGATTCGATTTCACGGCGAAAACGCTGAACAAAACCATCGTCACGAGCCATCGACGGCGGCAGCACTTTGACCGCAGCCGCTTTTCCCGTGACTCTGTGAACTCCCAGATAGACATTGCCCATGCCGCCCGCGCCGATCTTGCGTTCGATACGATAAGGGCCAACCTGATCCGGATGCATAATTGTGTCCTGCGTGAGTGCCTTCGCTGGAGTCCAGCACAGCGCGACGATCCTTCAATAACCAGCTCGACTTTCCCAGATTCACGACTGCAAGCAAGTCATCACGTTGATAAAGATGACTGAAACGCCGGAGGCAGCAGAGACCACCGGAAGAACCTGATGCCTGAGAGTCCCAGACACACTTTTCAGGCATTTCACGACAGTCGAACGAGCAACCTTGGGTCCGTCTTTCGAATGATGTCATTGATCCCGGTCTGGTTGAACCCACGATAGCCGTCATTCCGCTCCAAAATCTCCAGATGCGACCCAACAGCACCTTCGGCAGCGAACCGAGCCGCCTCTTGTCGTGTGATCCAGCCCGCTTTTTCGGCTTTGGCGATGCGATCCGGACGCACCTTCCAGCGCTCGCCTTCCGTAAAGCACTGGCGCAGAAACGGAAAATCCGTGAACGGTTTCATACTTTTCACACCGAACTCATCCAGTTGCCGTCGAGCCCCATCGAAATCAAACTGGCATTCCAGATGATGCATTCCCGCTTCGAACATGGCTTCGCCGTGCAGCGCGCACCAAAGTCCGATTGTGCCAAGGCTGGTACTGCTTTCCAGCGAGTCATGCGAAAAGTCGCCCGTGATTTCATCCGGACTGAGATCCACGTCGGCGAAAATCACGATGCCGCAGTTTGGATGTTCAATCACTTGAGCTCCCCAGCCCGCTTCAAGCCCGGCATAGAATCGTTCGCGGCATGCAAAACCCAGCATCTCCAGCAGCGTGATGAGTCGTGCGAAACAGACACGACTGCTGCGATAGGTATGGTGATCGTGATTTCCCCATCCGACGCCGATCGACGACTGTCGCATAAACTGAACCTGACCGGCACGATTGCGACCCTGCCAGTACGCGCGTTCGGCTTCGAAGAACAGATGACACGCAACGTCGCGACCAACATTGTCGATTGCATGCCCAATCACCTGTTGGACGGAAACATACGCTGCCATTACGTTATCGAAATCTCGCTGCCGATGACGGAATAACTCGCGGATGGTCTGCGATTCGATTTTCTGACGATCGGTCAAAGGTTGAGCGTCCATGCGAACGCTGCAGCCATTCCGTTCAATCATCCCGAATTCAACTGACGGATTATGGCCGGGGCATAACATGGCCTCACGCCGCAGTTCGAATGCTGCACCTGTGACATTGATCGAACAGCGATGACAATTCGCCACGTAAAAATCACTTACGGAATCCACGCGCAGCATCAACCGGTCACGCGATTCCTGTTTAATAATGGGCAGCAGCGCGCCCGGATGTTCGTACCATCCATCAACCGCTTTCACGAATCCGGCGGCTTCAATGCCATCGACAGAGTTCAGATGCAGATGATCGATCCAGTCAATGATGCGTGTGCCGGTTCGTTCACGCAGCAACATTTCGAATGGCATTACGTCCGGATGCTGACTGCGAAACAGATCCAGTTGTTTTGCGATCCATGCTGCGCCTGCAGGTTGCGGCTCCCATTTGCTGCCAGATGGATTAGTCATTGGGGATCCCCGATCGCTGTGCTTTGCGTAGTCAAAAGACGTTACCGGTCCGCGCGAACGCACGGATTGCAACGCCCTTGCCTGAGACAACTCTGTTGTACGACAGAATCATGTCATCACGAGTAGGATTTGAACATCCGGACGACCAAAATTGCCGAAGGCGCTAGAGTATCGTCAACGTGAAATCTTTGGGTTGCAATTAAAAAAGGGGTCAGGAACCAATAGTGCAGAGCACCCTCTGGGCCATTTGGCTATTGGTTCCTGACCCCTTCTTTAAGGCTCGGAACGCTGGAACATTGCCGTGTTGATCCTTTCCGCTGTTTTTTTTCTGTTGCTGACAGGCTGGATGCTGTGGTGGTGGCTTGTTGGTGAGTCGCGCGATATCCGCTGGATGCGGAATTGGTTTGCTGCGTTCTTCGTCGTGACAGCCGCGCTGACCTGCTTCGGAGCCGGTGCCATGATCGCACATCGATACGACGAAGCCCGCTACCGGAAACTCGTGGTCGAATTCTCGCAGTTGCTGGAAGAACGCCTTGAGAGCGATCGAATTCAGGACGTCCGTGATGCCTTAAGCCACGTGAACGATGAACCTGATGAATGGTCCAGTTTTAGCCGCGATCGACTGGACCGCTTGAAAGAAGTGACCGAAGCTCTGCAAAAGAGCTCCAGC
>JBBJME010000300.1:0-8390 GCA_037719765.1 Planctomycetaceae bacterium
GCTCCGCACTATTGGTTCCTGACCCCTTTTTTAAGCCGTACTTTCCATGAGGAGTCCTTCGCATGTGCGGGCGATACACGTTGAAAACTCCCAATCCCAGATTGCAGGAACTTTTCGGGCTTCAGGATCTTCCGCATCTTGTTCCTCGCTTCAACATCGCACCGACGCAGTCCGTGTTCGCCATTCGTGCTGCGGACTCCGCGGCCGCCTTGCGGGAAGCTGTGATGCTCCGCTGGGGACTGATTCCGTTCTGGGCGAAGGATGTGGCGGTTGGAAACACGATGATCAATGCACGAGCGGAAACCGTGGCTGAGAAGCCTTCGTTTCGGCAGGCATTCTTAAAACGCAGGTGTCTGATCCCGGTCGACGGTTTTTTCGAATGGGAGAAGCTGGCGAATGGCAAGAAGCAGCCGTGGTGGATTCGCATGCAGGATGAAGAACCGTTCGCAATGGCAGGTCTGTGGGAAAACTGGTCACCCAAAACCCGGACGGAACTCACGGATGATGAAAAATTCCACGCGCAGAAACCTGTGCAATCCTGCACCATCCTGACCATCAACGCCAATGCCGATATGCAGTCGCTCCATGATCGAATGCCCGTGATCCTTCCCGTCGACGGATGGGACGCCTGGCTGAATCCGACGACTGACAAAACGCGCTGCAGGCACTGTTGAGGCCGTTTGAGGACGGACACCTGATTCGATCGGCGGTTTCAACCCTCGTCAACCGCCCGACTGTCGATTCGCCGGAATGCATTATGTAGGATGGACATTCATGTCCGTCGCATCACCAGAAATTATGTTGGAAGCGGCTGTCAATCTACGTCATCAGCCTTATCACAATGCGCCGCTGTCTGGCGAAATCTCGGACATGAATGTCCAGGCGACAGAAGCTTGCTCATGCAGTCGGCGTGGAGGCTAAACATTTGTGCGCTCCCCGCCTATAATCCGGGCTCAATCCTCAACCCCGTCTTGCATACTGCAGAAATCACATGAACTGGCTGTCTCAGAGAATTGCGTTTGTTGGGACCGGGCAAATGGCAACAGCCCTTGCGGCAGGGTTTGTGCGCGAATTGCTCCTGCCCGAGCAGATCAGCGGATACGATCCTATTGAGCCATCGCGAGTGGCTTTTGCGGCAAAAACCGGTGAAGGTGTGAGGTTGTATGATTCGGCAACGGATGCCATCAAGGGGGCGAGCATCGTCATTCTGGCGGTCAAACCGCAAGTGATGAACGATGCCATCAAACCACTCGCCGAATCGATCAAACTCAACGGCAAATCAACGCCGCTCGTCGTTTCGATTGCGGCCGGGGTTCCCATCGCACGGCTTGAGCAGTCATTGCCGTCCGGGACGCGCGTGATCCGGGTCATGCCAAACACGCCGTGTCTGATCGGTCGCGGAGCTTCTGGCCTGGCCACTGGTACTGCCGCGACTGCCGACGATGCAAAACTGATCAGCGAATTGCTGGCGACGGTGGGTCTTGTCGAAGTAGTCGGAGAGCCACTTCTGGATGCGGTGACTGGTTTGAGCGGCAGTGGACCGGCCTATGTGTTTCAGATGATCGAAGCACTGAGCGATGGCGGTGTCAAAATGGGACTGCCGCGTGTGATCGCGACGCGACTTGCGGCGCAGACCCTGGCTGGCGCGGCAGAAATGCTGCTCAGCACCGGCCAGCATCCGGGGGTCCTGAAAGATTCAGTCACCAGTCCCGGCGGCACAACGATCGCAGGTCTGCACGCGATGGAACAGGGTGGCGTCCGCGCTGCGCTGATCGATGCCGTTGAAGCGGCAACGATGCGGTCACGAGAACTTGGGCAATCTTCAGCCAGTAGTTAAAAGACACTCATGGCGCAATTGCAAATCACGGAGTTCCTCTCGCATCTCAAGCGAAGCGGGCTGCTGACTGCCTCGCAATGGGAGGCTGCGCAGGATGCCGCGAAACAACTGCAGAAGAATGGTACTGCCAATTCAGTTACCGCCATCGTCGAAAGCCTGGCCACGGAACTAGTCACACGCGAACTGCTGACGCAATGGCAGGCGAATCAGTTGCTCAAAGGCCAGAGTGGTTTTGTCCTCGGAAAGTATCGTTTGCTGGGACCGGTCGGCAAAGGCGGGATGGGACATGTGTTCCAGGCGCGGGACGACAACAGCGGGGCGATTGTGGCCGTGAAGGTCATGTCGCGGAAGCTGACGGGAATCAAACTCTCGTCAATCGCTTTCGCCGTGAGATCCGCCGTCGTCGTTGCTCAACAGTCCCAACATCGTGCACCTGGATGCCGGTCGCGTCGGCAAAGTCGATTTTATGGTGATGGAGTTTGTGAACGGCGATCAACTGATCGGATCACGTCGCGAATTAGTTCAATTCCCGTCAACGTCGCCTGTGACATCATTCGCCAGGCAGCTATCGGGCTGCAGCATGCCCATGCTCAGAAGATGGTGCATCGCGACATCAAGCCGGGCAACCTGATCATCGACTGGTCGCCCGATGGAAAAGGCACGGTCAAGATCATGGACATGGGTCTGGTGCGATTGGGTGATGAAGGCGAAGCGAAGACGTCGGTCACTCGTGCCGGGCAGGTCATGGGAACTCCGGACTACATGTCACCGGAACAGGGCTGGGACACAGCAACGGTTGATGCCCGCAGTGATCTCTACAGTCTGGGCTGTACGTTTTTTCGCCTGCTCACCGGGCGCGTGCCGTTTCCCGGTGACAACCCGTTGCAGGTCCTCATGGCGCGGTGTTCGAGAGACGCTCCGTCGGCGAGAACACATCGTCCCGAAATTCCTGAGGTGGTGGACGGCATCCTGCGCAGGATGACCCTGCGTGATCCGAGTGCCCGGTTTCAGACCGCTGCGGAAGTGATCAGTGCGCTCACGCCGTTCTGCACTGAGCTGACTCAAATGTCTCTGCGAAACGCCATGCAGGAAGCAGGGCTTGACGACACGGGTTTTGTGTTGAAAGATGCCGCTGGAGGCGTGCTCGACTCTCAGGACTCCGGCTATCAGCAGTTTCTGAAAGAAATGGATTTCGGCGCGTCGGTGGATCTGATGCTCACGACGAACGGTGGCCAGAGTCAGGCTCTCAGTGCTACGAGTCCCGTCCTGCCACAATTCGAACAAAGGCCGGTCATCCCGCGTGCGAGCGGCGATAAGAAAACGGTACACCAGTGACGATGGCCGTGGTGTCGGGGGTGCCGTGATCGCACTCACTGCACTGTTCCTGTTTGTGAATCGTGACAATGTGCCGGATGCTCCATCAAATGCGGGCGTATCGAAGATGGTGACGGCCCCCGCTTGCCGTGATTCCCATTGAAACTGAAACCTGCCGATCCGGTGACCACCGTGCGGCGGACAGGTCGTGAAGTATCAGCCGGAATTTGACGGGGCAGCTCCGAGCAGTTCCGTCGGCAGCCTGCAGTTCGGCTTTGGCACTGGAGCACCGGCAGCGACGCGAAGATTGACCCGGCCACCGGCGGCGTTGAATGGTCGATTCCGGAAATTCAGACACCCGCGGAGTACTTTCTTCCGATCGAGTATGTTTTTACGCACAACAACGCCACCAGCATCGTCGCGCAAACCACATACCGTGTCACCGTGGAAGCCGGAATGACTCAGTATACACTGCCGCGCACGCCACCATTGAGATTTCTCTCTCAGCAGGCGGTCGAAATCCCGATGGCCGCGTCGCCGCCGCTGGAGGCAGGCAGTGGACTGACCTATCGCCTTGGCAATGGTCAGCTGCCAGGGATGTCGGTCCATCCAGAGGCCGGTCTGTTCGAATGGTTGCCGTCGGACGACGACTCAGGCCGACATGTGGTGACTGTGGAATTGTGCGAGTCGGGCACGGATCAAGTGCTGGCCACGGGTTCGATCACGCTCATTGTCCTTCCGAAGTCTCTGACGTTTTCATTGCCGGCATTCACGGAACAGAAAGCCAGGGCTGGCGAATCATTCGAATTAAAACTTTCTGATCGTCCCCTGCCATTGATCGGGCGCGTGCTGCGGCTGCGAATTATGGAAGGTGCGCCGGCGGGGATCCAGATCGATCCGGGATCGACAACATTGCGCTGGCAAGTGCCGAAAGATGCAAAAGGGCGGTATGAAATCCAGCTGAAAGTTGAGCCTCTGTTGCCTGACATGGAATTTGCTCCTGGCTCAAAGACCGACTCAACAATTGTCATCAACGTCGAATCTGCCGCTCCGGTCACTCCGGTTCCGACAGACGCAGAGATCACCGCCGCCGACATCGAACTTCGCGAACTGTTCAAACGCGAAATTGTGCAGGCAAAATCAGCGAATGACCGCGCGGAGCTGGCTCGACAGTTGCTCGACCGCGCAGAAAGTCAGACCGCGAACGCAGCGGACTTTGCTTTGTTGAATCTGGCCGCAGAATTTGCGGAGCGCGGCAAATCAACCGACATCGCATTAGATATCAATCAACGTCGCGCGGAACGTTATCAGACTGACGAACTGTCGAAGGCCAGGGAGTTGTTGTCGGAGTTTCGCGTGACTTCTGCGACTTCGGGGCAGCAGGATGCGATTGTTGAGCATTGCCTGCGACTCGCGGCAATCGCTACAGTGGCTGGTCAGTTTGCAGACGCAGGAATTTTGCTTCAGCCTGCGTCGACGTTGTTAAGGAAAACCGAACGCGGCTCGTTTGCGCGGCAGCTGGCGGATGATGTCCAGCAAGCCCTTGAGCTGGCAAATGGACTGGACAAAGACGCCGGCACGGCAGCCGACGTCAAAACTCAGGAACTGCAGCGTATTCTGAATCGCTGGCAATTCACGGGACTCTTCACCGCGAAAGATTCGTTCAGCTACGTTCAGTCCGGTGATCCGGCGAACCGATTGCCCGACAGGGGTCGATCACAATGGACACTGGAAAATAAGCATATCCGGTTTGAAGTTAAGCCGGCCAAAGGTGTGCTGGGGTTTATCGAAACAGTGCGTGAACCAGGATGTTACATAATTCGCATGCAGATTTCGGTACAGACAACATCCGCCATGCTGATCCTTGGTGCCAGCCGCGACCAGAATCTGGACGCGCATTTGATCACACTGGATGGATCAGCGTTCGGGCAGATCACGGCATTGCCGGTTGTCAAAACGCTGTCCACAGGAAATGCGATCTCATCACCGCAGAGCGTCGGCTGGAACGAAGTCGAAATTCTGGTCGATGGTCAGAAAGTCTCGATTCGCTTGAATGGTCAGCCTGTGAGTACATCGCAACTGAAGGATCTGCGACCGGGCCGCCTGGGAATGCTCGTGTCGCTGGAACGAATCACACCCCCGCCGAAACTCGACATCCGCCGCGCCCGCATCCTGCTGCTGCCTGACGCCCCGTAACTGACAAAGCTGTGATTTCTGTAGCCTGGACATTCCTGTCCGAGATATTGGCCCTGTGACGGACATGAATGTCCATCCTGGTTAAAAACGCTCCCTGCTGTCTGTCGAGTTTGCTTGCCGAAGTTTCTACAATAGCGGGCGTCCTGAAGCAGTGCGGTGGCCATTGTCGGTCGACTGGCTTCTTCAGGTGTGGTTGATTCAGGAACGAACAGAGCGAGACGCAAACTTATGATTCGAACATTTCAGTTGTTGGCAGTGCTGCCATTGCTGGCGGTGTCGGTCGTGGCTGACGACACTTTCGTGACGGTCGAAGAAGCCGGCCCGGACTACGCATTGCAGGGCGAATATGCGGGCGAAGTGAAACACGATGGCCAGAACGTGCCGCTTGGTCTGCAGGTGATCGCATTGGGAGATCATCAGTTCGACGCCGTGGCGTACCCAGGTGGATTGCCGGGTGAAGGCTGGACGGGCGAAGAAAAATTCAAGGCCCACGGAGAAACCAAAGACGGCGAGACAAAAATCTCTGACGACGAACATGGGCACGCCATTCTGAAGGACGGCAAGGCAGTTTTGTATTCGAAGGACGGAACGGAAGCAGGGACTCTGAAGAAGGTTGAACGCAAGAGCCCGACGCTGGGAGCGAAAGCGCCTGAAGGGGCAATTGTGCTGTTTGACGGAACGTCAGCAGATCAGTTTGAACGTGGCAAGATCACCATGAAAGATCTGCTGGCGGCGGATTGTGAGACGAAGGAAAAATTCGGCGATTACAAAATGCACATCGAGTTTCGCACACCTTTCAGGCCTGCGGCACGCGGTCAGGAACGTGGAAACAGCGGCGTCTACATTCAGGGCCGTTACGAATGCCAGGTACTGGATTCGTTTGGTCTGGAAGGTGAGAACAACGAGTGCGGCGGGATCTATTCGATTTCAAAACCGAAAGTCAACGCTTGTTTCCCGCCGCTCACATGGCAAACATACGACATGGACTTTACGGCCGCTCGTTACGAGGGCGGTAAGAAAGTGAAGAACGCGCGAGTGACGATCGAGCACAACGGGATTACGATTCATGACAATCTTGAGCTGACTCATGGGACGCCCGGCAAAAACCCGGAAGCGGATTCGCCTGATGTGATCTATCTTCAGGGCCACGGCAATCCTGTGGTGTACCGCAACATCTGGATCGTCAGGAAGTAGCAGGGCGGGCACCGCCTTGACCTCATCGGACGGATCAGAACGATCGGACTGATCCGTCCATTTGTTGCGAAGGACATCTGAATGCAATCCTCTGTCGTGCAAGTACCGATTTCCCTGGCAGTGTCATCAGGCACGGCCATGACATCCTCGCGATGGTACCTGAGCATCCTTTTGCTGCTCGCATCGCCGTCACTGGCATGCGCAGACGAACCGACCGAACCGCAGCCGATGGACGACGTTCTGCAATTCACTCCGGCGGATCTGACGTTCTTCGAAACGAAGGTTCGCCCGCTGCTGGCGGAGAATTGTTATGCGTGCCACGGCGACGAAAAACAGAAAGGCGGCTTGCGGCTGGATTCGCGTGAGGCGATCCTGACGGGCGGCGAATCCGGAGCAGCGATCGTCGCAGGCAACATCGACGACAGTGTATTGCTGCAGGCCGTGCGTTATGAATCGTACGAAATGCCCCCCGGCAAGAAACTGCCGGATGAATCGATCAGTGTGCTCGAAGAATGGGTGCGGCGTGGCGCTCCGTGGCCGGGGGCGAAGTCAGGCACGGTGGCGATGAAGAAGGCAGACCGTGGCTTCAGCGATGAAGAGCGTGCCTGGTGGGCGCTGCAACCCGTGAAGGTTGTCCCACCGCCGGTGGACGCCAGCGATCACTGGAGCCGCAACGAGATCGATCGATTCATTCATGCTGGACTGGCAAAGGAAAACCTTCAGCCTGCGGTAGAAGCAGATCGAACAACTCTCATGCGGCGGTTGTCCTTTGATCTGATTGGTTTGCCACCAGCGCCGAATGAGATCGCCGAATTTGTGGCCGACGCGGATCCCGCCGCTTACGAAAATCTGGTGGATCGCCTGCTGGCAAGTCCGCACTATGGTGAACGCTGGGCTCGGCACTGGCTGGATGTCGTCCGTTATGCAGATTCCGATGGTTATCGCATCGATCACTATCGCCCGGACGCATGGCGGTATCGCGATTACGTCATTCGTTCGCTCAACAGCGACAAGCCGTACGATCGCTTCGTGCAGGAACAACTGGCCGGGGATGAGATGTTTTCGGACAACGCCGAGGCATTGATCGCGACGGGTTACATGCGGCACTGGATTTACGAATACAACAACCGCGACGTGCGTGGCCAATGGGATATTATTCTGAACGAAATCACGGACACCACCGGCGACGTGTTCCTTGGCGTCGGACTGCAGTGCGCTCGATGTCACGATCATAAGTTTGATCCCGTCCTGCAAAAGGACTATTTCCGATTGCGGGCATTCTTCGAAGCGATCGATCCGCATGACAAAGTGATTGTCGCTCCCACGGCGGAACAGCAGGCATACGAATCGCGACTGCGGGAATGGGAAACTCAGACTGCCGAACTGCGGGCTCACATCGCAGAGCTTGAAGCAACGTACCGCAGTAAAGCCACACGAGACGCAATCGGAATATTCCCGCTCGATATTCAGCACATCATGAACGCAATGCCGGAATCGCGATCACCATTGGAACAACAGTTAAACAATCTGGCCTGGCGTCAGGTGGATTATGAATACGACAGGCTGGACGAGAAAATCAAGGGCGACAGGAAGGATCGGCTGCTGGAACTGCGACGGGACCTTGCGAAACATGACGATGCCAAACCAGCCGCACTCCCGGCCGCGATGGTCGTAACGGATATTGGCAATCATGCTCCACCAACCGTCATTCCAAAACGGCTGACAGAAGTCGGTCCGGGGTATTTGAGCGTTATTGATTCAGCTGACGCCGCGATTGGTCTGCCTGCCCCGCATCAGAAAACCACGGGCCGCCGCACGGCTCTCGCAAAATGGCTCACACAACCGAATA
>JBBJME010000301.1:0-8382 GCA_037719765.1 Planctomycetaceae bacterium
ATTTCTCAAAGGCATCGGCTGCCGGCATCTGAGTCGCTCGTCACCGGTGCTGGCCATGATGTGTGCCATTGTCGGTGCGCAGTTGCCGTCGATGGAAGAACATCGTGCAGACATTGCCCGCCATGATTTTGTCATTGGCTGGTCCTGTTGCGAACAGTGCAGCATGGCATTGCCGCTGCAGTGTCTGGCGTCTGCCGAACAGGTCCGCCGCGTGACGCCTGAAATCGCTGAAATGAAACAGCACATCGATCAGTTTGAACATCGTCGCGAGCGATGGATGGTGGGCTGGATCTGCTATCTGCTGGCGATCACGCAGTACCTGATCATCGGTCTTGTGACGCGCCGTGATAAAGCCCTGGACATGCTCAGCGAATTCGACCGCGCCGTTGCAGATCGACGGAAGGAACTGGTCGAAGAATTTGTAGAGGAGGGAAATCTGCCGGTCGATTTCGACGCGACCGCGCCCGTACCGGCACAACCACCGAGTGCACCGGTTTCTGAAAAACCAGAAGTTGGACCCGCACCGTAGATATATGGAATTCTGTCCTCAAGCAGTGCCACTGGCTTTGCCAGTGCTGGGCTTTGTCGCTTAGACTTTCCGACATGGAAGTGCATAACCGGAAGACAGTTCGACATTTCAAAGATGCTCGGCATCTGCACGAACTCACGTTTTCTTGTTATCTCCGGCAGCGATTGCTGCTTCGATTGAGTCTATCCATAAGAACCCGGTGAAGAGGGGACTCTGCAATACAGCTGTTGATTTCAAATGGTCGAGTGCACGTTTTTTTCACAGTGATAACCTGGATTCGGACCTGCCGTCGATACGAAAGGCCGATCCGAAATGGTTTCACACGTCTGGAGTCCGTTTCCAATAGAACTCACACTGGCAGAGCCCAATGGCACACAAAACACCATGCTCGCCCGCAGTTTGTCATTGCCACCCAGCCGCTGGTTTTGTTCCGAACCATCTCGCTGCTGATGTACGACAACATCGGTTCGTTCACTTGGCGACTGGCGACCGGTGAATGGGCCGTGCTGCTGCTCCGACTGTTCGTTTGGTATTTGAACACAAAGTGGAATGGCGGAACTCGGAATCAGCCAAACGTTTTTTTGCCACAGACGGAATTTTCATATTGACGGTTGCCTGTGAAAAAATCATCCGAGCATTTCTTTTCGCACAATCATCCCATGGTGCTTTCGTACCTGGGCATCCGTCGATCGGTGGGTGGTCTGGCATTGTTGTTGCCAGTGGTGTTAGGGCCAATCGGCTGGTTGCTGTTCGGCATTAAAATTCAGGAAAACATCAGCAGCTACTACCATACGCCGATGCGCGACGTTTTCGTTGGAGTGATGTGTGCGATCGGCCTCTTCATGTTCTGTTATCGCGGGGCTAGTGAATTCGAAAACTGGATGGGCAATGTCGCTTGTCTTGCCGCGGTCGGTATCGCGTGGTTTCCGCTCGATGCTAACAGCGATCCTTTGCACCAGTCGAGTGTTGCAGGATATTTGCACTCCGGTTTTGGGGGATTATTTTTTTTGACTCTTGCCGTTTTTTCGTTTTACTTTTTCCCGAGAAATGAGCCCGAAGACAAATCACTGTGTTGGCCATTGGGACGAAATGCAGTTTTTGTGGTCAGCGGTGGCACGTTGCTGATTTCCGTATTGGCGATGGGTGTGTATCTGTTCCTTTTGGAAAATTCGATCCGAGACCAGTTAACGAAACTGAAATTTCTATTTTGGATGGAATGGATCGCCATTTGGGCATTTGCGATTGCGTGGCTGGTCAAAGGGAGGACGTTGCTGATGATTGGTGAAGGGCTGGAAATTGTGAAGTCTTTCAAGCATAAAAATGACTGAAAAGGGTAAGCCACGAAAAAGCAGGCCCGGCGAATATGTTGCCGCGATTTGAGAAATCAATACCACAAGTACCAAAGTGAATCGGCAGGGTGGCACACAAACACCAAGCTCGCCGGCAGTTTGTCAGTGCCACCCAGTCGGAGCTACACATCCACTGCGCACGATGCCGTTGACGCAAATGATGAATTCCAAACCACTTGCAGCCGACTTCTGATACATCTCATCGGTTGAGTCGATCGACCTTCGCAGCTCGCCGCGACCGGCGACTAAGCGAGTGTGGAAAGCACGGCCACGCGGCACCGTGGAGCGGACGTGCGTCCCGGGGCGGTTCGCCTTGCGGCGAAAGTCCTGCCCGGCAGGCAGGAGCTGCGTATGATCACACGCGAAATCCGAATCCCGATCCGTTACACTTCACAGCCACGCGTGGACTGTTTCTTTTACCTGCGAATTGATTACGCCCTGATATGACTCGAATTCAGCAACTGGATGCTCACGTTGTCAACCGCATCGCTGCCGGGGAAGTGATTGAACGTCCGGCCAGTGTGGTGAAGGAGTTGCTGGAAAACAGCGTCGATGCGCTCTCGACGCGCATCGAAGTCGATATCGTCAACGGCGGCATGGATCTGATTCGCATTTCTGACAACGGCGAAGGGATTCATCCCGATGACATCCTGCTGGCGGTGACCAGTCATGCGACCAGCAAGATTCGTTCGGATGCTGATCTGGATCATGTCAGCACGCTGGGGTTTCGCGGCGAAGCACTGGCGTCCATTGCGTCAGTTGCCAGGTTCCGCATTCGCACCCGTCCCGAAGAATGTCCGGTCGGTCGCGAACTGGACAGTCACGGCGGCCAAATTGTCATCAACCGAGACTGCGGATGTCCGACCGGCACCGTGATGGAAGTTCATAATCTGTTCTTCAACACGCCAGCTCGCCGACGATTCCTCAAGAAGGGAACGACAGAGTTCGGGCATATCGCCGAGCACTTTTCTCGCATTGCACTGGCCAATCCGCGTCTGCATCTGGTGCTGCGGCACAATGAAAAACTCGTGTACGAATTGCCCGCCGCGGCAGTACCTCTGGAACGTATTCGTCACTTCTTTGGCAGCGAAGTGGCCGATCAACTGATTGCCGTTTCATCGGAAGCGGACCTGCCCACCGGCGGCAAAATTCGCGTGTGGGGTTATGTCGGTTCACCTTCGTTGAGTCGCTCCACACGCAAGGACCAGTTTCTGTTCCTGAACGGGCGCTGGATTCAGGATCGCAGCCTGCAGCATGCTCTGGCGGAATCTTATCGTGGCCTGTTAATGATCGGTCGACATCCCGTCAGTTTTCTGTTTCTTGAACTTCCGCCCGCGCTGGTCGATGTCAACGTGCATCCGACCAAGAGCGAAGTCCGTTTTCAGGACAGCCAGCTTTTGTATCGTCAGTTGCTGAAAACCCTGCGCGACAAGTTTCTGTCGCTCGAATTTCGCTCAAACATCGAAGTGCCTGGTTCGGGTCGGCCCGGTTCCAGTCGTCCGAATGAGTTGCGATTTGATCGCCCTGCGACCGCTCTCCAGCCGCAGAAAGAACTCGATCTCTGGGCTTCGCACGCTACGGTGAGTTCTCCGCCGCGGATCGGCGAGTTCGCTCGATCGTCATCCAACGATCGTGCTGTCTTCACGAACCCTGATGTGATTGCCGCGCTGGCTGTGGCGCCGCATCAACGACGCGGTTCCCTGGATTCTGCGACCGCGTCAAATGATCCCGGACTGGAAGTCCCCGAGCAACCGGCGAGCGGCAGGACGTCAGCCCTCCGAGATATTTCAGAGTCGTCCTCCGGATCAGGCACGCCGGACAGCGTCATGGATGCAGAACCGATGACTGCTGCTCCCCCTGATAACATGGTTCCAGCGGCACTGAACATCGAGCAGGATCTGAACGTGGCCACGCGGCCCGGCACCGACGAATTCCGTGCGTTCCAGATTCACGATTGCTATCTTGTCGTGGCCAGTGAAGCGGGTCTGGAAGTCATCGACCAGCACGCATTGCACGAAAGAATTCTGTATGAACATCTTCGCAAAAGAATCCTGTCGGGCGGCGTTGAACGTCAACGCCTGTTGATCCCGGAAACGATCGAATGTTCTGCCATTGAATGTGTCGCACTGCTGGAATCGCTGGACTTGCTCAAAGAGATCGGTTTTGAGCTGCAGGAGTTTGGTGGCACCACGCTTTTGCTGATGTCGCATCCTGCGCTGATTCCCCGCGGCAATCTGATCCGCATCGTGAAGGACTTTGCCGAGCAACTGATTCAGAACGACGGCAAGATGAACCGTCGCGATCTGCTCGATCACATGCTGCACACAATGTCCTGCCGAGCCGCCATCAAATCCGGCCAGCGGTTAACGCTGGAAGAAATGCAGGAACTCCTGCGACAACGCCATCTCATCGATGACTCCCACCACTGTCCTCATGGTCGCCCCACGGCCCTGACACTCAGCCGCGGCACACTGGATCAGCAATTCGGCCGACTGGGGTGAAATGATTTTGCCAATGGGGATTGGCGAAAGAAAAAACGTCGAGATTTTGGTTCAACAACAAATGAAGTGCGCGAGTTAGAAATCGCAGTTTGTCCAATGGGAGCGAGTCTCGGGAGATTGAGGATATGGAAACCGGCGATGGAGCATACTCAAATCGTCGCAGACTGGCCCATGTCGATGTACCAACTTCCAGATTCCACGGTTTTCAGCTGATGGCATCGTCAATCGGTCCTTGAAGCCCCGGACGCTTTCCAGTGTGCACCACATCGCCGTGGTCAGGTTTTTCTTTTCTCAACGACCTGGCCCAGGACTTGCTGAAGAGAAATGAATGAGTTTGCGGACTGGGTGAGTCGAAGGCTTCAAACAGCCAGTGGTGAACGGAAGCACGTTGCTGCCGACAATGGTCCGCAGGAATCTGAAAAACAGGACACAGATGAGAATGGCACTGTCGGGATGTTGCTTAGCGCGTAGTCTGGTCTTTGATGAAGCGAGTTTGTTTTGTAAACTCACTTCATTGGAGACTGGACTTGCCGTGTTTTTGCCGTCTCTGGTACAAAAGTGAAAGCCCTCTCTGGTGAATCTGTGCCCACAGAAACCAGGGAGGGTTTTTTCATGCCTCAAAATCTATCAGATTCCGGCAGCGAAGGCAGTGGTAATTTCCAGGAGATCGTGGATGGATTCCTGCTGCAGCCGGGGTTGCCGTTCGCAACGGTGGTGACCGCTGAGAAGATCAACGGCATCTTCCGCAAGCACGGCGGGCTGTTTGGCGGGAATGGTATTTACAGCACCTCGATCGTGCTTTGGGCGTTTCTCGGGCAGGTGCTGCGAGACCGGAAGGAAGCGGCGTGCCAGGCGGCTGTCGCTGGCATCATCAGCTTCTGCCTGCAGGTCGGACGTAATGCTCCGACGGCAGACACTGGTGACTATTGTCGCGCTCGAGCCAAGCTTTCCGAACCGGCTCTTCGCGAGCTCAGCACCGAGATCGCCAACGATGCCGAACAGCAGGCGGACGAAGCATGGCTGTGGAAACGACGTCATGCGAAACTCATTGATGGCTTGACCTTCACGATGCCCGATACGGAAAAGAACCAGGCCGAATTTCCTCACCCGCGAACTCAGAAGAAGGGAGTCGGATTGCCGATCGCTCGCAGCGTTGCCATTCTGTCACTCGCGACCGCGATTGTGATGGACGTTGTGTTCGGGCCGTACAAGGGTAAGGAAACAGGTGAATCCGCACTGCTGCGACAGATGATGGCGTCTCTGATGGCCGGGGATGTCGTCGTGTTTGATCGCTACTACTGCTCGTTCATGATGATCGCTCTGTTGCTGAATCAAAAGGTTGATGTGTGTGCTCGGCTGCACCATCTTCGCCGCGCTGATTTTCGCAAAGGCCGTCGACTTGGCAAGTACGATCATCTCATTGTTTGGACCAGGCCCGATCGACCAGCATGGATGGACGAAAAGACATACGCGACTATTCCCGAGACGCTGGAACTGCGAGAACTTCGCTACGCGATTGTCGAGAAAGGAAAACGTACAAAGTCGATCACGGTGGTCACAACCATGACGGACGTTAATGCGTACACGAAGGAAGACATTGCGGAGCTTTATGGTTTTCGATGGAGTTCGGAATTAGATATTCGAAGCATCAAGGATTCATTGAATCTGGGGCACGTTCGCTGCAAGTCTCCTGAGATGGTTCGCATAGAATTTCGCACCACGATTCTGGCGTATAATCTCATCCGGCTGACGGCAGCATCTGCGGCATTGCGGAGCAAACAGAAACCACGATCAATCAGTTTCACGAGTACCTGTCAATTCGTGCTCGCCGGCTGGGCCGTGCATGCGAGCGGGCTGATGTCGCGAGCGGCGTTGCAGAAGGAGTGCGATGAACTTCTGAAACGGATTGCGGAATGTCGAGTCGGAGATCGACCGGGAAGACTGGAGCCCCGTGTAATTAAACGCCGCCGTCACGGTTACCCGCTGATGCAGAAGCCGCGTGATGTCCTCAGGGCCGAATTGCGTAAACACTGCACCTGAAGTAACTTATAATCACGACAGTGCCATTCGACACAGATGATGGTTTACCGAAAAAGACATATTCTCAAGGGGTCCCTCGCCGTCGCACTGTTGGCCCTCGGCACGAATTATGGCCTCAGTCATGCGAATGCAGCACCTCAGACGCAGGCACATGTTGAAGATGGTGTGCAGGTGTTGACTCGTGGCCCGGTACACGAAGCGTTTGCAGAAACCGTGACTTTCGATCCCGAACCAGGCATCATTGTGCCGGAGATTCCTCCAGAATCCATTGAAGAGTTGCCTCCGGAACTGCGTCCGGAAGGAGAAAATGTCGCATGGATTCCTGGCTATTTGGCGTGGGATGACGAACGGAGCGACTTCCTCTGGGTCAGCGGCATTTGGCGCGACTTGCCGCCAGGGCGACAATGGGTCCCGGGATACTGGGCCGAATCATCAGAGGGCTCTCAATGGATTTCCGGCTACTGGGCTGATGCCTCGCTGAGCGAAATCCAATACCTGCCAGAGCCGCCCGCGACTATCGAAGTCGGGCCAAACATCGAAGCGCCGTCGGTCGACCACAACTGGCTGCCGGGTTGCTGGATTTGGCATCAGGATCGCTACGCCTGGCGTCCAGGATACTGGGCTCCAGTGCAGCCGGATTGGGACTGGATTCCTGCGCATTACGTCTGGTCGCCACGCGGCTATGTCTTCGTTGATGGCTACAATGATTACTCAGTTACCCGTCGTGGCGTTCTGTTTGCACCTGCTTATCTCGATGCCGGCATTTACTCGAGACGCGGTTATACGTATTCGCCATCGACTGTTATCAATCTTGCCCAGTTCACGTCCCATCTGTTCTCGCGGCCACGATACAATCACTACTACTTTGGTGATTACTATGCATCCAGCTACAACGATGCAGGGTATTACCCGTGGTTTTCATACAACTCCAGTGGCTACGGATACGATCCGTTTTATGCTCGTCAGCGATGGCAACACCGGGAGAACAATGACTGGCACCACAGCCTGGAAACAGACTTCGGCCACCGCCGCGATAACGATGGGGCAAGACCGCCACGCACACTGGCCGCACAAATTGGACACCATACGAATGCCGTGGATTCTGCTGACAGAAATTCCCGGATTGCCATGTCGCTCGAAGAATTCACGACGAGTGAAAAGTCCATAAATCGATTCCAGACAATGGACAGGGAAGAGCGGCAAAAAGTGGGCCAGCGCGGGCAGGAGATTCGGAAATACCGCAAGGAGCGACAGCAGCTTGAGGCCAAAGAGACTGTGACATCCGCAGAAAATACGGTTTCCGCGAGGCCGTTCGCTCCCGAACAGGTGAAGCTCCCCATATCGCCAATTGCAGCGAAAACAGACGGGACGCTTGGGAAAAATGTGAAGTTGCCACAAGCGCAGGACGCTCCTGAGCTGGATCTCAAGGTCGAGCCTGTGCCAAGAACCGCTCGAGACGCCACGCGGATTCCTGGGGCGAAGAAGAGCGCGCCGAAACTTCCCGGGGGCGAAAGGAAACCTCCGACAAAGTCGGGTAAATCGATGGACAAACCCGCCATCGAACCAGAGCCGAACAAAAAAGTGGATCCGAAACCAGATCGCCAGAAGGTTGACCCGAATCCTAATCGACCAAAGGCGGATCCGAAACCTGATCGACCGAAGATCGACCCGAATCCCAACCGACCAAAGGCGGATCCGAAACCTGATCGACCGAAGATCGACCCGAATCCCAACCGACCAAAGGCGGATCCGAAACCTGATCGACCAAAGGTCGACCCGAATCCTAATCGACCAAAGGCGGATCCGAAACCAGATCGCCCGAAGGTCGACCCGAATCTTAATCGACCAAAGGCAGATCCAAAACCGGACCGACCAAAAGTGGATCCGAAACCTGATCGCCCAAAGGTGGATCCAAAACCGGACCGACCAAAAGTGGATCCGAAACCTGATCGCCCAAAGGTGG
>JBBJME010000093.1:0-24630 GCA_037719765.1 Planctomycetaceae bacterium
CCGCAGGACCGGACGGTAACATCGACTACTTGAATCGCCAGTGGCATGAATTCACGGGGTTGGCGGAATCGGCAGGCAATGTCGGCTGGGGACATCTCCTTCACCCCGACGAGACCCAACTCGCCAGCGAGCGCTGGGCGGCGTCCGTTCAAAGCGGCGCTCCGTTTGAGATGGAGATGAGGCTGCAGGATCGGCGCAGGCAAGTGTACCGCTGGCATCTCACCCGAACCGTCGCAGTTCACGACGAGGCGGGTCAAGTCGTTCGTTGGTACGGCACCAGCACCGACATTCACGAACAGAAGCGGGCTGCAGAGTCTTCCCGCTATTTAGCCGAAGCGAGTGCTGCGCTGGCGGGCGTGGTGGATTACGAAAGCACCTTACAGAAGGTGGCGAACCTGGCAGTTCCGTACTTCGCCGACTGGTCCGCCGTGGACATGGCGAACGACGACGGGACGCTGCGGAGGTTAGCCGTTGCGCACCAGGACCACGACAAGATCGCATTCGCACACGAGTTGATGCGGCAGTACCCGCCCGACCCGCAGTCGCCTGCCGGCGCCGTTGCCGTCCTCCGCAGCGGAAAACCGGAGATCGTCGCTGAGATCACGGATGAATTCCTCGTGCAAAGTGCGAAGGACGACAGACACCTTAACCTGCTTCGCTCGCTCGGATTGAAGTCTTACATTTGCGTCCCCCTGATCGTCTCCGGCAAGCCGCTCGGCGTGCTGACATTCGCTACCGCCGAATCCGGTCGCCCATACACCGATGCGGACCTCGCTCTGGCGACCGACTTGGCGAACCGGGCGGCAGTCGCCGTTGAAAATACGCAGCTTTACCAATCGCTTCGGGAGGCCGACCGGCGCAAGGACGAGTTCCTGGCGACGTTGGCGCACGAGCTTCGCAACCCGCTGGCCCCGATCCGCAACGCGCTGCAAATCCTCAAGATGCCCAGGGTCGATGCGGCCACGGTCGAGCGATCACGAGAAATGATGGAGCGTCAAGTTCACCATCTCGTCCGGCTGGTTGATGATCTGCTGGATGTGTCACGAGTCATGCGGGGCAAGATCGAGCTTCGCAAGGAACGGGTTGAACTTGCCACCGTCGTTGCCCGTGCGGTCGAGACCGTGCAGCCGCTCATTGAGTCGCAGGCGCACGATCTGACCGTCACGCTGCCGCCCGAATCCCTGCTTCTCGACGCCGACCCGGTGCGATTGGCCCAAGTCGTCGGAAACCTGTTGACGAACGCCGCCAAGTACACCGAGCCTAACGGCCACATCGGGCTGACGGCCCTAAGAGAAGGTGCGGAGACTGTCTTGCGGGTCCGGGATGACGGCATCGGGATCGCCCCGGACGTTCTGCCGCATATCTTCGATTTGTTCGTGCAGGTCGATCACGCTGCCGCTCGGTCCCAGGGCGGGCTGGGTATCGGGCTAACGCTCGTGAAAAACCTCGTGGAGATGCACAACGGCACGGTCGAGGCCCGGAGCAGCGGGTTGGGCAAGGGCTGCGAGTTCATCGTGCGATTGCCGCTTATGTCCCAAGCAAAGAACGAGCCGACCGCGGCTGAGAGCGTTGAACCGCAATCGTCGCCGCAGACATCGGGCCACAGGCTCCTGGTCGTGGACGACAATCAAGACGCCGCCACGAGTCTCGCAATGCTTTTGAGGCTCCAGGGCCACGAGGTTCGAGTCGCCTTCAGCGGCCCCGCAGCCCTGGAACTGGTAGCGGACTACCGCCCG
Organism: Planctomycetaceae bacterium; assembly: GCA_037719765.1. GTDB lineage: Bacteria > Planctomycetota > Planctomycetia > Planctomycetales > Planctomycetaceae > SXXK01. The sequence continues at coordinate 1,737 of JBBJME010000093.1, forward strand.
GCCATGATTTTCCTCGACATAGGTATGCCCGGCATGGATGGGTACGAGGTCGCCCGCCGATTGCGACAGTTGCCCGGCCTGGAGCAGACGATCCTGGCGGCGCTCACCGGCTGGGGCCAGCAAGAAGATCGTCGCCGCACGACGGCAGCGGGCTTCGATCACCATTTGGTCAAACCTCCAGAGCCGAAGGTGGTCGAGGGCTTGCTGGCCGAACTGAAGAGGCACGAGGTTCGGTAGTCAGTCAAGGATCGCCATGTCGAAAAAGAAATCCAGGGAGAGGCTTGAGCCGACACGAATCTCATTCGACTATTCTCTCGACTTCAAGGCGATCGACTTCCGTAAGCAGCCGGACCTTTACCGCATCGGCAAGGGTGAGCAGGGCGTTCTGCTTGTCGAGCCGTACAAGCGGGAAATACTGCCGCACTGGAGGTTCAAGACAGTTGCCGAGGCGAAGAAGTCGTCGGCCAGGATTTACCGGATGTTCCTGGCCTATCTGAAGGCTGAAGACTTCCCCGGTGCGGACATGGCCCGCAAGTTTCTTCAGATGGGTTGGACAAGGGCGAGGCGGTACGCCAACCATAAGGGTGGGCGCAAGTACGACAAGGCGACCGGCAAGGAATTGCCAGGACCGAGGACGCTGAGAAGGCGGCAGCGGCGGCGATCTTCTACGAGCGATACGTCACCGCCCGGAACCATCCCCGATACGTCCGCCAAAGAAGCAGCACAAGGCGAGGTATGAATCGGGCGGCTGAAGCTTCACAGGTCTGCCACCGCATCATTGCTTGTGGGCCACAATCTTGTACAATGTCGGCCAGTCGATTCGGAACCCTTCTTCGATATTCGGGTTACATTCTCGTAACTCCCGGCCTTAGATTCCCTGTGGCCGAACACAGGCAGGAGATCGTCATGGGTCACGCCACTACGCAAATCGCCCTCGCCGACATCCTCATTACTGAAGAATTGTTCAGGCGAGTGCCGCACCTGCCCGACCTCCGGGCCGAGAGCGATGCCTACCTTGTTCTCGCCCGTCAGATGGCGAGCCAACCCGGTGACCTTTTACGCGCCCTGATGCAGGCGGCAGTCCGTTTGTGTCGGGCGGGGACGGCTGGCGTCAGCTTGTTGGAGGCGACCTTGGACGGCGAGGAACACTTCCGCTGGGTCGCCCTCGCGGGAGTCTACGAGGGACATGAGGGCGGCACGACGCCCAGGGACTTCAGCCCATGCGGGGCGTGCCTGGATCAGAATTCGCCGCAGCTTTATTCCTATCCCGCCCGCCGCTTCACCTACTTCAACGAGGTTGCGCCGCCCATTGTCGAGGCGTTGGTCATCCCCTTCGGGGTCGAGAGGCCGATCCTCGGCGCGATCTGGATCGCCTCTCACGACGAGTCCCGCAAGTTCGACAGTGAAGACTTGCGGGTGATGAAGGGGTTGGCCGACTTCACGGCTGCCGCCCTGAAACTCTCCAGCGGCGCGGAAACGAACGCCAGGCTCTGTCGGTCGTTGCAAGAAGCAGACCGTCGCAAGGACGTATTCCTGGCGACCCTCGCCCACGAACTTCGAAGCCCGCTTGCGCCCGTCCGAAACGCCGTGCAGGTGTTGCGCCTGAAAAGCCCGCCCGTGCCGGAGTTGGAATGGGCCAGTGGCGTGATCGACCGGCAGGTGCAGCAGATGACGCACCTGATCGACGACCTGCTGGACATCAGCCGCATCTCCCTCAACAAGCTGGTGCTGCATAAGGAGCGGGTGTTCCTGGAGACGGTCGTGCAGGGGGCGGTGGAGACGAGCCGCCCGCTCATCGACCAGCACGATCACGAACTGATCGTCTCCCTGCCGCCCGAATCCATCGTTCTGGATGCCGACTTGGGTCGGCTCGCCCAAGTCTTTTCGAACCTGCTCAACAACGCCGCCAAGTATTCGGAGCGGGGAGGCCGCATCGGGCTGACCGTCCAGCGGGAGGGGAGCGATGCGGTCGTCACGGTCCAGGACACCGGCATCGGTATCGCCGCCGACGTGCTGCCGCACATCTTCGAGATGTACACGCAGGTCGAGGCACAGTTGGAGCGGTCGGAGGGCGGGCTGGGGATCGGGCTGGCTCTTGTCAAGCAACTGGTCACTCTGCACGGTGGGAGCATCGAAGGTCGCAGCGACGGTCACGACCAGGGGAGCGAGTTCATCGTCCGGCTGCCGATCGACCTCACGGCGCAACTCCGGCCCGATAAAGGCAGGGACGACTTCGAGAAGCAGTCGGCTTCCGGGCTGCGCATTCTGGTAGTGGACGACAACCGGGACACCGCCAATAGTCTGAGCATGTTGCTCCGGCTTACGGGGAATGAACCCCAAACGGCATACGACGGTGCCGAAGCCCTGAGCGTGGCAGGTGAATTCCGGCCCGACGTGGTGCTGCTGGACATCGGTCTGCCGAAGCTGAACGGGTACGAGGTCGCCCGGCGCATCCGGGAGCAGCCGTGGGGCAAACGGGTGATCCTAATCGCCTTGACGGGATGGGGCCAGGAGGAGGACCGGCAGCGGTCCAGAGAAGCGGGCTTCGACGATCACATGGTCAAGCCGGTGGAACTCTCGCCGCTGATGAACCTTCTCGCCGAACTGCGACACGCCTTGGTTTGAGCAAGCAGCGCTGGTTAGCGTTGGCGTGAGTCGCCCCCGCCTGTTCGATTTCAGCCGTCGGCCACGAAGCTCCTGTATCCAGGGGCGGAATTGCGCCCGCAGTCTCAGTTACATGCGTTCCAACTCGCCCCGCAGTCCGGCCAGTCGTCATGCGTGGCGCTGACCGCGACCGCGTTTGCTCTCGTGAAACCAGGTTTGTCATTTCAGAATTCTTCGCTTCGCGCGTTCAGCATTTCACTGCGACTTCAGAATCAAACATCACGCGGTATGATCATTTTGCGCTCGTCATCATTTTTCAGGCTTTCGGCCTGTTGCTGACGCAATTCGTTGATTGCCTCCTGCAGAGCCTGGCGAGTCTGGCGATTCTTCCGCAGCGACTGGCTCATGTGGACGCGGCTGGCCACCGCATCTCCCAGGGCCAGCAGAACCAGCCACATGGAAAGCAGCAGCAGTCCCATCACGTAGGCGGCGGCGAATCCGGGAGATGTTCGGAAGTTCGGAAGATAGTCGCACATGGAAATGAGGGCACCGAGCGTAATCGCGAGGGCCGAGGTTTGCATGCGACGGCGGTATTGCTGCTCCAGAAACTTGAGTTCCGAAGGGGAGATCCCGGCATCGCTCAGAAACCTGCGCCGGCGATAGACGTGCCACGACACCATCGCGATTCCGAATAACCAGACGACCGCACCGACGCCGATGAACATGTAATCAGTTGCCATACGTCCTGCTTACTCGCGGTGATTCGCAGCATAGTGCGCTTCATGGAATGTGCTCAGGAGTGCCGTTCTGAGGTAAGACAGTTTGCGACAAGTGTCGTTCCAAATCAAGCATGCTGTTGTGGATTACGCCGTCGGGCAACCAAAGCGATGACAAGTCATCGCACTTCAAATGGCGATGTGAAGTTGAGCACCCATACGCCAGTCTGGACGATTCAATTGACCGGCACCATGCTACAATTCAAATCCTGGCCTGCACCGTTTTCAGTTCGTCGAGTCTGCCTCACTATGTTTCTCCTGCAAATCCGTTGCCTTCCCTGGTTGTTGCTGTCGCTGCTGTTTTCCGGCCTTGCCGGATCCTGGCTGTCGGAAGGCATTGCGTTTCAACTGATGAGATCTGACATCACTGGCACTCAACGTGTGGAGTGTCTGCAGCAGTTCTTTCGTCAGGCCGGAAGCTGGGCACCTGCGGCCTACGTGCTGTTCGTGACAATCGAAGTCATTGTCGCGCCGATTCCAGGTCTCCTTCTGTATGCTCCCGGTGGATTGATTTTTGGTCCCTGGTTCGGAGGACTGCTGGCTCTGATCGGAAACGTGATTGGTTCAGGCATTTCCTGCGGGCTGACACGCAGCCTGGGTTCAGGCTGGATGCAGCGGTTTGGTTCGACAAATTCGATTGAACGACTTCAATTGGCACTCGAACGGCGTGGCGGGTGGATGATCTTCCTGCTCCGACTCAATCCACTCACATCCACCGATCTGGTGTCCTATGCCGCCGGTTTCACTCGTATCCCCGTTCGCCACGTGATGCTGGCGACGGGAATCGGGATGGCACCGCTGTGTTTCGCGCAGTCATGGCTCTCCGACAGCATCTTCCACAGGTGGCCGCAGTTACTTTGGCCATTGCTGATCATGAGTGTTGCCTACCTGTTCGTGGTCACGGTTGTTATTGCCAGACTGTTGCGGCCCAAACCCGCAGATGCACATGTTTTGAGTGAATAACGGTCGGCACAAATGCAGATCTCTGTTATGCTGAGGCCCCATGCTGAGCCGTTGTTTCTAAACTGCAATTTCGTCCTGGCTTCTTTCGCCGAGAGCAAAAAATGCGAAGGCCCCATCGCACTCATGTTGAAGATTTTTTCTGCGAGAAGCGCCTAAACAAGGAATGTTGGCCTCCTGCCGGGCCTCCGGCATTCGTCGTCGTCGTGGCTCGGCAGGAGCCTCGCCCTCCCAAGATGTGTCCTCGCAAAATGTGTCATCGCAAATCGAGTCTGGTCCTTATCGCAGCCTGGGTCGCGTTGATCGCGCTGACCGCAACGGCCGACCAAACGCATGCCGATGATTTATTCCGTGACAAGGTCGCGCCGTTACTTGAACGACGGTGCCTGAGTTGCCACAACGAAAGCGACCGCAAAGGCGAGTTTTCGCTGCAGACTCAGCAGCATTTGCTGGACTCTGGCTTCGTTGAGCCCGGAAAACCGGACGACAGTCAGTTGCTGCGCGTTGTTGTTCCTGAATCGGCCTGCGTCCCTCCGGCGATGCCGAAGGACGCAGATCCACTGACTGACGACGACGTCGCGGCCCTGCGAGAATGGATCCTGGCCGGCGCAGTATGGCCGGAGAATCTTAGTCTGAAGGAACCCGTTGTCGATAATTTCAGCTGGTGGTCGCTGAGTCCGATCACGCCGATTCAGCCGCCAGGACTTGACGATCCTGCAGCTCGCCAGTGGCTTCGCACGCCGATCGATGCGTTTGTGCTCAGCAAACTGCGAGAGCACGGGCTTGAGCCGTCTCCGGAAGCGGATCGACGCACTTTAATTCGCCGCGTCACGTTTGACCTCGTCGGGCTGCCGCCAACACCGGACGAAATCGACGCCTTCATCAATGATTCCACTCCGGATGCTTATGAACGAGTCATCGATCGACTGCTGGCGTCTCCTCGCTACGGTGAACGCTGGGCGCGACATTGGCTGGATGTTGTGCGCTATGCCGACACCTGTGGTTACGACAAAGACAAACTGCGACCGAATGCATGGCCGTATCGCGATTACGTCATTCGTTCATTCAATGACGACAAACCGTACTCGCGCTTTGTGCAGGAACAGATCGCCGGTGACGTGTTGTTTCCTGGTGAGCCCGACGGGATTCTGGGACTGGGATTCATCGCCGCCGGTCCGTGGGATTTCATCGGCCATGTGGAAGTGTCGGAAAGCAAGATCGATGGCATGGTCGCGCGCAATCTTGATCGCGACGACATGGTCACGGGGGCGCTGAATACATTCTGCAGTGCCACGATTCAATGTGCGCGTTGCCACAATCACAAGTTTGATCCGTTCACTCAGCAGCACTATTACAGTCTGCAATCCGTGTTTGCCGCCGTTGATCGCTCCGACCGACCGTATGACACCGACCCCGCGACGGAAACGCGCAGGCACGAACTGACCGTACAGAAGACGACCGCTCAGCAGGAACTGACCAAACTGGAAGCTGCCATCCGGGCGGAAGGCGGTGACAGGCTCTTAATGCTGGAAGAACAGATCACGAAATTGCGCCCGATGGCAGAACCCGCTGCGAAGCGTCCGGAATTCGGTTATCACAGCCAGATTGCCGCAGTCGCGGACACGGAAAAGTGGGTCGAAATCGATCTTGGTCGAGATGTTGAATTGTCGTCGGTGGTGCTGCATCCATGCCACGATGACTTTGCGGGAATCGGTGCGGGGTTTGGATTTCCCGTGCGTTACAGGCTTGAAGGATCGACGGCAGAGCAACGCGCAGCGGGAGCCGCACCTCACATCGTCCTGGATGCGACTGACGCTGACACATCCCATCCCGGAATCGCCCCCGTCACGATTCCAGGCAGCGTAACGGCCCGATATGTTCGCATCGTCGCAACAAAGCTGGCAACACGTCAGAACGACTTCATTCTGGCGCTGGCGGAACTGGACGTGCTGGCTGCTGATGGCACCAGCGTCGCGGCACATGCAGCCGTGGCGGCTCTGGATTCAATTGAAGCGCCGGTACGATGGCGTAAGTTCAATCTCACGGACACCATCTGGCCGGCAGCGGCTGATCTCGACGCGGCTCGCGCACTGTGGGAAGTTCAGCAGGCTCGTGACGCTCTGCTGGAAACGCTCAATACGGAAGAACGCAGAACTCTGCGAGAAACACTGACGCAACGCCTGGCAACCGTCGAAAAGGAACTCAACGCACTGCCCCCTGGCCGTATGGTCTATACGGCGGCAACACACTTCGCGCCACAGGGGAGTTTTCGACCAACCGAAGGTAAACCACGGCCTGTGAAGGTCCTGCATCGAGGCAATGAAACGCAGCCACGCGACGAAGTTCAACCCGGCACGATTCCACTGCATGCGAACGACAACTGGCAGTTTCAACTTCCGATCGATCACACCGAAGGCGATCGTCGAGCCGCCTTAGCCCGCTGGATAGTACGGCCCGATCATCCGCTCACATGGCGGTCGGTCGTCAATCGCGTCTGGCAGTATCACTTTGGACGTGCGATCGTGGATTCACCGAACGACTTTGGTCGCATGGGCCAGTTGCCCAGTCACCCGGAACTGTTGGACTGGCTGGCGGGGGAATTTCGTGACAACGGCCAGTCCTTCCGAAGACTCCATCGTCTGATCGTTACCAGCGCCGTCTATCGCCAGAGTTCGATCAGCAATCCTGCCGCAGAAGCCGTCGATGCTGACAACACGTTTCTGTGGCGTATGAATCGCCGTCGACTGGAAGCAGAGGAGATCCGGGATTCCATGATGGTTGTGAGCGGTCAACTGAATTCCGAAATGGGTGGCCCGGGATTCTATCTGTTTGAGCTCGAAAAGCCCGAACATTCACCGCACTACGAATACAACAAGTTTGATCCGGAAGATGTCCGCTCGCACCGCCGCAGTGTTTATCGATTCATCGTCCGGTCGCAGCCGGACCCGTTCATGACGACACTCGACTGTGCAGATTCCTCTCAAAGCACACCCCGTCGCCACGAAACACAGACAGCCCTGCAGGCGCTGTCGCTGCTCAACAATCGATTTACACTTTCCATGGCTCAGCACTTTGCGACGCGACTGGAGACGGACGCAAAGTCCACGGACGCTCGCATCGATGCGGCCTTTCGTCTGCTGACGGGAAGAACGCCGTCACCGGAAGAACGTCTGCAGACGATCGCCTACGCCGAGGTCCATGGACTTCCGGCGCTGTGCCGACTGCTGTTCAATCTGAGCGAATTTGTGTTTGTGGATTAGCCTTGAAAAAAGGGGTCAGGAACCAATAGTGCGAAGCACCCTTCGGGCCATTTGGCTATTGGTTCCTGACTTGAAAAAAGGGGTCAGGAACCAATAGTGCGGAGCACTCTCTGGGCCATTTGGCTATTGGTTCCTGACCCCTTTTTTCAAGCATAAAGAGTGCTCCTTCTCGGGCAGTTCCCCCAACAAAGATCCTTGCGGACTCCGTCGGTCGTTTCCCCTGGGAAGGAGCAGCTCAGCCAGTCGAGCCACAACGGAAGCATGAGCCGAATGCCATTCTCTCATTTTCCGTTGAGCCCAAATCAGCGCTGACTGCTCAGAACTCAGGCGAACGGACGTTGAGGTCTCAGTTCGCTTGAGTTGTGGTCAAAGTTCGGGCTGTCGCAGGATGCCGCGGTCGATGGATAGACGCTACAGAAAAATAATTCGATTTGCCTTCTTTGACACGAATTCAATACTGCGCCAGCGACGTAATACGGGTTTTAACCCGTTAAACTGCGATTCCCGAAGCATACTTCTCGCCCAGTCACACGAAACGTAACATGAAGCCCATGAAACCAATCATCGCCATCACTGCCGGCGACGTCGCTGGCATCGGCCCGGAAGTCATTCTTCGCGCGCTCGCACATCCTGCAACATTGGAAGTTTGCGACCCAGTGCTGATTGGCCATCCGCAGACTTTTCGCGAGACGGCTCAGGTCTTCGGCATGACGGTGTCGTTGCAGGATCGGACGGCCGCGGGACCGGACACTGCAGGCTTTCGAGCAGACGTAATCTCAGCCGCGGCGAATCATCGTATCCCGTGCCTCAATCCGTTTACAGACGCCGTCCTGGCGGCCCCACGCGCGTGCGTCAGTCGCGCAGCAGGCGATGCGGCATTCCACTATCTCGATGCCGCCATCACACTGGCGAAACAACTTGTCGTCGATGCGATTGTCACCGCCCCGCTGAATAAGGAAGCCCTCCATCTTGCCGGGCATGATTTTCCCGGCCATACGGAGATTCTGGCCGAACGCTTTGATGTCGCTGAATTTGCCATGATGCTGCATCTGCCGGAATCTGCACTCACAGCGTGGCGGCGACTGATTGTACCGCTCGCGACCGGCAACACAGCCGAAAGAAACGACGCGGCCTTGTGCGGACTCAGCATCGCTCACGTCACGCTGCACACATCGATCGAAAGTGTCCCGCAGATGCTCACGGTCGATGGCATCGTGGGAAAGATCCGGCTGATGGACAATTTCCTGCAACGCATTCACTGCGGGCGTCGCGCCATAGCGGTGTGTGCGCTGAATCCGCATGGAGGCGAACACGGATTGTTTGGCGATGAAGAATCACGCCTCATTCGCCCGGCGGTTGATGCCTGTGCTGCGTGTGTGCACGCAGTGACCGGCCCATTGCCGGTTGACACTCTGATTCGCCGCGCGGTGAGCGGTGAATTTGATGGTGTCGTGGCGATGTACCATGATCAGGGTCATATCCCGGTGAAACTGATCGGCTTTGATGCCGCCGTGAATATCACACTTGGATTGCCCATCGTGCGCACCAGTCCGACACACGGCACTGCATTCGATCGCGCATGGAATCCGCAATCACCAGCCGATGCTGCGGGCATGATAGAAGCCATCCGAATGGCCGCCGCACTGGCGAACGACTGAATTTCACCGATCGTCCTACAATCCCGGCGGCCAGTCGCCTCCGGGCGTGTTAAAATCCGGTGGACCGGTTCCGTAGTCGGAGGAATCCGTATCGTTGTCCGGCGGTGGAGGCGGGTTGCGAAGGCGTTGCTGGAACTGTTGAAACGAATGATTCATGGAATCGAGCAGTCGTCCGGCATTCGCGGACGCCATAAACACCCGCTGGGAAACGGACGATCGTGAAAAACGTCGATGAAGTCGAATGAGAATTCTGTCGGCGAATGTCCGATCATCACCGCATTGGCGTATGTTCCGACCGTACGTCGTCACTGATTTTCAGCGATTCGTACAGGTCCTGGCCGACTGCCGCTGCTGCTGATTCTGGTTTGGAATGGCAGGCATGTGAATCGGGCCGAAGCGATCTTCATAACGATTGATGTTTTCCTGCAGCGCCTGAATAAACTGATTGACCACGGCCGGTGGCATCACAACGCGCGCCACGACCTGTTGAGGCTGCTGCATCCTCAGCAAAAAGTCCACGATGAATTCATGTTGCCCCTGTAGCACAACGGCACCGGTCGTGAAGACTCCGCGGGCTACGTGTGTCGGTACGAGTGCGCCAATATGGGAGTGACGGATTTCCTGGCTTTGTGGGCCTTCGTTTGCTGATGGTTCGTCCGATGGATTGTCCGGTGTTGGTGGATCTGTCATTGTACTGACGTCTTCAGGTGAAATTCGTGGACCGGGACAATACAGAGTCGCGTCGCCTGTCCCAGCAAAAAGGCTTAGCATCGCCATGATGCTAAGCCTTGGTCAATTCTATCGAAGTCGAGCCATGAATTACTAGGAAATCGGCTGAGGTTTCACGCACTTGCGAACGTCCGTTTCCAGAACGCCAAATGCCTGCTCGTGCCGTTGCAACGCCATCGAAAGTGCGCTCCACAGGCGCTTGGCGGTGTAGTGATTCAGGATGATTCGCTGAGTCACTTTCACTTCAACCTTGCCTGTTGCGTAGGGCGTCGGGTTAAGACCAAGATCCAGAATCAATTCTTCCGGAGTGCTGGACACTCGGCAGAAATTTGCATAACCAGCGTTGGCATTCACGTCAGTCACCACGACTTCCTGCGTCTGCTGTGGTTCCGGGGCACGATTACCTTCCGCTTCCGGTGCGTTCTCACTATCACTCACGTTCGATTTCTCCAAAGTTGGGACATTTCAGAATCGTCCGGACATGAAAGTCCAGACACAATTTTTTTCGGTTGGGAGACTTATAGCAACGCCACACATTCACTTCAACGCTGGCCGATGGGCGTTTTCGGATTGTCAGTGCCATTGCCCTACAGGTGAGTTAAGACGGGCGGTCTGGAGGAATCTCACGCGAATTGCGTCGGGATTTGAAGAATTGGCACGGATTCAATCCTGCACACTGGAGTGAGTTACCCAATGAAGCTGTCCGACCACGATTTCGGAGGCAAAAATGCTGCCACAGCATTCGGCGCGATCGGAATCGTGAACGACGGAGAATCTGAATTACGTCCAACGGTGTTTTGGGGCATCGAGTCACGTTACTCCACTCTCTTCACACGACACCGAAACAGGCGTTGAATTCCGAGTGCGAAAATCACCCAACCCGCCGTCAGGCATTCACCGACATTGATCTTTGTCGTCCCGAATCGACGATCCTCAAAAATAATCGGAATCTCCGCCATACGACATTTGACGCGCTGACAGCGATACAGCACTTCTTCCTGAAATGCGTATCCTTTCGCCATCGTCAAAGGCCAGTCGATCTCCGCGAGTTTGCTCACGCGATAGCATCGAAAGCTGCCGCTGTTGTCCTGGGTCGGCAGATCCAAACACATTCTGGCCCAGATGTTGATCGACTGACTCATCAACTTTCGCCCGCGTGTCCACCCTGCGACGCCACCGCCGCGAACGTAACGGGAACCAATCGCGACATCGCATTGTGACATCAGCCGGATGAGATCCGGTATGTACTTCGGATTGTGACTGAAATCGGCGTCCAGGTTCACGATGAACTCAAACCCGTTGTCGATTGCGTATCGAAAACCCGCCAGAGTCGCTGTGCCAAGTCCCTGTTTTCCGGCGATGCAAAATCTGAACTCGGGGATCAGCAGAGGAGAGCTGGTCGGCCAGTTGACCGGTTCCATCGGGTGAGTTGTCATCGATAACCAGAATTGTCGCGTCCGGTGCAACGGCATGCAGTTCCGGAATCAGCTCGACGATGTTCTCACGTTCGTTGAATGTGCAAAGTGTGATGAGGGTCTTTGTCATGACGCGGCATCCTCGTCCTGTCCGGACTGACACGCGTCAGTCTCTTGCCCGGTTCTGGCTTCAGGACTCTGCAATTCCTCTGCCAGGGTCAGCACACCAAGTTCATTCAATCGGCGTTCCAGTGTCAGTGGTCCAGTTCCCAGCTGCAAACGCAATTGTCGAACGTCAGTCAGTGCTTTGTCACCCGCTGCTTTCGCACTCCCGCCGACGGACCTTCGCTTGATTGCCCGGATGAGCAGATTCTTCGGGGTGTGTTCCATCTCAATGAACTCCATCACCTGTGTCTGATAGCCGCTCGCCGTAAGCAGCGACGCCCGCATTGTGTCGGTGGCGATCGCAGCAAAGCGGTCCTTCGTAATGCCATACGTTGTGATGGGTGACAACGCCGATTCGGGAAGAAGTTCATTCAATTCATGCTGGCAGCAGGGAACAGCCAGGATGGCGCAGCTGCTCCATTGGATGGCCTTCGCGATGGCATCGTCAGTAGCTGTGTCGCATGCGTGCAGCGAGATCATCAGATCCACCGGACCGTTCGCCAGGAATCCCGCGATATCGCCGACGTGAAATTCCAGATTCGGCAACGACAGGCTGGTGACGATCTTCCGACAGGATTCGATCACGTCGGTTCGGCGATCCAGTCCGACGATTTGGCATTCGCGTTTCAGAATGCTCGAAAACAAGTAATGGGTAGCAAAAGTCAGATAGCTCTTTCCGCAACCGAAGTCCACTATCCGCAGCGGCCGATCCGATGGCAGTGCATCCGCGATGTCGTGAATGAATTCGAGAAATCGATTGATCTGACGAAACTTGCGGGAATGATTGGCGCGCACGCTGCCGTCGCGCGACATGATGCCGGTATGAATCAGGAATGGGCAGGGCACACCTTCAGGGATCAGATAGTTGCGGACACGATTGTGCGATTCAATTTCGGGGGCGGACGGGTTTCCATCCGTATTCAAAGTCACCGCAGGAGTCGTCGTCTTAAGAAACCAAACACCCTTTCTGGACTCACGGGCTTCGCTGGTCGCAGAATCGGTCACGAGCCGGACGTTGCGGTAGACATCCTGGCAGAGTCGCATGAATTCGGCCGCGGCCTCATGAGCGTCCAGATTCCGGTGAGTCTGTTGCGTTTCGGTCTGTAAGGCGAACTGAAATCGCCGTCCTTCGCGGATTTCCACCGGTCGCACATCGACACGTCGAATGGATTCGGTGGCAACTCGCGGGCTGCTGAACACCGCCTTTTGCAAGCCGCCCGACAGCACCGACGCGCTAAGTAATCTGACAAGTTCTTTGGAATGGTCGGGCATTGTTCGCAACACGTCGAAACTTCGATAAGCTGCCGACACTGGCAGCGGTCTGGCATACCACACAACACAGACTCGGCCAATATTCGGCGGAATCGCCACACACACGAGACGGGATTAGAGCCAAATGACGCTGAACAAGAAACAGCAGAAGCAGATTGAAGCGGCAAAGAACAAAATTCAACGTCTGCGGGAATTGCTGAAAGCAGCAAGAAACCAGCCCGATGATCCTCAGGAGATCCCGCGTCTGGAAAAACAGATTGCCGATCTGAATGCGGAAATTGAAAAGATTCGCAACGAGTGATTGCGATGCCAACAAACCCCGTGCCGTCAAACTTCACTGTGCCGCCAACGGTGATTGTCGTGCATCCGCGCGAACGACGCAGCAAGTGTTCGGTCGAACCCCTGCGCGACCGGGATGGGTTCGTATTCTGCACGTTTCCACGTCTCGTCCCGATCGATCTGACGGGTTATGTGCGACTGGGGATCGGAGGCCCGATTCTGTCAGCGGCAGATTCTGATCGCGGACTCTTGTTGCTCGACGGAACGTGGCGTCTGGCCGCGCGGATGGAACCGTTTTATCAGCACATCGAAGTCCGATCGCTGCCCATCGTGCAGACGGCGTATCCTCGCAAGTCTGAAGTCTACGCGGACCCCAGCGAAGGTCTCGCCACCATCGAAGCCCTCTACGCCGCTTTACGACTTCTCAACCGCGACACGGCTGGCTTGCTGGATCAATACCACTGGCGCGAACAGTTCCTGAATCTCAATCCCTGGCTGGAGACGGCAACGGAGTAACGCAACTCGTCAAATTCTGCCAATGGACAATCGCTATTTCAGCTCCGCAGGATTTTTCAGGTTCGACCCGCCAAACCGGAAATCCGTTTGTATGGGTTCTGCGGACCACAGCCGAAGAATTACGCCCTGGTAAACTGGAACATAGTCAACGATTATGCGATATTGTCAGACCTGCCGGGATCCTGCCACGAAACTGTTGAATTGTGGCGTTCAAGCAGTTCTGATTCTGGACGTGAACGATAGAACCTGTCATCTTAACCCGTTTTCCGAAAGTTTCTGAAATGCCATTCGGCGTTCGAGGGCAGCAGTCGGCGGGCCAGGATCGGCTCGAATTGTATTCTGACTTGCAGCTTGAAACGGCTGACGTTTCCAGGATGCTGCAAGTTTGAATTCCCAAAAAACCAACGAGACATCGACGTCTTCCCGTCCTGGTGAGCCTATGCCTGTTGTTGCCCGCTGCATTCAGATAATGAATGGCATTGTTGCTGTCAGCCAATGCCCACTGATCATTCTGACGTTGTGCCTGGCGTGGCACGGAATCGTTCGGGCTCAGGAAAACACTGAGACCCCTGCACCGGCAGCCGCCAGCGATGAAGTCGCTGCCCCGGCAGCCACACCGCAGGAGTCCGCTGCTGTTGATCCGCCTCTGCCGGGAAATCCGGACCAGGGCTGTATGCAGAAGATCATCGATCAGCACGCGCTGACTCTTAAAATACGCGAGATCAATAATCCCCTGGAACGTATTCCTGAACCAAAGTTTTTGCAGCTGCGGCGACCCGTCGCAACTGGTATTCAATCCGGAGCAGAAGGCGCTGCAGATCTGGAGAACCTGAGCCTGGTGCTGAAGTATCGACTGTTTCAGGCAACCGATCCGACGTTTGTCGCCAATTCCGATAACGTCAAGAATCTGTTCAATGAAATGGACCGCGAAATTCGCGGTGCCGGTGGGCAGGCCGGAAACGCGCAAAGAACGAAAGCGTATCGCCAAAAATACAGTGATACTGTGCTGGCTGTGGCAAAGCAGATGTTCGACAACAATCTGGATGCCCGCTCGATCGCGATTCAGATCATCAAGGAATTGTACGTCAATAAGACGGCGGCGGGGCTGACGGAGAATCACAGCGAATCCATGGCCGCATTGCTTGGTCTGCTCAAGGATCCTGAGCAACCGGATTCAGTGAAAGTCATGGCCGCTGCAGCGGTCAGTTATGTTCTGACCAACACTTCTGTGATTCCTCAGGAACAGGATAGTGTGAGTGATGTCATCGCGGCAGAACTCAATCGTCCATGCACCGAGATCGCTTACCAACTGCTCCTCGTTGATACACTGTTCAGCGTGACGCAGCCTCGCAAATCGAGCGGTCGTCGGGAAACCAATGTCATGCAGACGTTTGTCAAGCTCGTCGACGATCGACAACGTCCGTTACAGGTCCGTTGCCGCGCCGCCTTCGGAATTGGTCAGGGAGCCTACGACGCCAAAGTGGATTTCGATCCGCTCACATGGAAAGTCGCAAACCTGGCACTGGAAGCAAGCGTGTTCTTCAATCAAGCGCCGGGAGACCCGGCTTGGCAGCAATGCGGAGCGGATTTGTTCTTTGCCTATCGCCACATCGACAAGAACGGTCTGGCAAAACAACCCCCCATGTTGCCACAGGGCATGATGAACCGCGCGGCGACATCCGTCCCGGTCAATGAGTCCGGCAGTCTCGCTGCTTTCAAGATCGCCGTGCCGCTGGTAGTCAACAATGCCAAAATCCCGCAGGCGGATCAGGTGGAACTGAAGGCCTGGATCGATGGCAACAAGGCTCTGGAAAATAAGCCCTGGGAGTAGGGCCGGGAGCAAACACATTCGTATCAGGCACATGGTCGCAGCGTGGATACATCAACTACACCGAAAGTACAATACAGGTACGCCGACGGACCGTCCAATCGCACGTGGCGAAAGGACGGCGTGCTCACGGGCTATGACGAACTGTATAGCTACGATGGACTGTACCGCTTAACGGATCAGAAACGCGGCACGCTCAACGGGACGCAGACGGCGATCACCAGCGGCACGTTTGAGCAGCAATGGGGACTGGACGGGACCGGCAACTGGAAAACATTCAAGCAGGACAACGACGGCAACGGCACATGGGAACTGAATCAAACGCGAGTCGCCAACAAGGTGAATGAGATCACCAATGTCAACAATACGACCGGCACCGTCTGGGCGACGCCAGCGTATGACACGGCCGGGAACATGGTCGGCATTCCGAATGCGGGGACAACCGTCACTGGATCGAACCCCGCCTGGGTGTGCATTGGTATCTACACAAGTTTTGTGATCTGTTACGTTACGCAGTATGGACTAAATCTTCCGCCGATGGAACGGCGACTGCAATTACGTTACGTGACGCTCGTCGAGCAGCACATGAAATCGGCAAATCGAAATGCTGCGGGGCCTGCGTTGCTGGCCGGTGAGAGCCAGGCGGCCTCGGCGACTCAGGCGGCGTGGAGGTTTTTGAATAATGAAAACGTCTCCCTGATCGGTTTGGTTGAACCACTGCGCCAGGCAGGACGCAATGCGTGTCAGCAAAGTCAATCTGATTATGTGCTGCTGGCACATGACTGGTGCAAAATCGACTACAAGAAGCACAGCAGCAAAGCGGATCTGCGTCAGATCACGCACGATACTGACATCGGATACGACATGACTTCCGCGCTGCTGGTCGATGCGGACAACGGGAAGCCGCTGGCACCCATGCAGATGCATCTGAAGACGGCCGATACGCTGCATTCGACGGCGTCTGCCCCACCTGATATCGACGCTCATCATCTGGATCAGATCGCTCCGACGATGGAAGAGGCAAACGAGTGGGACCTGCAGCGGAAAGTCGTTCATATCATCGATCGCGAAGCGGACTCGCTCGGTCGACTGCGGACATGGGCGGAGGCCGAACATCTGTTTCTCGTTCGCTGCGATGATCGTCGGGTCCTTTGGAACGGTGAATCCTGCCTGCTTTCGGAAATTGTCGAACACTTCGATTCGCAGGTTCTCTTCGAGCCGGTCGGCACAGCAAAGTATCATGGCAAAGTTGTTGCTCAGGAAGTCGCCGAGACAGAAATTGTATTACATCGAAGCCATTCGGCCGTGATCGACGGCGAGAAACAACAGGTCAGTGGCAAGCCGTTGTCGATGCGGCTGGTCATGACACGAATGCTTGATGATGAGGGTTACATTCTCGCTGAATGGACGTTGCTGACCAATGTTTTTGACACAAAGATTTCCGCTTATCAGATTGCACTATGGTATTACTGGCGCTGGCTGATCGAAACATTTTTCAAATTACTCAAGAGTCACGGCCAGGAACTGGAGCGCTGGCAACAGGAATGCGGTGCCTCGATCGCCCGCCGAATCCTTGTGGCCTCGATGGCTTGTGTGGTGGTGTGGTCATTGCATCACGATGACTCCAGCGAAGCAGTGGCCACCAAAAAGATACTTGTTCGTCTGAGTGGGCGGCAAATGAAATACGGAGTCGTTTCCACCGCACCAGCGCTGCTCGCCGGTTACATGATCCTGCTTTCGATCAACGACCTGCTTAGCGCGACAGACATCGATATCGGACAACTTAAACGAATCGCAAAGGACGCGATGCCCTTCAAAATCCCAATATGACTTGTGTAGATACCAATGGCCTGGGTGCCGCTGACGGAAGCTCAGTCGAACACGCTGACCGAAGCTCAGTGGTCGGCGATGACAGAAAACACCGGCACTGTCGGACAGCAATTGTCGGCGCAGTATGATGCCTGGAATCGGCTGGTGCTGATTATGAACGGCACACAGACGATCTGCGAGAACGTGTACGACGCTATCGGCTATCGCATCAGCAAGGATACGTACACCAGCGGGACGCTGTCTGAGTCGCGGCATTACTACTACACGCTGGGCTGGCAATGCGTCGAAGAACGCATCGGCAGCAGCACGACGGCGGAACGCCAGTTTGTGTGGGGTCTGCGGTACATCGACGACCTGATCCTCCGTGATCGCTCGACCGCCAACAAAGGTACGATCAACGAACGTCGCTACGCGATGCAGGACGGCAACTGGAATACGGTCGCCATCTGCGACATCACCGGCTCGGTCGCAGAACGGTACGCTTACTCCGCTTACGGTACTCCGGTCTTCATGACCGGTGCAGGCGTCGTCACCGATCGGCTTCGAAACGCTGTATGCGGGGTATCGATGGGACGGGGCGACGCCGCAGATGTATTACGTGAGGAATCGATTCCTGCTGCCGATGATCGGCACGTGGAATCGGAGAGATCCGCTGGGGTATGTGGATGGGATGGGTTTGACGATATCGGAGGTATGTCTCAAAGGAACTGATCCATTTGGCCTTTATACTGTTTGTTGCACGTTCGAACAGATCGGCACAATTTTCTCTGATAATGTTCGTGATGATCTTAGGCCAGCTAAGCTCTGCAGCCAGCGAGCAATAGAGTTAACCAATGCTGCATTCGGTGACTATCCGGCGAGGGTTGTCGCGGTTGGTAGTAACACATGCAATGTGGCTGCCACCAAGAAATATTGGTAATGTGCAGTTCCAGTCCAGCAGAGTGGAAGGCCCAGTGAGGATTGCGTAGCCAATTGTACTGGAGCCGAGCATACAAGTATTGGGATTGGAGCATCGTTCCCGCTTCAAGAAGGACGCCACGGCAAAGGTGGCGCTTTTGCTTGCAACAAGAAAGGAGTCAAAGCATGTCGGCTAGGAATAAAAACTTATGGTCTCCTCGATGGTAATCGAAAGCCGTGCTGGCAAGCAACTGACGATGATATCAAGAAATGCCTAGCCGAATTTGCCGAGAAGTCAGAAGTGTTTCGTGACGTTACAGACAATTGTCAAGTTGACGTTGCAAATGCAGCATCTGGATGTTGCCTCGATTCGAGTGAATGTGAGAAGTTTCTTCCTGCCAAATATGTCGAATCACAGTATACAGGTTTTCCGTTGCCGTGGAAAACAATTTTTGGATACTAGATTATATGTCTCGGAAAAATTTGGCTCGCTGGAGATTTTTGCCGGCCATCAGTGTTGCGTTCGTTGGGGCTGGAATACTTTACGGAGTTTACCAACTGTATATCCGTCCGATTTCCATTGCTAGAGTTGCTTATTGCCAAGATTGGACGGCTCGTATGCTAATATAACAAATGAAGAGAACTAATTTGGCGTGGCCATCGTCATGGGCGGATCTTGAGAAGGATCATCTCTCCGTCTCCTCTGAACTTGGGGGGATCTCGCCCCTTGGTGAAATCGAAAAGGTTGTAAAAATAGATTTCCAGTTCAGGCCAAGAGAATTCTTGTTGCAGGGTTGTAAGCCATTACCAAAAGTGATTGCGCCGATCGCTGGAGATTCCTTTCACTGGAGTGGTGAAGAACCTAACGGGTTGGTAGCGGCTTGGATTTGTTCGAATCGCGATGGATCAATCAATCGCTGATGGAAAATCAAGAGAGTTTAGGACCTGTCAGCTGCGGCTTCAGTTAGACACCGACTCCAACAATACGACTGGGGACGGGGATGTATAGTGTTCTTTTTCGAGATTCCGGAATCGCTTCCAGCCAGTTGTTGCGATTCGTCCGCTATCCGGATTCGGACGGGACGAACGGTGATTTTGTCACCTACAGCCACAACCGTCATGGGCAGCAGACACTGGTGACCGATCAGGGCGGCTGTCAGCACGCCTATGATTACGACGGACAGAATCTGAACGACGCATTTCTGCGGGTTCGTCTCTGCGGAACGTAACCGCTACAATGACGTTGCTGGTGTGCAACGATTGTTTGAATCTGTGCGGAGTTCCGAAGTGATGCCATTGGGAATCAAGGCGTATGTGGATTTTGCCTTTAAAAAGATGTTTGGCAGTCCGGAAAACTCAATCGCTTTGATCGGATTGTTGAATGCGATTCTGGATCTGCCGCAGCCAATTACGGACGTCACGATTCTGAATCCATTTTCGTACCAGGAATTTGAGTCGGCCAAGTTGGTCGTTTTGGATGTGAAAGCGAAGAATTCCGCAGGGCAGATTTTCAATGTCGAAATGCAGATTTCAGTTCATCCGGGCCTGCTGCAGCGGTTGGTGCTCTACGCGAGTGAGATGTATAGCGATCAGTTGTCTGAAGGTGACGATTATACAGAACTGAACACGACGATCTCGATCTGCCTGCTGAAGGGGAATCTGTTTACGGATTCGGACCAGGCGCATCATCGATTTCAGATGATGGATGCAGAAAGTGGTCGAAAATTGGATAGAGCGATCGAGGTGCATACGGTAGAATTGCAGAAGTTCCGATTCGATGAAACCACGATTTCGAACGCCCCGCCTCTGGCACAGTGGTCCTGGCTGATTCTGAATGCTCAAAACTACTCGGCAGACGACCTTCGTCGGTTGTTTCCCGATCTGGCCTTTCAAAAGGCGATCGGTTGCCTTGAAACAATTTCTTCCAAAACAGGAGACAAAGCAATGCACGACCAGCGCGAAAAAGCTCAGCGAGACTACGACTGGATGTTGTCAAGTACTCTGAAACAAGGTCGTGAAGAAGGCCGTGAAGAGGGTCGTGAAGAAGGTCGTGAAGAAGGTCGTGAAGAAGGTCGTGAAGAAGGCGAGGTCATTGGGGCGATTCAAATGCTTCAAGGGATTCTTGGTGATGCCGTTTCCAGTAATCTGGAGTTATACGGTCGACCCATTATCGAACTGCGGGCAAAACTGTCGGAACTGCAGGAACGCGTCCGATCGCGAATGGGCTGACGGAACAGTTGTGATCATGAATTACAAGGTAAACGAAATCACGGGCATCACAAATTCCGTCGGCACTGTGTGAGCGACGCCGACGTATGACACGGCGGGCAGCATGGTCAGTATTCCGAATGCGGACGTGATGACCGGCACCGGATCAACGCCGGCCTGGGTACCAATGACAGAAGCTCAGTGGAACCCGCTGACGGAAGCTCAATGGTCGGCAATGACTGAAAACACCGGCACTGTCGGCGCAGTATGATGCATGGAATCGTCTGGTGCTGATTATGAACGGCACACAGGCGATCTGCGAAAACGTGTACGACGCTCGCGGATACCGCATCCGCAAGGATACGTACACGAGCGGGACGCTGTCTGAGTCGCGGCATTACTACTACAGGCCAGGCTGGCAGTGTGTCGAAGAACGCATCGGCAGCAGCACCACCGCCGAACGCCAGTTCGTGTGGGGTCTGCGGTACATCGACGATCTTGTGGTCCGCGACCGGTCAACCGCCAGCAACGGCACGATGGATGAACGCCGCTACGCGATGCAGGACGGCAACTGGAACACGATCGCGATTTGCGACATCACCGGTTCCGTCGCAGAACGCTACGCTTACTCCGCTTACGGTACCGGTCTTCATGACCGGTGCTGGCGTCGTGCAGGCCTCATCACCGATCGGCTTCGAAACCCTATACGCCGGATATCGATTTGACGGCACGACTCCGCAGATGTATTACGTCAGAAACAGATTCCTGCTGCCGATGATCGGCACGTGGAATCGGAGAGATCCGCTGGGGTATGTGGATGGCGCTTCTACATATGCTGTCTATTTCTCCCCAAGCACGACGGACCCGGAGGGCTTGTGCGTTTGCAGTGGGTGTGGATGGAATTGGACGGGACGGGGAGGAGGAATAAGTTTGTTCGTTGGCTACCAGTATGTAATTGGACATGCTGAGTGCCGAAAGGCCGAAAAGAGGGCAATTCGGAAATACGATTGCAATGGATTCACATTCGAAAAGGCGATTTACTGTCGTTGTCAGGTTGACTTCTCGATGCACATCCCATCTCTTGGAGCCCAGGCTGGCCTTGATGGTGGAGTGTATGCGGGCTCATTTTCGGCGTGTCAGGGTACGCCAGCAGGAATCAATGGTTCGCTGGGATGGACAGCCGGGTTGGCGCTTGGGCCGAGCGGAGAATTTGATGGCGTGAGGTGCTGCAGGTTTCACGGACAGCGGATTCTCTTATTCTGAGCCCTTTGAAGGGAGATCAGAATGTCAGGGAAGCGAATCAAAGTCACCAAGCCAGCGGGTCGTCGTCGATTTACTCGCGAGTTCAAAGAGGAAGCAGTTCAACTGTTAGTAGACGGCCACACTGCGGAGTCGGTCGCACATCGACTGGGCTTGAAAGGGGCACAGTGTCTGTATCGTTGGAAGAAAGAGCTTCTGACTCAGAGTGGTCCGATTGCAGGATCACTGGAGGGCCGAGTGCGCGAACTTGAGGCGGAACTGAGACGCGTCGAGCGCGAGCGCGATATTTTAAAAAAAGCGTTGGCTATTTTCAGCCGCAGCGAATAGCGGACGTGTATTCAGCAATCGATGCACTTGCTCAGGAGGGGACGTGGCCGATGGCTCAGATCTGTGAAACGCTGCGCGTCTCTCGCAGTGCCTACTATCAGTGGAAGACTGCTGACGTCTCAACTCGGGATGCGCACGAACAGAGTCTTGCGCCTGAAGTGCGTCAGATCTTTCATCACCACAAGCGACGTTACGGAGCGCGTCGAATCGCGAACGAGCTGCGTCAACAGGGCCATTCATGCAGTCCAAGGAAGGCTGCAAAAGTCATGAAAACACAAGGTCTGCGAGCAATTCAGCCGAAGTCTTTCAAGCCGAAGACAACCGACAGTCGCCATCGACGCGGCTATAGTCCCAACCTGCTTCTGGAAGCACCAGACCTCACTGGTATCGATCAGCTCTGGGTTGGCGATATTACTTACATTCCTTTGAAAGGCGGTTCGTTCTGTTACCTGGCCACGTTGATGGATCGTTACTCAAGGAAGATTGTGGGATGGAGTCTCGGAGAGGACATGACCGATGCGCTGGTTCTGGCTGCACTGAAAATGGCAATCCGATCTCGTTCTCCACAGCCCGGACTGATTCACCATACTGACCGTGGCGGCCAGTACGTCAGCAACGAGTACAAGCAAATCCTGCTTCGAGCTGCAATGCGTTCGAGCATGAGCCGCGCTGATAACTGCTACGACAATGCATTCGCAGAATCCTGCTTCGGAACAATCAAGAACGAACTTCAAATGACCGAATACCAAAACTATCAGGATGCAAAACGCCAACTCGCTGAGTTCATCAGATACTACAACTTCGAACGAACTCACTCCTCAATCGGTTACCTCACACCTCACCAGTTCGAATTGAACATCAGCTCAAAGAAATAAGAGCACGAACTGTCCGTGAAACCTGCAGCACCTCA
>JBBJME010000302.1:0-8320 GCA_037719765.1 Planctomycetaceae bacterium
AGGCGACGGCAAGACGACAGTTTCCTCCAACCTGGCAGTCGCTTTCGCTCAGTCCGGCAAACGCACATTGATCATTGATGCAGACATGCGGCGTCCCGGACTCTCAACGCTGCTCGGCATGCGCGACGACACCGGTTTGTCAAAGATCCTGCGAGATACGGATGATCTGGAAGTGTCCATTGAACGCAATCTGCGGACGTCGGACGTGAAAGGCCTGGATGTGATCTCCTGCGGACCGCGTCCCGTGAATCCGGCAGAATTGCTCTCGTCCGAGCGGTTTTCCAACATGCTGGCGTGGGCAGAAAACAAGTACGATCAGATCATCGTGGATGCTCCGCCGGTCCTGGCTGTGAGTGATCCGGCGATCGTCGGTCGTCTGGTCGATGCCGTGATCCTTGTCGTGCGGCCGGATAAGGACCGCCGCCGGATGGTGATTCGTGCGACCGAGACACTGCAGACGCTGGGATGCTCACTGCTGGGCGTTGTGATTAACCACCTGACAACGATCGACACCGATGGTTATGGATATGGATACGGTTACGGATATGGCTACGGATATGGCCACGAAAACGAACACGAAGAACAGTCGGAACAGGACGTCGCCCGCGGCCTGTCGGCTCTGGCGTCCGGGAAAAGTCGTGAGGCAGATCTGCATGCAGGGAATCGAGCTGCGTAGTACAAGGAGTGTCCCTACGCAGATAGGACATACACATCCGTCGTACGCATAATTAATCTTAATCTTAATCATAACCTTAATCGATCTTCCGCTCTCGCGGCGACCGGAAGTCGAGGCTCGGATGTCGAACTCATATTCTTCAGTGTGAGATTAAGATTATGCTTAGGATTAAGATTAGGAGTTTCGTGAGTCCAGGCGAAAGCCCGTACTCCAGCGAATTTTAGCAAACTCCAACGAACAACTGTCGCCTGCGTTAACCGGATTCATTCGAAATTCAGTGATCACACATGTCTCCCCGACACACACGCCAATCAACGCGAATTCCGCAACTCATCCGCTTCAATGCGGGGCCGGGGATGGCATTCCTGCAGGGACCGAAATTGCTGTTGGCGACGGATGCCATCCTGGTTGCTCTGATCGTCATCTTTCCATTCGTCATGGGTGGCCGCGAAGCATGGGGACATCGGACTCTGATCACGCTGGCAATGGCCCTGGGCTGCGTCTGGAGTCTGCATAAAGTCTGTACCGGTGGTCGTCTTCGGCTGTTGGCGGTCGAACCATTGATTGTCGCCGGTCTGCTGCTCGTCTGGTTTCAGACAGTACCGCTGGCTCCGGCGGTGCTGGCAAAAATCTCTCCGGAATACGAACGACTGCTTCCGGGATGGACGGCAACGCAACTTCCTTCCGAGGGTCATGCCGCAGTTGGTGCATGGAAAACCACCAGCCTCCTCCCCACTGAGACTCAACATGGCTTTCTGATGCTGCTGTCGTACGGTGTGATCGCGATCGTCGTTGCACAGCGTTTGGCAACGGAAGCGGACTGCCATCGAATGCTGAAGCTGATCGGAATTTCAGGCGTGCTGATGGCCGTGTTTGCTGTCGTCCAGCTGGCAACGTCCAATGATCGTTTTTTTTGGTTTTATCGCCAGCCGTATACCGGGACGCGTGAAATTCTGAAGGGGGCGTTCACGAATCGCAACCACTTTGCTCAGTTTCTGGCACTGTCGATCGGGCCACTGGTCTGGTGGATGCTGTCTCAGCCTCAGGACAAGAGCAGTGGAGTTCGACAGCTCAAAGGATTGGGACCGGCGAGAGCCAATCATTCGCGTTTTGACTACATCCTCGATATGAAGATGCTGCTCACGATCTGTGCAGTCGGCGGCGTGGTCGTATCGATCATGTTATCGCTGTCGCGCGGAGGCATGGTGGCTGCGGCATTGGCGAGCACCGTGTGTCTCGCAGGACTTTGGAAAAGTGGTCGCGTCGGTGCGTCGCTGGCCGTTGTGATTGTGGGAGTTGGCGGAATCGCAGTCGCAGGGATCATGGTTCTGGGGCAGGGAAAAATTGAAGACCGGATCGATCAGCTGGCGTCGGCCGATGCCGACACGATCGATGGAACAAATGCGCGGCGCGCCATCTGGACTGCCGACTTAGCTGCTGTCAAGGAGTTCCCGCTGTTAGGCTGCGGCGTCGGCAGTCATCGCTATGTCTACCCGGTGTACATGCGGGACTTTGTCGATTTTCGCGGAGTGATTTTTTCGCACGCCGAGAGTTCCTATGTGCACCTGGCGACGGAAACCGGTCTGGCGGGACTAGCTCTGGTGGCCCGGGATTGCTGTATGTTGTCGGGCGAATCCTGTGGCATATTCTGAAACGTACGGATACCGAACGAGTTGCTGCGCTGGCCGCTGTCCTGGCGGGCCTGGTGGCAGGTCTGTTTCATGCCGCCGTTGATTTCATCTGGTACGCGCCAGCGATTGTGGTCATCACGATCGTGCTGGGCGTCACCGGCCTGCGCCTTTGCACGGGGTTTCGTCCTGAACTTGGGATTCCCTTTCCTCGGATCGGATGGATGATCGCAGGCGTTGGCTGCCTGCTGGTTCTGTGTCGCGTTCAACCGGACCTTGAACAGCGTGTCGCAGGCGAACGCTCGTGGAATCAGTACAAAAATACGTCCAGTGATCTGGAAGCCAGTCGCATCTCGGCATTGAGACTTCCGAACTGGATGATGATGGCACAAACTCGCACACCGGAACGACCCGACCAAAAGCCACCATCGTCTGACATTGCAGGTTACAATGAACTGGAAAAAAGTGTCGCCGACGACAAGGAACTTCATGACTGTCGGTACGCATCAATCTCCTGCTGAAAGGCACCAAAGCGGATCCGCAGCATTTTGACTCACTGCATGAACTGTCCCTGCTGAGTCTGAAAATGTTTCAGCTCCGGCAGCGACGCAGTGACAATCCACTCAGCGAAATTCAGATCCGAGACGCCGCGCTTTCCAACTTCAAATCGACCGGTGAAATGCACGCCTGGCTGAAGAAAGCGTTCGGTCGAAACATCAAACTGCTGATGCTGTCCGATCAGATGGCTCGCCGCGCGCTGGCACTGTGTCCGGTGAAGGGCGAAGCGTATATGATTCTGTTGCACACGAGTTTTCTGAGGGACGTGCGTGATTCCGGGCGACAGTCACTGATCAATCAGGCCATGCTGGCTGGTGGTAATGATCCCTATGTACGTTACTTTGTCGGTGACTGTCTGCTCACAGAAGGCAACGTCGATGCTGCACTGGAACAATGGCAGTTCGTGTTTCATTCCAGTCCCGAATACCGGCGTCAGGTCTGCCTGAACATTTCACGTCAGCTGCCGGCAGATTTTGTGCTCACAACTTTTAAGCCGTCGATTGCTGAGCTGGATGAAGTGCTGACCGCGTTTCGCGAGCGCGGCCGAAGATCGGACATCGAAAAACTGCTGTACGTGATCGAGGATGTCACCGGGCCTCCTGCCGCTGGACCGGGATCTGAAACTGCGTCCGCCCCGTCAGAGAAGTCACAGGACACAAGTGAGCGTGTGAATTTGTTGATGGCTGGCCATCAGGCCGCGCATGCCTTTGAACTTCATGAGCAATCCGAAAACATGCTCCGCCTGGCCCTGGCCTGCGATGAAACCGCCTATTGGCCACATCATGCCATGGGCCTGTTGCTGCTGAGTCAGGAACGCTACGCCGAAGCCGGTGAAATGCTGCAATGGTGCTTTGAACAGAATCCAGAAGACAGCAAAGTCGAAGATCTTCTCCTGGAAGCTCGCAGCCGCGCCCACCAGCGACGCACCCGGGTCCGTTCTGCGTCGCATCAGGACGAGGGCTGAAAAACTGTCTGGAACGCTCCGGCATCTGACTCTTGCGGTGTTTTCTGACGCTTCCAAAGTTCCATGCAGCTTTTTCAACGTGATTTCCTGATTCTGGTCGTGAATCTGGGACAGGCGAACCAGGGAAAAACTGCCAGCTTGACCTGATTTTACTCAGACCAATATACTGTGCGGTTTGAATTTCGACCAAACTGACCCGGATGCCACCCCCAATTGACGGGGTTCGTGTCTCTCGATGAAAGCTCACCGACAATGTCGGATCGTCATTACGTCCATCATGAAGATGAAGTTCAGCTGGCCAAACTGCTGAAAGAATCCCGGCCGTTTCTTGAGAGGTACGGCACAACAATGATCTACGCCGTGGCCGCGGTCATGGCGATCGCCGCTGTGGTCGTGTACGTTCAGCGGCGACCGGCTCCGACTGCGGAAGTGTCTCGAGACCTGCTGCTGGCCACGACAGCCGAAGACTACCAGGCGGTGGCTGATGAATCCCCGGATTCACCAATCGGGATTCTGGCGCGTCTGCGTCAGGCCGATCGAGAACTGGAAGACGCCGTTTCCAATATGTTCACCAATCGCAAAGCCGCAAAGGACAATCTGGAATCTGCTGAGAAGGCATACAAGCAGCTTGAAGATCGAAAGGACATTATCGACTCCGTGCGCGAACGTGTGCTCGTCGGACTGGCCCGCGTGGCGGAATGTCGCTGTGACGGAACTCACGAAACGATGAATGCCGCCACCGCCGCATGGGAAAGAGTCCTCAAGACATTCCCGGATTCCAAAACATTCAAGGCGGTTGCCGAGTCGCGCATCAAGCGACTGGCCTCAAAGGACAGCAGCGAATTCTATGCATGGTTCAGTACACAGAATCCAAAACCTGGCGATGACCTGCTGATGCCTCAGGATGGCGGACCGGGCCAGGTGCCGTCAACGCCGTTGTTCCCTGACCTGCACAATTTTGGCTTGCCAGGTTCGGAGGCTCCGACACCGAGAGTAACGATACCGGACGCTCCCGCAGAAAAACCAGCCAACGCTGAAACGCCGACAGAAGCCAGCCCGGCCGCAGAGACGCCGGCGGAGACACCGGAAACTCCAGATGCCGCCGATACGCCAGCGTCTGAAACACCGGCAGCCGATGCTCCCGGCAGTGATGCGGCTCCGGCAGATGCTCCCGCCGCTCCTCCCGCCGCAGATGCACCGAAAACTGAGGCACCGAAAACTGAGGCACCAGTCGGTGAGACTCCGGTACCAGAGAAATCCGGGGAATGACATCGGACGAAGAAGATCCTGCAGTACCAGACAGAGGCGAGATTTCACCACTGTCGGCTGAGGATCTTGCGGATTCTGATGAGCCGATTGATATTACTGTTGAAGCTCGCGCACATGGCTGGCGGCTGGATCATTATCTCAGCCGCCTGTTTCCCAATCACAGCCGCGCCCAGCTGCAGCGTGCCATCGAAGCAGGCGGCGTGCAGTTAAATGGTCTTACTCCAAAGTCATCGCGGCGTTTAAGAGTGAATGATCGAGTCTGGATTCAGTTGCCGGACGCGGAGGAATCGCACATCGTCGCGGAGAATCTGCCGCTGGATGTGCTGTACGAAGATGACTCGATTATTGTCGTCAACAAGCAGGCGAACATGGTCGTGCATCCGGGGCGCGGCAATTCCCAGGGCACGCTCGCAAGTGCGCTGCAGTTTCACTTCGATACGCTCAGCGATGTCGCTGGTCGTCATCGACCCGGCATCGTGCATCGTCTGGATCGCGATACGACCGGTGTGATTCTGATCGCCAAAGACAATCAGGTGCATCAGAAAATCAGCAGCCAGTTCGAACGCCGCGAAGTAAAAAAAGAATACCGAGCCATCGTGCGTGGAGTCCCGGAACTGGCGTCCGACTATATCCGGACGTTTGTCTGTCCGCATCAGCGCGTGCGGGAAAAGATGATGGTCTGTCCGGAAGGGGGCAACGCACGAGAAGCCGTGACGTTTTATCGCACGGGTGAAGACTTCGGCAGCTATGCCTTGATGGAACTGCATCCGCAAACCGGACGCACGCACCAGCTGCGAATTCACATGCAGCACATTCTGACGCCGATCGTGGCCGATCGGATGTACATCGGTCAGCTCACACTGACAAAGTCAGAAGTCATGAAATCGGCAGCGGGTGTACATCGCCGATCCGCCTTGCCTGCGGGGGCAAACACCGCCAAATCTGCCACTGATCCTGCGAATTCCGAGGATGATGTACTGATTGCCCGTCAGGCGCTTCATGCGTTTCGTCTGACAATTCGGCACCCGATCAGTGGAAAATCGATCCAGTTTGAACACCATTCCCGGAAGACTTTCAGCGGACGCTGCAGTTTCTGCGAACGCTGCATCGCCCGTAGCACTGCGGCTGCAACTTCTTAATCTTAATCCTACTCTTAATCTTACTCGATTTGCGCAAAGTCGATTGTGCGAGGCTGCTGAGATTCCCCGGTGGCGCGCTTCGAATCGATTAAGATTACGATTAAGAGTAGGATTAAGAGTAGGATTAAGAGTAGGATTAAGACTAGATGCAGACAACGGACAGCGATGTCAATCGTGTAAACAGTTACCGGTGGCTAGCGCCATTCCGCTCATAGTTTTCGGGATTGCTTTGGCATGTTCGAACTTCTTGCTCCCGTTTTTGCCGTCGCTGGCGGTTTGCTCGCGGGTGTGCCGATCGTGCTGCACATGCTCCGCCGCACGCCTGCCGTGCGGATGCCGTTCAGCATCGTGCGGTTCCTTTCGCCGACTTTGCCGAAGACGACGAAACGGTCCACCATCGAACACTGGCCCCTGATGCTGCTGCGAATCCTGGCCATCGCCCTGATCGCGCTGGCATTTGCCCGACCGTTTCAGCGGCTGGCAATTGATAAAGCGTCCGCGACCGGAACTGCGGATCGGATCGCCATTCTGGTTGACGCCAGTGCCAGCATGCGGCGTGATGGACTGCGCGAAGCTGTCGCCGCGGAACTTCACAAGGTTGCCGATGCATTGGACGCGCATGATACTCTGAGTGTCTCGGCCTACTCCGAATCGATGCGGAAGCTGATTACGGTCGAAGAATGGAAGTCAACCGATCCCGGCAATCGTCTCGCATTGATTGAACGAGCGATTGAGACCTGGGAACCCGACTGGATGGCGACTCGCACCGCCAGCGCTTTGCTGGAGACTGCCGACGAAGTGTCGCGAGAAACCGCGAAGTCCGATGCGGTCAGCGATCGTCGAGTGATCCTGATTACCGATTTTCAGCAGGGGAGTTCGCTCGATGAGCTCCGTTCAGGAAAATGGCCGGATTCCGTGAAGCTCGATCTTCGGATCGTCCGGCCGCAGCAGCCAGGCAATGCGGGTTTGAGTCTCATTGAAGACAGCCGCACCGGAAAGATTCGCGTGCGAGTCACCAATTCCGGCGATGCGGTGATGACCAAATACATCCTGCAGACCTTTGATGCAAAAGGCCTGCCAGTGGGCACTTCGTTGACGGCAGAGGTGGGCGGCGGACAGCGGCGGACGTTTTCAATGCCCGACGCCGTTCAGGGACAGCCACAAATCATCGGCGTCGAATTGCTCGGCGAGCCGCATGTGTTTGACAACGTTGTCGATTTGCCGATCGACGAACGCGGCGTGATCCACGTCGCTCACGCTGGCTCGACGGATACCAATAACTCCGACGCCATGCGCTATTTTCTGCAACGCGCCCTGGATGGAAACGAAACCGATCCGATCGAAGTGACAGATTTGCTGGGGCCGGACGGAGTGGCCGTGCCGGCAGCTCCGGATGTGCGACTGGTCTTTGTGACAGAGTCGATTCCGGAGAGCCTGGCGACGTCACTGAAAAGCATTTTGCAACAGGACGGCGTTGTGGTCCTCGCATTGAAGTCGCTTGAGATGGCAGAGTCGGTCAGGAGTCTCTTGCCGCCGGAATTAGCGTTCAGCGAAGCTGTTGTCAAAGACTATGCCATGCTCGGACAGATCGATTTCTCGTCGCCACTGTTCGCCACATTCGCGGATGCAAGGTTCTCTGACTTTTCCTCGATCCGCTTCAAGCATTATCGCGAGCTGACTCTGGATGAGACGCAGGCTGACGCTGTGCGAGTCCTTGCTCGTTTCGATTCAGGCAGTCCAGCAGTGCTGGAGTACACTCATTCGTCGGGCGGGCACATTGTCGTGCTGGCCACCGGGTGGCATCCGGACGACAGCCAGTGGGCATTATCGACGCGATTTCCACCGATGATTCAACGACTCGTGCAAATGGCCAACCCGCGTCACCGCGGACATCAGTTACTGGAAGTTGGTCACCGCATCACTCCGGCAGAACTGACGGGCAATGAAGTCTGGGCGTTAACGCGGCCCGACGGCACGCAGTACACTCCGGATCCGGCGACGGTCACCCCGGATGCTAATCCTGATGTGGCGGAGACAAACGCCGAGAAAGTGGCGGAGGTAACATCAACATGGTCGTCAAAGATGA
>JBBJME010000094.1:0-24571 GCA_037719765.1 Planctomycetaceae bacterium
CCGGAAGTATTTCTTGCGTACAAGATGAACGGGAAAGACCTCACGCGGGAACATGGGTTCCCTGTTCGGGCAGTGGTCGGCGGGTGGTACGGCATGGCATCGGTCAAGTGGCTCGCCAAAGTCACAGTGACCGCAGCGCCATTCGATGCTTTCTGGCAGTCGCTGGAGTATTCCTACTGGCGGCGGGATCGCGGTCGGCCCACCCTCGTGCCCGTGACGGAGATCCAGGTGAAGGCCCAAATTGCCCGCCCGGCGCATTCGGAGGCCGTTTCGCCTGGCAAAGCCTACCGGGTATTCGGGTCGGCATGGGGCGGTGAATCAGAGGTAGCGATTGTCGAGGTGAGTGTCGACGAGGGGAAGACGTGGGCCGAAGCAAAGCTGCTGGGCGAAGCGATCCCGTTCGCGTGGCGACTTTGGGAGTACACATGGAAAGTGCCCAGAGCAACAGGCCGGTATCAGTTAAGGGCGCGCGCGACCGACGCCATTGGTCGGACACAGCTCGCGAAACACGATGAGGACCGGCGGACGTTCATGATCAACTTCGTGGCCAGTGTCGAGGTGGAGGTCCATTGACGGTCTCTCGTCTTTCGTCGCCAACCAGGACCCCAACCCAATAGCTGTGCCTGACTCGGATCGCATCGAGGTACCCAATGCGAAAGTGGAAGTCGTGTGCCACGGCGCGGGCATTAGTCTCCTCATCGAGGGTGATACGAAGCACGCCGACCAGGTGCCGGAACTGATTGGGAATGGAGTCAGTTTTTTTGCCTGCGAAAACACTTTGAAAGACAAGTCCATTCCAAAAGACAAATTGTTGGCATGCGTGACGACCGTCCCAACCGGGGCAGTCGAGATCATCAGCAAGCAGCGGGAAGGCTACAGCTACTTTAAGCCGTAATCTGCGAGTGCTGCCTCGTTGCACTGGCAGTTCATGTCGCAAACCAGATGGCCGAGGTCCGGGCAAATGACTGCTGTAACAACTGACAAAGGTAGTAAGATTATGGAATTCCTTAT
Source organism: Planctomycetaceae bacterium (assembly GCA_037719765.1). Lineage (GTDB taxonomy): Bacteria > Planctomycetota > Planctomycetia > Planctomycetales > Planctomycetaceae > SXXK01. The sequence continues at coordinate 1,012 of JBBJME010000094.1, forward strand.
CTCTGTGGGTATCCTCGTCATTTGGTTTGCCCTGCAAGCCTGGGTGTTGCCCCGTTTCGGCGTGAACATCGCCGTGTACTTCGTCGTGCCGTGGATGCCTCGTATTTCCTCCGGCAGTTGTGCGATGAGATGAACGGATGCTGCAGATCGTCACGCGACGGATATCAGCAGTCATCCGTTGCCGGTTGAAGCGAATTGACTCGGTGTCCGAGAGGTGTTCGGATGTAGTTTAGCGGCCAAATCGGGCTTACTTTGGCGCGGAAAACCACAATCGTCAGGAATGTTAGACTGCGTCGGTCTGATCGACCGACTTGGCAAGGAAGTTCGACAACGCGACGGTGGTCACGACCGACGCAGGAAACGGCGTTGGTGCCGCCATTCAGTCCGGCACACCGAATCAATTTCGATTTGTGCTATAAGTGCGTCGGTGGGCGCACACCGGAGCGTCGAAGATGCCGACGCCAATATGCTTCGGCAAGACCGGCGACGCAGCGAACGATGTGGCGAAAAGTCGAGCATCTGTGATCATATTGATGGAGAATCAGCACGTTTTTGGTCAGGACTGTGAGCCGGAATCCGCGTCGGTCGACAAACCCAGTCGAATGAGTTAATTGCTGACCGCGGTTCCCAATGTCCACACGGCACGATTGTCAACGGGCCGCCAACTGCCGTGAAACAGGATCACCGCGAAGATCACAACTGCCACGGTCCTGCCAATGGGTGATGCGGCGAATTGTTGTTCAGCCAGACACGGCGAAAATGTCGAGGATCCTATTCGCCGGCGTTACTACCGAGGGCGATGTCGAAGTCATTCATGGCAGGAACCATCATTGCGACGGCGGTGAAACCGTAGGCGACACAGATCCAGAAACAGACGCCGAGACTGCGCCCAGCAGGAAATCCGTGATCGCGTAAAACGTCAGAAACGGCAAATGATCGATGCCAGTGTCAGGGCAATGGAGGGGTTACGGTAAGTCAGTGACGAATAAAGTCCCAGGCTTCCGAATCCAATGAACAGAATGAAGCTCTGCAGTTGAATCGCAAACGAGGACCGTGCTTCCACCAGCAGCAGCATGAAGATAAAGATCCCGATGAACAGGAAGAACATGGTGCCCAGACTGTGCCCGATCGCAGTCCGGGAGTTCTGGTACGTCAACCCGGCGTGAATTCCAAGCGTCACAGCAAAAATGTTCAACACCAGAAACGCGATACTCAGATAGAGCACGTTCTCAGGCGTCAAGGTCGGCACGCGGCCCAGCAGCGTCATCCCCATGATCATCAGCAACGGCATCAGAATCATTTCGCGGGCATTCCAGAGAGCGCCACCGATTTTGCCGAGGATAAATTCGTGAGGCCGCAGGTCGGTCACGAGCAGGATCTCAAGCGTGCCCCCATCGCGTTCGTTGGTAATTGACGTCACCGCCTGAGCGTTTGTCAGCAGCAGACTTAAGATGCTGATGCCCAGAAATGCAAAGGCCGGCGCGGTCACCATTCCAAGCATCAGACTGTTGTCGCGAGATGACGTCAGGATCGCAGAACCAGCAATCAGAAGTGAGAGTGTCAGATACGCCAGCTTGATCCAGATCATCCGACGTCCATACGCGCGAGTTCGCATTTCGCGCCAGATGATCGGGCTGTTCCAGACGACGCGATGAACGCGGCCCTTTGGTGCCCCGGCAGTCGCTGCAACGTCGAGATCTGTCTCCCGGGTGCCGTCCGCAGTCTGGGCTTTCTCCATTGTCGATTCCGCGACGGACTGATGCAATTCTTTCGAAGGGTTCCAGCGGCGCAACTGCGTAATGGTGACGATCGACAGAATGAGAGACACGGCGAGCATTGTGGCGACGGTCGGCAAAGCGGATACGACAATCGGACCGAGTTCGTGTCGACTCAACGGGTCCAGGACGTCGATCAGGCCGGCATACGGCGACGCCAGCGCCAGCGATGGATTTGCGAAGGCTCCAAGCCCGTGCGCGACCAGAACAAATAACACGATGCCCAGCACGCCGATCGCCAGTGTCTGAAAGGTCTTGTCGCGCCAGAAGGCCACGAAGCAACCCCAGCAACCGGCAGCCAGCGCCGCGGACCCAACGACAGCCTCCGCCCACAGGATCTGAGACCAGGTGATTCCGCCCAGGAGCTTGAGAAAGCAAAACACGGGAAGCGATGTCGTGAGCAGGACGCCTACAATCAACAGACTCGCCAGCAGTTTTCCAACCGCCAGTTCATGATTCCGCAAGTCCGTCATCAACAGCAGAATCAGCGTCCGGCGGTCTTTCTCCTGCGCGACGTTGGAAGCGGTAAAGACCGTCGCGAAGAACATGCCCAGAGTGAGTTGCAGGAGGGCAAAGACCTTAAATGTCATTGCACTGAAGGAAGCAACGTCGCCCGCAAACAGGACATCCTGGAACCCGATTGTCGCCTGGCGGATACTGTAAAACAGGATCAGCAGTCCTGCCACAAATCCGGATCGCATCAGATAATGACTCAGCCGTCGCGCCGCGGTCAGCGCTTCTCGAACAAAAATTGGACCGGCAACCACTCAACTGCTCCGTGAATCGTTGTGACGTTGGAACGCCGCAGCCACAGCATCGTGCCTGTTGCAGTCCAACGAACTCGGCAGCCTGTTGGCTGTGCTCCAGAACGAACTATTTCTTTCGTCCCCGGCTTTCCTGCAGGAACAAACGATCAATTTCGAGGTGCATGTCGGGTTTTGATTCCCAGACGGCTTTGAGGGGATAATCGGTCGCTTCCGTGGTGCCGTTGTTCTGATGGACGGCTTTCCAGTATCTCGTGGTCAGCAGGGCTTCTTCGAGGTACGCGGCATTGTCGATAAAGAATTTCGGGTATTTCGCTGAAGCTTCAAGCCACCGATTCATGGAGATTTCCAGCAGTCTCTGAGCTTCTGAAATCTGATTCGTCCCGTCTGGTAAAACGATATTGTAGCCTCGGCCTTCCGCATAGGCCTTCTTCGCATCAAAGAATGCCTTGTGAGCTTCGATCGTCACCGGGTCCGCTTCGGTTTCTGCAAAGTCACGCCAGAATCGATAATGAACCATGTCCACACTGCCGTTCCAGACTCGCCGCTGCATGCTCACGTCGATGCCATTGGTCTTTGCCATCGCTTCAAGTTCTGCGTCTGAGCTGTTGAGCATGTACTTGTGATTGTCAAGACCAAGGAACTGGTATTTTCCATAGTCATTCATCCACTCATCGTAGGCCTGTTTCCAGATCGACGCCGTCAGGGTGGTACCGGCATTCTCTGCAGCCCCGGCCGACGGTTCAACGGGCACAGTGACGCTGGTCGGCGTCATCGCCGCACCGAAAAACTTGCCTTCTTTCGTCAGAGCTTCGGCATAATTCATGAGCGCTTTGACAGGCCCCTGGCGGAAGAACACATGTGTCATTCCTTTGACTTCAACGAGACCGTCATTGTCATCCTTGACGTTCGCGTCTTCAAAGTGTCTGCGAGCGACCAGATAGCTGTCGATGCCTTCTTTATTAATCTCGACATCCGGGCCGTTGATCCCTGTCACTTTGTCTTTGAACTTGTCGTCCGGATCATGCAGGAAGAATTCACGGAAGAATTTCTTTTCGTCAGAAACCCCCATCTTCTTATCGACCACTTCGCCAACATTGTGTTCCAGAATTGGAATGGTGTCATTGCGGGATGTCCCGCGCTGCAGGAATTTAATTCCTTCTTTCACCCAATAAAAGCGGTCATCAACTTTATCCCATTCCCGCGACACATTGTATGCCAGATTCCAGCCCTGAAATTTCCAGATCTGCACATAATGTGGTTGCAGCAGAATGATCGAATCGACTGTCGTGCGCAACTTGGCCCATTGCTTATGTTCCTGGTACTCAATCGCCTTCAGATGCAGCAAACTGGCTGCCGGGCCGCGCAGGCCGAGCAGAACCAGATTCATCACGGAGCTTGAAGGATCCACTTCACCCAGAGTGGCTTCGCCAAGGTCATACTCCTGGCGAAGTCTGCCAAGCTTTCCGAGACCAGACGAGGCGACTCCCGCGGGCGTCTGTTGCACCGGGAAACCCAAATAGACGATCGGTCCGAGCAGCACAATGATGCCGACTGCATACAGGAGTTTGCGTTGACGAGAAGTAAGATTGTTCATTTCGATTCCAGCTCCCGGAACTTCAGCAGAGCACCAGCCATCAGGACACAGGGGATAAGAAAACCCAGACAGATCAGGAACGCAGGCACCACTGTTTCCGCAAACGGAACATCGAACCCGTTCTCCACAAATCCGGACGCCGAATTGAAGACACTGAAGTCAGGCACGATCTGACTGAATCCCCACAGGATCGCTCGCGGAACGGCATCAATTCCCTGCACGACGCGCTGCGTTGTTTCGGAGACATCCATCCCGACCTGCGGGTTGCGATGCTGAGCCGTCATCACGGCGGAAGCAATCGCTCCCATCCCCTCCTGCGTCGGGCTGTACAGGATCTCCTGCATGAATCCATGAAAGAACTGCCCCACGATGAAGAAGGTGAACGTGAAAAACAACGCCACCGGCCCCTTTACGATACAACTCACAGTCACGCCCAGCACAATGATCAGCATCATCATCAAAGCCGTACTGACCAGCGCCTTCCCGTATCCGACCATGAAATCCCGGTCCGGTTTGCGGATAAACAAGTCGGGTCGCGCCATGCCAAGATACATCTGCTCGTTCAGGCAGGACACTTCCACCCGCAGACGACCGTTATGCGCGAGATCCGTGATGAGATCCCGCTCGATCATCCAGCCTTCATTGTCCGCAGAGATCAGTAAGTCCTTCTGAATCAGCGAATCGAAGAAATGGAACCAGCGCTGGCCGTCAGCCACTGCCAGTTTACTGCCATTGACTTTCAACGCGCCGGATGCAAGCTGTTCCGTCAGCACATCCACGACCAGCCTGGAATTCTCTCCGGAAATCTTACCTGCTGACTGCAACTGTTCAGCCAGATCGGACTTAAGACCTTCACCCTCAACCAGTTGATCGGCATCGTTCAGCTTTTCGAACAGACTCGCAAGCAAGCGACTCTGCGTTTCCGCATCCGCGCTGAAACGCACGACCCGCGGCACGAACTTCACATTCTGCGATGCACCTTCGTGGTATTCGGCCACATGAAACGACGGCAGGGGCACTTCCAGCTTTGGCAGATGTTCGTGGAGTACATCGGCGTCCTGATTCAGAAGCGCGGCGAGGTCTTTCAGCGATATCGCGAACGCTTCGTGCAGGCCCGGCAGTTTCTCGGCCTTGTCGTCGGCGCTGGAGGTGATCATGTTGATCAGGGCGGCGCCTTCTTCGGCTACTTTCTGGAAGACCGTGACGGCAGATTCCAAAGCCGCATCTTTACGATCGCGCATCACGTCAGCGGCGTAGACAGCACCCAGTTGCAGCCCCATGTAGTCCGCAGGCTGGAGTTCAGGGTTTTGCCTGCTCTTCGCTGCTTCACCATCTGCTGACACTTTTGCGGCGAGTTCGTCCAGGCGATTTGCAGCTGTCCTGAACTGGGCATCGCGAAGGGCGTCCGCCAGTGGTCGCAGCGTTTCACTTTGCGAGAATAACCCGAATGCTTCTTCGCGCGGATTGTTCGACAGTGTGTACTGAGCCTGCAGACCTTCGCGAATCGAAGATTCATTACCTTTCACAGTTCGAAACGCTTCGAACCGACATTCCATTTTCAACCCCGGAACCTGCAGCGTGCCGGAACCATCCGCAGCGGATTCCGTTCCCATGACGAGTGCGGAGTCGTCAATGCCATCAAACAGAAAAACACCACGAGCGCGAGTATTGCCCTGAATATGTGAACGAAAGTCCCACACATCGCCAACATTGATCCCTTTCAGCGATGGCTGACCTTCCGGATTTACGAACTGCAAACGCCCGAATACGGGAACTCGGCAAGTGAGCTGACTCTTCGCTTCTGTCGGCAACTGTCGCACGATCCAGAGATAACCGATCGCCCCCATGGTGCCAAGGACGATCAGGATGACAATTCCCATTCCGAAGATGCGCCCCACCACAATTTCGATGCGACGCGCCGGTTTGGTCACAACCGTATGCAACGACCGAATGCGAATGTCTTCCGGCAACGACCAGCAACTGAGAAAGAACACGACCGGCAGCATCAGCCAGGAGATTGTCTGCAGGATAAAGGCAATATGGATCCCCACCTGCAACTCAGCGCGTTCGTTTGAATTCGTCAGGAACCAGCCTGCAAACATCAGCAGCACGGCAAACACCGCGAACACCAGCAACGCTTTGCGGCGAACGGCCTCTTTGAGGGTTAGATTTGTCAAAGCCAGAATGCGGCGAGGCGAAACCGAACCGACATCGTCCAAAAAGCTCAACAGGCCCTTGAAGAAGATCCCGATCCCGGCCGCACCGTTGCGGGCGACGGACAGCAGGATCGAAATCAGCAGACCTAAAGCGCTCAGGATACCAATCAGGTACAACCACGACTTCAGGCTTGTTGCCATATCCTGAAGCGTGAATGGTGCTACATCAAAGTCCATAGGGAACTTTTCCCGATTCATATTTTGAGGGTGATCACTGAAGAATGAAACGCCCAGACCACAGAATGAACAAAGACAGTATTTGCACAAACACATCTAACCGGACGGCTTGCCTCAATGACCAGCGTGCCTCGCAACTTGTCGCGAAGGCTGCCATCGGACCGCGACACATCAAGCCTGGCTGCCAGATTTTCCGGCGATTTCTTCCGTCGTGAATCGACGCCCCGGCCGCTCGCCGCTTTCGCGAACCGTTCGCAGAAACAACTCTTCCAGGTCGGCGCGCGGACGGCTGAACGCCGCATCGGAGATATTGTGTTTTCTTAACACTTCGCGGATGTCGGAAATTGCCGCGTCACTGAGACTTGACGTACGCATCTGAGTCTCATTCCGAACTTCCAACAGATCTTCCACTCGCCCCAGAACTTTGAGTTCTCCCTGAAACAATACCGCGATGCGATCACATACGTCCTGCACATCCGCGAGCTGGTGACTGCACATCACGACCGTTTTTCCCTGTGCCTTAAGGCGCAGAATTAAGTCTTTCATTTCTCGCGTACCGATCGGGTCCAGTCCGCTTGTTGGTTCGTCGAGTAAGACCAGGTCCGGATCGTTGATCAGGGCTTGCGCGAGCCCGATGCGGCGAGCCATGCCTTTTGAGTATTCCTTAAGTTGCCGACGACGCGCCTTGCCGAGTCCCACCATTTCGATGAGTTCATCTGCGCGGCGGTTGCGTTCGGCCGCGGTCATTTTGAAGAGGCGCCCGTAGAAATCCAGCGTTTCGTCGGCGTTCAGAAACCGGTACAGGTATGATTCTTCCGGCAGGTATCCGATTCTTTCGTTCTTGGAAACGTCTGACGCCGGCTTGCCAAGAATTGTCATCTCGCCGGAGGTCGGGAACAGCAGGCCCAGCAGCATTTTCATGGTCGTCGTTTTTCCGGAACCGTTCGGCCCGAGCAGCCCGAAAACTTCGCCCCGCTTCACATCCATGCTCAGGCTTTTCACCGCTTGCACCTTCTTGCGCCCCCAGAAGTCGCGGTAAATCTTGGAGAGGTTGCGGATCTCAATCACAGCGTCATTTGACATGTCGAGTCGTTTCGCACACAAAAACAGAGGAGACAAAGTTGCCTCTCGCCCGTGTTTCCGGGGCAGAGACGACAAAAAAGACGGTTTCCACCGGTTCCACAGAACGGCGGCACGACGGTCATACGCTGGACCTGTAGTGACCGTTTGCGCAAATCCTGCGAGGAAATCAACGGATATGTCGCAACCTCCCGCGCCCGCTCATTCCCAGTCCGCCACATCGCCGCCCAATCTGTCATCGTCGTTGGAAGATTTCAGGGCCAGACCCAGGAACACTTCCATCGCGCAGTGCTGCTGCGGAAACGTCAAGGAAGCGAACAGCCTCGACAAACTGCGCGAGTAGGGCGCTGTCAATCGATCGCTGACCGTCACGAACCGTCATGAGAATATCCTGCATCTGACGACACAAATGTTCGATCGAGCCCAATTCGACAGCGTTCGCGGCACCCTTAATCTTGTGAGCGGCTCGATAAAGTTCATTGACGAGCATCTCACGGACGGATTGCTCAGGATTTCGCTGCAAAGATGCCAGGTAACGCTGCATATCACTGACACATTCGTTCAGCTCCTCAAGGAAAACGGGCATCAATCGCTCCCGGAGCTGCTGCATGTCCATCAGTATTCACTCCCGACTTTGACAATCACCAGCGTCTCGTCATCGGCCTGAGGCGTGCCGCCGGAAAAATCCCGCACCGCCATCAGGATGCACTCAAGAATCTCTTGCGCAGTCAGGTGCCGATTGCGTATGAGCACTTCAAGAAGGCGGTTCAGGCCGAACAACCCGTTGCGAGCGTTCAGACGTTCAACCAGACCATCCGTGTAGAGCACCAATACGTCGGCGTCACGCAGTGTGATCTCATCTGAGATCACACTGCCGCCGGTATGAACACCCAGCGGCGGTGTATGCGAATCACGGCGGTTAACGGCTCCGTCAGCATGCATCAAAACGGCCGGATGTGCTGCACTGCCATAACGCAGAATGCGAGCCTGCGGCTGCAGCACCCCAAAAAAGGCGGTCACAAAATTGTAATCCAGATCCGGCGTCAGCAGTTGATTTGTGATGTGCATCACTTCGCTGAGCCCCAGTCCCTGCCCCGCCAGTGCACGCAGAGTGGCACGGACTTCAACCATCAGCAACGCGGCAGCAGTGCCATGCCCGCTGACGTCCGCAATGGCCAGCCCGAGAGAACCATCCTGCAACGGAATAAAATCGTAGTAGTCGCCGCCGATCAGGTTCGCGGGCTCACAGCGACACGCGATGTCAAAGCCTGGCAGCATCGGTGGACCATCCGGAAGCAGATACCGCTGAACCGAACGCGCGACCTGAAGCTGTTGATTGTTCTCGCGCAGTGCCGCTTCGGCTCGATATCTTTGAACACGTTCCCACGCAAACAGCACGGGACGGGCCAGCGGATTCCTGATCCGGTTGTCTTTGACGACATAATCCTGAGCCCCCAGGCGAACGGCGTCGAGCGCGAGTTCTTCATCCATTTCGCTGCTCAGAATGACAATGGGAACACTGCGATCCTGCTCAAGAATGGATCGAAACGTATCCAGTCCCCGGCTATCGGGCAGATTCAAATCCAGAATCGTCAGATCGACAACCCTTTGTTGCAGCAACTCCAGCGCCGAAGACAATTGCGCGGCGCGATGCAGAATAAACCCCGTTCCAAGTCCGTCTTCCAGCCAGCATTTGGCCAGTTCCGCGCATGTCGCACTGTCTTCAACAAGCATGATGCGAAATGACTCGTGAATCGCCATCACTCCATCTCCTGCTCTGTCTGCTACTTCATCTCCGATTCCGATTGCTTGCGCAGGATCATCGTGATCTCATTGCCCGTCGTATTATGACGGACTTCATCGATGAACGCATGAATCAGCCACAGCCCGCGACCACATGGACGATCGAGATACGCCGGATCTGTGGGATCAGGGATCTTGGAAGGGTCGAATCCTGGCCCCTCATCACGAATGGTAATTTCCGCCATATCCCTGGAAGTCACTGCCCGCACATAGACCTTACGATCTTTGAACGGCGTCTGCTGACGCCGTTCCGTCGCCAGAGCGTAGAAGGCATTCGCATCATCCCCTTCACGCAGCGCGGATGACACTTCAAGGTTGCCATGCAGAATTGCATTCTGTAATGCTTCGTCCAGTGCCATCGCCACGCGCATCGCACCGCCGCTGTCTCGCAGGTTGAAGCGTTCGACCATGCGCTTGATCTGCGCCACCAGTGGAGCCACGAGCGACCCTTCGTTCGGCAGGACGAACTGCACTTCGCTGAGAATCGCGCAGGCCGAAAGCTGGGCACTGGCTCGATCTGCGTGTGCCACCGCAAGCAGCCGCTGCAGTGTGGGAATCAGATCTTTCAGGTTCCGCTTCGGGACATAGCTTGCTGCGCCTTTCCGCAGCGCCTCCGCAGCAATTTCTTCACTGCCGACGCCTGTTGCCAGAATTACGGGGATGCGAGGAAAATCCGCATGGACGGCTTCGACCAGCTCAAGTCCGTTCATTTCCGGCATATTGAGATCTGTGATTACAACATCCGGAGGCATGTTCCGGATCATCTCCAGCGCTTCACGACCATTGACCGCCATCACTGCGTGGAATCCGGCCTTTTCCAGCAGCGACCGGAACAGGACCGATTGAGTTCGGCTGTCTTCCGCGACAAGAACTGTCGTTTGCGAATCCACCATCGCCAATTGCCCAGTCAGTAAAGTAAGGAACTCATGTCGTTACCCGTTCACCGCAATCCGGCGTCCTGCCGCCATCAGGGTTTTGGATCTCACCCCATAATACTTGGCCCACTGTATTGTTCTCCACAGATTTGAGGAAATTTCACGGCCAATCACATCGCATGAATATCAAACGCTGCCGGATGACTTCACCAACTTTGAGCAATGCGTGAGCCCTGTGCTGGCTGCCGATCTCGCGTCAAAATCCAGTATCCCGAGTCGGAACCTGAAGATCTCAGAAAAACCGTCGGATTCGTTCAACCGCTGGAGGAATTGTGATAAATGGCGGCGAGCGATGCCTGCCTGCCTGAAGAAATTTGGAATTTGGTGTCCAAACATGGTATACCACAAAATCCGCCATGGCGCTTTGAGCTCGATCGATTTGGAAAGCGATTTATGTTGTCACGCATTCATAAGCTGCATCGCCGTGATCTGATTCGTGTCGGCGGTGCGGGATTGCTCGGGATGAACCTTCCACGACTGCTGCGTGCAGAAAATGTCCAGGAGGCGGCGAGGAAAAAAGCCGGTCGCGCGAAATCAGTGATCTTTCTCTTTCAATGGGGAGGACCGAGTCATGTCGATATGTTTGACATGAAGCCCGATGCACCGGACGGATACCGTTCGCTTTACAAACAGATCCCGACCTCCGTCCCCGGCATGTCCGTGTGTGAACATCTGCCAGAGACCGCAAAGATCATGCACCGCGTGGCACAAATCCGCACGGTGCATCACACGATGAATAACCATAACTCAGCTGGCTACACTGCGCTGACGGGGTTTGAGCCGCCGATTGACGATCAACGTCTGCGCGAGTCACTGGATCTGTTTCCGGGATATGGTTCGGTGGTGGATACCGTCGCTCCGAATACCAACGGCATGCCCACATTCGTTTCGTATCCGTATCAGATTTCGGATGGTTCCACGACACCCGGACAGCGAGCCAGCTTTCTTGGCAAACAGCACGATCCATTGTTTTTTCGCAACGACCCGAACGATCCGGACTTTCGCTTGTCGCAACTGAGTCTGCCTTCGGACATTTCTCTTGCCCGCCTTGGAGATCGACGCGCTTTGCAGCAGGTGATCAATCAACAGGCCAGAACTCTGGATCAGTCCGCCGCCGCTCAGGGCCTGGATGCATACTACGATCGCGCTCTGGAGATGCTTAACTCTCATCAGGTACGAGAAGCGTTTGATCTGTCAAAAGAACCTGACGTGCTTCGCGCGGCGTACGGTCGCACCACATACGGACAGGGCTGTCTGCTGGCTCGACGACTGGTGGCATCCGGAGTGAAGTTTGTCACCGTTTATTTTGCCCAAAGCATCGGAGGAAGAAGCAAGACGGATGGAGGATGGGACACGCACGGGTTCGACAATACGCGGATGTACGAGATCCTTCCCGAGTGGCATTTTCCGGTGACCGATCACACGCTGCCCGTCCTGCTGAATGATCTCAACGATCGAGGCCTGCTGGATGAAACGCTGGTTATCTGGATGGGTGAGTTCGGTCGAACACCGAAGATCAACGCGAATATCAGCCGCGATCACTGGCCGAAGTGTTACACGGTTCTGATGGCAGGCGGTGGCATTCAGGGCGGAGCCGTTTACGGTGCGTCGGACAAATATGGTGCTGTGCCGGATCGCGATCCCGTAACGACGGGTGATCTCGCCGCCACGATGTACCATGCGCTTGGAATTGACCACTCGATTGAAGTCCACGACAACCTCAACCGCCCTCTGCCGATCGCCAAAGGACGCCCCGTGACGGAAATCTTCGCCTGATCACATCGAGCCCGATATCGCGGGATAACACAGCTTCCTGGCTCGAATGGGAATAGGATCTAACGCTCAGCGGTTGTTTTGAAATCAGGTACCGGAATCTTTACCATACTTCGTCTGCGGACAGTGTTCCCGTCATATCAGTCAAGTTCGGCAAGTCGCCGATAAGTCACAAAGGATAGAATTCATGTTGAAAGTCCCTGCATCCGGAGATCTGGATTTTGTCTCTCTGGGAGCTCTCGTCAACCGACTGGATCCAGGAATTATCCCGTTCCGCAAAGCCAGTCGACTTTCGATTCATGTGAGTGGCGGAGAATTCAACTGCGCGGCGAACCTGGCGGATTGCTTTCAACTGAAGACCGGAATCGCGACGGCCATGGTCGATTATCCGCTGGGCGACCTCATCGCCGAACGCGTCCGGGCGATGGGCGTGAAACCTTTCTACAAGAAGTTTGCCCACGACGGCGTGCGTGGTCCGAACATGGCGACTGTGTACAGCGATCAGGGACACGGTGTGCGGTCCGGTCGTGTTCTACAACCGCAGCAACGAAGCAGCCGGCATGTTGAAAGGCCGGTGACTTCAACTGGAAGGAAATTTTCGCAGGCGGCAGCGCTGGTTTCACAGTGGAGGAATCTTTGCGGCTCTGTCACCCACCACTCCGGAAGTCATCATCGAAGGTATGAAGGCAGCCAAGGCCGCCGGTGCCGTCACTTCTTTCGACCTGAACTACCGCGCCAAGCTTTGGCAGATCAGCGGCGGGCTGGATAAGGCTCAGGAGACGCTGAACAGGATCGTCGAGCATGTTGACGTTCTGGTGGGCAACGAAGAAGATCTGCAGAAGGGACTCGGCCTGAAAGGACAGGACGTTGAACATTCTTCCAAACTGGACCCATCAGCGTTCTTCGGCATGATGGAAGAAGTTACGAAAAAACTTCCGAACGTGAAGGCCGTCGCCACGACGCTGCGAGAAGTTCATTCCACCAACCGCCACTCATGGAGTGCGGTGCTGTGGCTGGATGGCAAGACGTATCAGGCAAAAACAATGGAACTGGATGTCATCGACCGCATCGGCGGCGGCGACGGATTTGCCTCTGGCCTGTTCTACGGGCTGCTCAACGGCAAGGATCCTCAAACATCGCTCAACCTTGGCTGGGCGCACGGTGCGTTGCTGACGACTTATCCCGGCGACACAAGCATGGCGACGATCAAGGAAGTCGAAGGGCCGCCGCTGGCGGTTCGCGCGCGTTCAGCGGTAGGTAGTCAAGGCCCGAATTACCAATATGCTGGGCTTTTTAGTCGTCATTCCTCACGATGGAGTACTGAAATGTCCGTAACGACGACTCATCTTCCGAAGTCAGGCGATCGCATGACACTAGAGGAATTCCGTGCTCTGAATCTGGCGGAAGAATCCAGTCTCATTCTATTGAATGGCGTCGTCTACGATGAAGCTGATGAAAGTACCGAGATGACCAGACGTAACCACCTCCACAGTTTCGCTGAAGCAAATCTGGCATATTTGCTCAATGTGTGGCGGAGGTCCGGGCATCGAAAGTGTCGCGTCTATGCTGGCGAAGTCGGCTGCGAATTGACCGGCCAAATTCTGTCCGTGGGCATTGATGTCGCGGTATTCGATGAGTCGGTCGTCCAGAAAATATCAGGAGAATTTCCCTATATTATCGGAGTGCCACTGCTGGCGATCGAAATTCTGTCGCCCAGCGACAAGACATCCGAAATTCAGCGCAAGGTCGATCTGTATCTCGCGGCTGGCGTTACCATGGTTTGGGTTGTTGACACTCACTTTAAGACAGTCATAGTTCATCAGGATTCGCACGTTCCTGAAATGTTTGCCACTGGTTCCTCGATGTCCGGTGGAGCCGCATTGCCGGGACTTTCGATCCCCGTCGCTGATATTTTCTCCTGATTTCGAGTTCCCTTGTTGCTGCTGACCAGTTACTGATTCCGTTTTTCTACCTTCCTTAGAGTTCTAAGTGGAACAACTACGAACCATGTCAAAACACGATATCGGCCTGATCGGCCTTGCGGTGATGGGACAGAACTTGGTCATGAATATGGCCAACAAGGGTTTTTCGGTAGCCGTCTACAACCGCACGACAGAGACAACTCATGAATTCGTAAATGGCCTTGACAGTCGGCCACCGGGGGTTGTTGAAAAGGGAACTCAGGATCGCATTAAAGGTTATGACACGCTGCCAGATTTCGTCAACAGCCTGGCAGCACCACGGCGAGTCATGATCATGGTGAAGGCAGGGGCTCCTGTCGATGCCGTGATTGAACAGTTGAAGCCGCTGCTGTCCGAAGGCGACATCATTATCGACGGCGGTAATGCGGACTACGTCGATACCAACCGCAGGAGCAAGCAACTGGCTGCGGAAGGCTATCGATTCATCGGCACCGGGGTTTCCGGTGGTGAAGAGGGAGCATTGAAGGGCCCAAGCATCATGCCCGGTGGTCATCCCGAAGCATGGCCGTTCGTCAAAGATATCTTCCAAAAGATCAGCGCAAAGGTCGGGCCGAATCACGACATCCCGTGTTGCGACTGGGTCGGTGAAGACGGAGCCGGTCACTATGTCAAGATGGTCCACAACGGGATCGAATACGGCGACATGCAGCTGATCTGCGAAGCCTACTACATCCTGAAGTATGGTGTCGGGCTGACGAATGCTGAGCTGTACCAGGTGTTCAAGGAATGGAACAGCAGTGAACTCGAAAGCTATCTGATTGAGATCACGCGGGACATCTTCACGGTGAAGGACAAGGAAACCGGCAAGGATCTGGTCGATCTGATTCTGGATACCGCCGGGCAGAAGGGGACCGGCAAATGGATGAGCCAGCATGCACTGGATCTGGGAGTGCCAACGACACTGATTACTGAAGCTGTGTTTGCCCGCTGCCTGTCGGCTCAGAAAGACGCGCGCGTGCGAGCCGAACCAGTTCTCTCCGGGCCCGACGCCAAATTTGAAGGTGACCGCAAACAATTCATTGATGACGTGAAGCAGGCTTTGTATGCATCCAAACTTTGCAGCTATGCTCAGGGTTATGTGCAGCTGGATGCCGCTGCGAAGGAGTTCGGATGGAAACTCAACAACGGGCCGATCGCGTTGCTGTGGCGAGGTGGCTGCATCATTCGATCGCGCTTCCTCGAAGACATCAAGAAAGCCTTCGACAAGAATCCGACACTGGAAAATCTGCTGCTCGATGACTTCTTCAAGTCTGCGATCAGCAAGGCCCAGCCAGCGTGGCGTCGAGTCGTCGCAACCGCGATTCAGCTTGGTTTGCCCGTGCCGGGCTTCAGTGCAGCACTGACGTATTATGACGGTTATCGCCGTGGGCGTCTGCCAGCGAATTTGCTGCAGGCTCAGCGTGACTACTTCGGGGCTCATACCTACGAACGCACAGATAAACCTCGCGGCGAAAAATTCCATACGGACTGGATTCGCGAGCGAAAGCTGACGTAAATCTGATTTCAAAAGGTGAATCTGAGATTTCAAAGGCTGATCCATGATCCGAAGTTTGAGTCTGCTGGTTTTCGTTTCTCTTTGTGCCAGTGTTACGGCTGAAAACTGGCCGTGCTGGCGTGGGCCTCGTGGGGACGGCACTTCGGCAGAAACTCAGGTCCCGGTTGAATGGAATGGCGAAACAGGCGAAGGCATCGCCTGGAAGACTGAGATCCCGGGGAAAGGCCATTCCTCGCCCATTGTCTGGGGTGACGACATCTTTGTGACGACCTGTCTCGAAGACAGTCACGAACGAATGCTGCTGTGCCTGAATCGCAGTGACGGCAGCATTCGCTGGAGGTCATCTGTCGCAGTGTCCCCGCTGGAAACCAAACATGAATTGAACAGTTTTGCATCGGGTACTCCGGCGACCGACGGGCAGTTGGTCTATGTCACATTTCTGGTGGCCGACGGCCACGAGGTTCCGGCACCGAATGTCGGAACGCCACGACCTGTCACGCCCGGGAATCTGTTGGTCGCGGCGTACGACATGAACGGCCAGAAACTCTGGTCCGCAGAACCTGGCGGATTCACCAGTGTGCATGGCTTCTGCAGTTCACCCGTGATCTACAGGAATCTTCTGATTGTTAACGGTGACCATGATGGTGATTCCTGGGTCGCTGCCCTGAATCGCGCGACGGGAGAACTTGTCTGGAAAGTTCCGCGTGAACACAAGACGCGAAGTTACTGCACGCCGCTGATTCGTACGATTGACGGCAGCGACCAGATGGTAATGACCGGCAGCAAACGCATCGTCAGTCTTGATCCATTGACAGGATCCATAAACTGGCTGATTGAAGGGCCGACGGAGCAGTTCGTGTCATCAATGGTCTTTGACGGGAAGTTGTTTTACATGACCGCCGGTTTTCCGACACATCATGTGATGGCGATTCGCCCGGACGGTTCTGGCGATGTGACTCAATCGCACATTGCCTGGCACAGCGAAGAAGCGAAGTGCTACGTGCCATCGCCTGTCCTGATCGAAGGTAAGCTGCTCGTCGCGGACGATCGAGGCACCGTAAACTGCTTTGATACGTCGAACGGCAATCGGCTTTGGCAGGATCGACTTGGCAACCACTACAGCGCGTCGCTGGTGACTGCGAACAATCTTGCATATTTTCCAGCTGACGATGGCATCATGGCAGTCGTCAGACCGGCCGCGAAAATTGACGTGCTGCACCGCAATCCGCTCGGAGAATACAGTTACGCTTCACCCGCGATCTCCAACGGGCAGATCTTTATTCGAGGCGAGCACCATCTGTTTGCGATTGGCACAGATTCGACGGATTCAGCCTCAGCGCCGCGTTGATGTCCGTTTTTGATGGGTATGTGCTGAGCGATTCAGTTCATACTGTTGACTTCTTTTGGTTCGCTCTGCTTTTCATCGTCCATTATGTCAGATAGTTCATGCGACTTGTCTTTCTTGGCACCGGTGGCTACCACCCCAATGAACGTCGGCACACGGCCAGTGTGCTCCTGCCCGATATTGGAGTCGCTCTGGATGCAGGTACCGGCTTCTTTCGAGCGCCTGACAGGAACCGAGCCGCAACACTGGATGTGTTCCTGACACATGCTCATCTGGACCATGTCTGTGGCCTGACGTATCTCCTTGTCCCATTGATGCGCGGTGACCTTGAACAAGTTCGTGTATTTGGCACCGATGCAACGCTGCAGGCTGTCAAAACACATTTGCTGGTGCACGAATTGTTTCCTGTTGAACCAGAATTTGAATGGCATCCGCTGCACCGCAGCGTTCCCTTGCCGGCCGAAGGAACACTCACCTGGATTTCACTGGAGCATCCTGGCGGATCGGTTGGTTTTCGCCTGGACTGGCCGGGGAGATCACTCGCTTACATCACCGACACCACGGCACCAGGCGATTATGCCGATTTTATCCGGGGCGTGGATGTGCTCATTCACGAATGTTATTTCCCCGATGAACTGGATGACTGGGCGAAGAAAACGGGCCACAGTTCGTCGTCAAATGTCGCCACGCTCGCGAAACTGGCAGATGTCAAACGCCTTTACATTGTTCACGTCGATCCTCAACGCCCTGATGACGACCCGGTGGGACTCGCCAGCATTCGCGCGATCTTCGCCAATACCGAATTGGCAGAAGACCTGATGGAAATTGAATTCTGACAACTCTTGCGTTCTCACTGCTTTTGCATCACAGGCACTCCATGTCCGCAAGTCGTCCTATTGTCAGATTCATTTCAGAGCTCCGGGATCCGGAACGCGGGACTTCATTGCAGTTGTCTGGCGACGGCACGGAAGTACATGCAATAGATTCAGAGCGGCACTGGAAGGTCATCCAGGGAATTCCTCGATTTGTCACTGACGAACATCTGGAAAGTTTTGGCCATCAGTGGACACGGTTCGATGTCGCCCACGATGCTGAGGACCGCGCAACGTTTGAAGCGAAGACAGGTTTTCGGCTCAGTGACCTCCGCGGAAAAAGAATCCTGGATGCTGGCTGCGGCGGAGGCCGGTATGCAAAAGTCTGCGGCGAAGCCGGAGGCACGGTATTCGGTGCCGATCATACGCGAGCCGTTGAAAAAGCTGCAGAGTTGTGCGGCCATCTTCCGAACGTGCATTTCGTTCAGGCTGACTTGAAGCACCTGCCGTTTGCAGCGGCTTCGTTCGATTTTGTGTTCTCAATCGGCGTCATGCATCACGACGCAGACACACGGTCGGTGTTCGACGCAGTTGCAGGAATGGTCAGGCCAGGCGGTCGCTATTCGGTCTGGCTGTATCGCAGAAATCAATGGTGGCAGGAAATCCTGAATAGCGGCCTGCGGGGGATTACCACCAGACTGCCGTCAACAGTCCTCATGCCATTCTGTCACGTCGGGGCCATTCTCGGAGGCCTGCCAGTCGTTAACCGATCGCTCAACAAGATCATCAACTTCAGCGCTCATCCGAGCTACGAAAATCGTGTCTGCGATACGTTTGACTGGTGGGCTCCCGGATACCAGTACCATCACACGGCCGATGAACTGAGCGTCTGGTTTCACGAGGCGGGATTCAGCGACCTGACCGTGCTGCCTCCGGAAAAATCCGGACGGGTCTATCGCTGGACCTACGAGCACTATCTCCTCATTGGCAGCGGCGTCAACGTGACGGGCGTGAAACGCTGAGCCTCCAGGCCGATCGCCCGCCGGCTGAACAGTCGAACTTTCATCTACTTCAAGTTGTAAACCAACAGCTTGTCCTGATCCCGCAGGTACAACATCCGCGATCGGATGCGACCATGCCAGGCGATCGCTGCGGTCAGGCTGTTCGAAGCGACCAAGTTCCTTGTACTCACTCGCATCCGCAGCAAGCAGCACAACCGGTCCTGTTCGTTGCGGAAGACGATTTTCTTGTCCACATAAACGATTGAACCTTTCATTCCGTGTTCGCGCCAGGCGGTTCGCCGGTTTTGAGTTTCACGCAGGACAACAGATCGCCATTGGAGCCGTAGGCAAAACCATCCAGGTAGACCATGCCTCCGTGATGATGTTCATGTCCTTAGTAAAGTAGACCTGCGGCCTTCGGCATTGCCTGTGCCTTCGTTCCACCAGTTCGGCACCTGTGCCATAATCGGACGAGCTGAACACGTAGTTATCGACAACGAGCGGTGTCGCACAATTTGCAGTACCGTTCGATGAAGCGTTCTGACCCCAAAGTGGTTCGCCATCTTTTGCACGGACCCCGCAAATACCCTTGGATGTGAAGACGACGTACTGCTTCACTTTTCCAATTGTCGCAACAACGGGCGAAGCGTATGACGCCTGCGGCTGCTCCGGGACTTTGCTTTTCCAGGCAACCTTGCCTGTCTTTGCATTCAGCGCCACCACCGTTGCATCACTGCCTCCCGGAGAGCAAATGACCTTATCATCATCAATGAGCACAGACTCGCTGATTCCCCAGGCGATATTTCCGCCACCGAATTCCTTCAGGATATTCATGTGCCAGACGACATCGCCAGTGCTCGCGTTCAGGCACGAAAGGTCGCCATTTCCGCCCAGTCCGTAGACCATTCCGTCCACGACTGTCGGAGTTCCTCGCGGACCATTCCCCTGGCCTTCGTGGTATTCATCGCCGTTTCGCGTCTTCCAGACAATTTCGCCCGTCTTCCGATTCAGGGCGATAACGTGTTCGCCACCATCGACATTGCCCATCGTGTATATTAACTCGCCCACCAGCGAGACCGACGCATAGCCTTCTCCGATCCCGGTAATTGTCTGCAGAAGTTCCGGTCCGCCTTCCGGCCACTGATCAGCCAGCCCCGTTTCTTTCGACAGATTATCCCGATTCGGACCGCGAAACTGGTTCCAGTCTGTATTTAAGTCACTGGCAAGTGCGATACCGTCAGCGATAAAACCGATCAGCAAAGTCCCGGCAAGTAGGCCACTGATCGCGTTCCTGATCATTCGCTTCATTTCCCAACCCCAACGATGAAATGTGTGGTAGTCAATACAGTACGGCATTGTAGACGCCGTGCCGGGATGCTTGTCCAGTGCAGTCACCCACGTAGTTCAGTCGCTCCGCCGACTGAGATTCCGACCGAACAATGCCGTCATATGTCCAGCGGGTGGGGCCGATCGTAATCCAGGCGGTTTGTATGTCTCTGCACTTTAAGCGAGGAATTCATCGCCATTGGCAATTGATGTTTTCAGAAATACCGAGGCTCATGACAAGGATTCAGGAGTTACCAAGCTTCTAAAACACCGAAGGAGCCACAGATGGCTAAGCGTAAGAAACAGTCGAAGCATCCGCAATCGCAGCACAAGCCGCCGAGCCGTTCATCGCAGCATGACAAGCGAAAGCGACTCGACACATCGAATCCGCGGCGGAAGAAGACCGTGAAGGCGAAGGTGCCGCTCACCGGGAAGATGGCACTTCGCAGTCAGAAATCGAGTGACCCTAAAGCATGAGATAGTCCTTGATTATCTACTTGCCGGATCTAATGACACGGAGATTGCCAAAGAAACTGGAATCAATCGCCGCAAAGTGTGCCAACTGACAAAGGCAACGAGACATACCACCAAGAGCGTTGAGAACTTATCACGCTCTGGCGTCGCTTCACCGGCTCTTGGAGCGTAAAAGAACTTGTGCTCCAACTCCTTGAGTTCATTCGCCAACGATTTGTTCGACGTTCCCATGAGCATTCCGGTCATCAGAAAACGGAGACGTTGACACGTCTACTTCGGCAAACGACGCGATCTGAACTTGCGATTCATCGTTCGTGTTACGTACAGAGACCTCGCTGGGCGGGGAACATGCTACGCTATGCGTCTTCACTTTGCTTCGCTGGCAGAGAGGAAAATCACAGCACCGTCGAAATTCAAATCATACGCCATCACACCGCAGCACACATCCCACAGGGCCGTCTTGAACATCTGTTCCAGCCCGAATTCTTTCAGTAATTGAGGCGAACCTGAGAAGCAAATCTTGACTCATTTCGGTACTCTGTCGCCGAAAAAGACAACAACACAGAAGACGTAAAGAAACATAGAACCACCATCAATGGCAAACAATATCAGAGACAGAACGCTGACTTTGGGCGGCGGCGGATGGTTCGCATGAACTCGAACTCAAGTCTTCCGAATATGCAACACCGGTACTGGGGCTGATCTTTGCGGTATGCCGATCATCGGTTTACGCAGGTCGAAAAGGGCTGGAAGGCAAAGGCACGGGGCGGCGAACGTCGGGAAAGACTATCAGGCGAAAGGCGTGATGTTTCTGCCGCCAAAAGCTCGGTTTTCGCATTTGCTGTCGCTGCCGGAAGGGGAGAACATCGGCAAAGCGATCAATGAGGCCATGAAATCCGTTGAAGCGGAGAACGAGGAACTCAAAGGCGTTCTGCCGAAGACGTACACCAAAATCGACAACGCGATGCTTGTGTCGCTGCTCAAGAATTTCTCGCAGATTGCAGTCGATGCAGATGGGGACAAGTTCGGCAGGATCTACGAATACTTCCTCGGCAATTTTGCCCGTGCGGAAGGGCAGCGTGGTGGGGAATTCTTTACGCCAACCACATTGGTGCAATTGATTGTCGAAATCATTGAGCCTCATCACGGGCGTTTGCTGGACCCAGCGTGTGGTTCTGGCGGCATGTATGTTCAGAGTGCCAAGTTCATCAAAGCCCATAAGCACGATCCCAGTCGCGAAATCTCTGTCTTTGGTCAGGAACGCGTTGAGGAAACTCGCAACCTGTGTCTGATGAACCTTGCGGTCCACGGTCTTTCTGGAGACATCAAGCAGGGCAACAGTTACTACGAAGATCTCCACGAGTGTCTGGGCAAGTTTGATTTCGTGATGGCCAATCCGCCGTTCAACGTGGACAAGGTAGATAAAGAAAAAATCAAAGATGACCCACGATTTCCATTTGGGATGCCTCGAACGGACAACGCGAACTACCTGTGGATTCAGATGTTCTACAGTTCGCTGAATGAAACAGGTCGAGCTGGTTTTGTCATGGCGAACTCAGCCGCCGACGCTCGTCAGTCGGAGATGGAAATTCGCAGACAACTGCTGCAGGCTCATGCGGTCGATGCCATAGTCTCGATCGCCCGAATATCTTCTACACCGTCACGCTTCCCTGTACGCTCTGGTTTTTTGACAAAGGCAAGGCAAAGACCAAGCGAAAGGACCAAGTGCTGTTCATTGACGCTCGGCACACGTTCAGGCAGGTGGACCGGGCACACCGCAAGTTCAGCCCCAAGCAGGTGGAATACCTTGCCAACATCGTACGGCTGTATCGCGGTGAGAAGCCAGAGTTTCTGGCCGAGGACGATGATGAATTCCCCGCCAGTGAGAGCACACCGGACCCAGAGTTGAAGGCAACGTTCCCGAAGCTGAAATACGCAGACGTTGCCGGACTTTGCTACGCTGCCACGTTGGAGGAAATCGAAGAACAGGGCTGGTGTCTGAATCCCGGTCGGGATGTTGGCGTGGCGGATCGAGAGGAAGACGATTTTGTCTTTGCAGAACGACTTGAGGAACTGAATGAAGAGCTGACGGTGTTGAACAGCGAAGCAAGTGAACTGGAAGAGCGGATTGCGAACAACGTCGCCAAGTTATTGGACGAAGTGGTATGAAGCCCAAACTATCCACCAAATATGGGGACTTGTATCAGGACTGGAAGTTCTGTGCTCTAACCGATGTCGTTTTTTTCAAGAAGGACCGGGTCTTCGGAAGTGGCAGTTTACTGATAGCGGAATGAAGGTTATTAACGTGGCAAACATTTTGCTCGATGGAACAGTTGAAACCTCAAATTCTTGCCGACATATCGCACTCAATGAGTTTGAGGAAAAATACCAGCACTTTGCGATCGAAGCTGATGACACAGTAGTTTCAAGTTCTGGTTGGAGCTACGGCAAGGTGGGGCGTATCAAGGCAAGACACCTCCCGCTAATGATGAACACAAGCGTAATTCGTTTTCATCCTATTTCAGAGCGGACCTTGGACTCAAGCTATCTCCACAAGTTCCTTTGCTCCTCTTTCTTCAGCCTACAAATCGAAGCGTACATTATTGGCTCCCACCAACCCAACTTTGGTCCATCGCACGTTAAGCGAATGAAGATCGTGGTTCCGCCAATTACTACGCAATGCAAGATCGCATCGATCCTGTCGGCGTACGACGATCTGATTGAGAACAACACCCGTCGGATTGCCATTCTGGAAGAGATGGCTCAGGCGATTTACCGGGAATGGTTCGTCAACTTCCGCTTCCCCGGCCACGAAAACGTCAAACTCGTCGATTCACCGATTGGAAAGATCCCAGAAGGATGGAAACCGTATTCAATTGGAGATGTGGCGAAAGAAATCCGAAGGGGTATTGATCCGTCCCAGCTTGAGGCTGGAACCCCATACTTTGGCTTAGCCCAACTTCCCCAGAAGTGTAACAAAGCGCGACCGACCGAAAAAAGTTCGC
>JBBJME010000303.1:0-8302 GCA_037719765.1 Planctomycetaceae bacterium
CTTCGACCGCAGCAGACACAGGAAATTCCCGTTTCAATTCCACCGGGGAAATCATCGGGGTCGATCCGATGATGTTAGCGTCCTGAAGCGGGCGAGTGGATTTTGCCGGCGTGGTTGTATTCATTTTCGTGTGGCCCGGAGGCTGGTGCTCTCTGCGATTCGTTGAATGTGCAGAGGAAGTATTGAGGAATAGCGGTCTGCATTCAATTGCACACTTGCCCAGAAGCGAATTCCGCAGCATTTCGTTACAGAATTTCCAATTTCAGTAGCAAAAGTGGAGATTCCTGTACCTTGGACATTCTTGTTCGATTGCTTCGATGCGACCGGCAAAAACGAGATCAGCCGGACAGAATTTCAAGTTCCCGCAACGAACTCAGCAGTCGCTCCGTCGTTGTGTAGAGACGGGCATGAATACCGAAGGTCTCCGCCTTTCGAATATAAGCTTCGATATCGTCCGTGTAAAAGCATTCATCGGGCTCACACATGGCTTTGGAAATGGCAACTTCGTAGATCCGATCATCGGGCTTAAGCGCGCCGGCTTCGAAGGACGTGACACGGTCGTCCATGAATTCCAGCACGCCGAAATTGCGTTCGATGAACTTCAGGTGCGTCACGCTGGTGTTCGACAACAGCACCATTCGCAGCCCGGCTGCCTTCAACTGCTGCAACACGGGAACGATGGATTCGTTCAGCCAGAAAATATCGGCCGCCGCATGACGCAGTTCGTCGATGTTCAACGTCTTGCCTGTCGCCTGACAGACGTCGTCGTGAAACTGCTCTTCACTGATCTCACCGCGTTCCAGCTTCCACTGCCGACCTTCATCCAGCAGGAATTTTTTCGTCTCAGGTTCACTCCAGCCACACACCACCGCGATGTTCTGGCACATTTTCTCATGCGAAAAATGCACCAGCACGTTGCCCATGTCGAAGAAACAGGTTTTGATTGGCATAGAAAAATCAATCGGACTTATCAAAAAGCCACCATGCTGCACAAACGATGTGCGCGTAGAGACAAAAAGCAACCGCTTCCACCGCATGCCCATTCGGGGTGAACTGTAATGGAACCTTTTGATGCATCAGCACTATTGCATTAGTGAGAATAATCATCGAGAAGACGGCCGATGGCAAGATCGCAATCATCAATGGAAACAACTTCATTTTCCCAAACACAATTCGGCGTAGAACGATGAGCAAAATCGAAGTTGTCAGTGCGATGGCGGAATTAGAAAACCACAGCCACAATGGTGGTACTAGAAACAACATGCGACGGGCAACCGCAACGCCAACAATTGCGGCGATTGCGCCAATTCCAGACAAGACGGCTCTATTCGTGGACCGGACAGTCGAGCCAGGCAACCGGAGAGATCTGCCTGTTTGAAAGAATGGTATAAAAACAACAATTGCGAACAAGAACGGCCACGTCATGTGTTGCGAAAGAGGAATCATTCGCAACACAACATTCCCAACCAACACAATCAGCAAACACGCAAGGAACGATGGCCCCAGGGTCTTGATCAGAAAGTTGAAGACAGGCCTTTGAACAGCACCTGATTCGTCTGCCGAAAAATTGAATTCGAAGGGGTTTGGATTATTCAATGAGTGACCCCTTCCTGGACCTTGCAATTTGTTGGCCGGAAAAAGGTCACTCGATTCGCGGGAGTTGGTTGGATCCCGACCTGAGCGCAGTTCGGGTTACGTTGGCTACGAAAACCGGAGCGATCAGACTGCATTTTGTGCGAGTCCCTTGAGCCATTCGATCTGCCTGTCTGCCAGCGGAGGTGCCGGAACGGAGTGAGAATAATTCATCCGACGCACGTAACCGCTGCGGTCGTAGAGGTCGTGAAACACAGCCTGCACGTTCAACGGGACGTCTGAATCACCAGGCAGCAAAGGAACCGGGATTGTCGGTAACGGCGATTCCAGCGCCGTCGGCCAGTAGTCGACTTTTGTTCGATCCTGTGATCGACTCAGCCATATCAAATATTCTGCGCGGCCCATGCCTGCTGCGGGCTCGGTGCCATTTCCGGCGCGAAGCAGATCGATTTCGATAAAATGACTTCCCGACTGCAGCAAATCCCGCCGCTTCGAAAGATACGACGTCCGACTTTCTGACCCTTTCAGCTTGTTGGCAGGTGACAGAATCTCAATGGCCGTCACGATGGATTCGCTGTCTGACGATCGAATGATGATACGGCGTTCCTTGAATTGAGGCTCGGCCACATGAGCCTGCAGCGCTGGCGTGATCGTCGCGAGTGTCGAAGACCCAGAATCGGAAGCAACCCGTGCATACGACTCACGCACCGTCACATCGGGAACGATGAGCCGGATCATTGGATCATCTACATCACACAGTATGATCCGTTCTTCGACGTCGGCGAAGTAGCGTGCCGGCATGGCAGAATTCAGCCGCGATCGGATTTCAGAGATGAGTGCGGCATGAACTCCGGGCCAAAGCTCAGGAGCTTCCATCCACGGATTCATGCCTGGAAAAGGCGACGGCATAAAGACCTCTCCGAAAAACGTCTGACGTCTGCATTGTATCGCGGAACCCGTCCAAGTTTGCAATAAAATCGTGATTCTAGATGCACTCGGGACACAATGACTTTGATGTAAATGTCCCGCTCGTCGGCGTTTTCAAAAACCAGCAGGCGGTAATCACGTCTCTGCAAAAATCGATGCTCGAAGGTATTCGCGATTCAATCTGGCGATGTGAGCCACGGACACCTCTGCCGGGCAGGCAGCTTCGCATTCGGACGTGTTGGTGCAGGAGCCGAAACCTTCTTTGTCCATCTGAGCCACCATGTTGATGACGCGTGCGCTGCGTTCGGGATGACCCTGCGGAAGGATCGCGAGCTGCGAGACTTTTGCTGACACGAACAACATCGCCGATGCGTTCTTACAGGCGGCGACGCAGGCTCCGCAGCCGATGCAGGCGGCTCCGTCCATCGCGACTTCCTGCCTGACACCGGGGACCAGAATCGCGTTACCGTCCGGTGCGTTGCCGGTGTTGACCGAAACGAATCCGCCCTCCGCAATAATGCGATCAAACGCCGAACGATCAACAACCAAGTCACGAAGAACCGGGAACGCGGCTGCGCGCCACGGTTCAATCGTGACGGTGTCGCCGTCTTTGAAACGACGCATGTGCAATTGACAGGTGGTGGTCGCATTGTCCGGGCCGTGAGCCTGTCCGTTGATCATCAGGCTGCACATACCGCAAATTCCTTCGCGGCAGTCGTGATCAAACTCAACAGGTTCCTCCTTTTGAGCGATCAGTTGCTCATTCAGTACGTCGAGCATTTCCAGAAACGACATGTGTGTGCTGACGCCGTTGAGACGATACGTTCTGAAACCGCCTTTGTCGTTTGGACCTGCCTGACGCCAGACGCGGAGATTCAAATTCAGCAAATCAGTGCTCATGGTTATTTGTAACTCCTGGTCGAAGGCTTAACGTTCTCGAAGACCAGCGGTTCTTTGTGCAAAAC
The DNA here is from genome assembly GCA_037719765.1 of Planctomycetaceae bacterium. Taxonomy (GTDB): domain Bacteria; phylum Planctomycetota; class Planctomycetia; order Planctomycetales; family Planctomycetaceae; genus SXXK01. The sequence continues at coordinate 3,486 of JBBJME010000303.1, forward strand.
TGGTTCAGCGCCGCCGCTCTGGAATTCCCATGCGGCGACGTACGAATAGTCCGCATCGTTGCGAGCAGCTTCACCGTCAGATGTTTGATATTCCTCACGGAAATGACCGCCGCACGATTCCTCACGGTTCAGCGCATCGATCGCGAGCAGTTCCGCGAATTCCATGAAGTCGGCGACGCGACCAGCTTTCTCCAGACTCTGATTCAGCGAAGCGCCGGAACCGAGGACACGGACGTCCTTCCAGTACTCATCACGCAATTCGCGAATCTGGCCGATCACCTGTTCCAGGCCGCTGCGGTTGCGTGCCATCCCGCATTTATCCCACAACAGCAATCCCAGTTCGCGGTGGAATGAATCGACGGAACGCTTCCCCTGCACGCCCATCAGCTTCGTGATACGGTCGTCGGCATCTTTCCTGGCCTGCAGACATGCTGGATGATCTTCCAAAACCTTCTCGAGCTTCGTCGTTGCCAGATGGTCGCCGATGGTATACGGAATCACAAAGTAGCCATCAGACAAGCCCTGCATCAAAGCACTGGCACCAAGTCGATTGGCACCGTGATCGGAAAAGTTCGCTTCACCCAGCACATACAGTCCGGGAATGTTGCTCATCAGATTGTAATCAACCCACAAGCCACCCATTGTGTAGTGGACCGCCGGAAAGATACGCATCGGCTGCTTGTACGGGTCTTCGGCCGTAATCTTGTTGTACATATGAAACAGGTTGCCGTATTTCTTACGCACCACGTCTTCGCCATCCCGCTGAATGGCATCGCGGAAGTCCAGAAACACGGCAAGTCCGGAATCGCCCACTCCATGCCCGGCATCGCAGCGTTCCTTTGCCGCACGCGACGAAATATCACGCGGAGCCAGATTGCCATATGACGGATAACGGCGTTCCAGATAGTAGTCACGTTCGGTATCCGGAATCTGATCCGGTGCGCGTCTATCGCCTTTTGTCGATGGCACCCAGACTCGCCCATCGTTGCGCAGACTTTCGCTCATCAGCGTCAGCTTGGACTGATAGTCACCGGTGACCGGGATACAGGTTGGATGTATCTGCGTATAGCAGGGATTTGCGAACAGGGCACCTTTTCGAGCACACCGCCATGCAGCCGTGACATTGGAGCCTTTCGCCATCGTCGAAAGATAGTAGACGTTGCCATAACCACCCGTTGCAAGCACCACCGCATCAGCGGTGTGAGTTTCCAGTTGCCCCGTGGCGAGATTGCGTACCACGATTCCGCGCGCCAGGCCGTCGACAATCACCAGTTCGAGCATTTCGCGACGGGCGAACAGTTTTACCTTGCCGGTAGAGACCTGTCGCATCATGGCCTGATAGGCACCCAGCAGCAGTTGCTGTCCGGTCTGGCCTCGGCAATAAAACGTTCGCGAAACCTGAGCCCCGCCGAAGGAACGGTTCGCCAGGGTTCCACCGTACTCGCGCGAACGGAACACCCTGAGCCACGCACTGATCGATGATGTTGTTCGACACCTGAGCGAGTCGATGCACGTTGGCTTCGCGGGCACGATAGTCGCCACCTTTCAGTGTGTCATAGAACAGGCGCCAGACACTATCTCCGTCGTTCTGGTAATTCTTCGCAGCATTGATTCCGCCCTGCGCGGCAATACTGTGGGCTCGTCGAGGGCTGTCCTGAAAACAGAACGACTTGACGTTGTAGCCCAGTTCGCCCATCGAAGCCGCAGCCGCTCCCCCAGCCAGTCCGGTGCCAACCACAATCACGCTGAACTTGCGTTTGTTGGCCGGATTCACCAGCTTCATGTCGAAAATATGCTTGTCCCACTTCTGCTGAAGCGGACCATCGGGAACTCGCGAGTTCAGTGTGTCACTTGCCACGCGAACCATCGGAAGACCTCAGAATTTCTTTTGAAACCCGGCAGACTGGCAGGCAGCCGGCCATGACAAATCTAACCCTTAAACGCCATTGCCCATACCACAAGACTAATGAACCCCGCCGCAATCCCCCAGGCAAACAGAATTCCACCGATTTTAAAGAGCATATTCCACCGTTTATGATTGATTCCCAGCGTCTGCAACGCGCTGCGAACACCGTGTGACAGATGGATTCCCAATGCGACAATACCGGTGATGTAGATCACCGCATTCAGAGGCGTTGTCAGGACGGCTTTGACGGCATGAAACTCATTATCCACAACTTTTTCGGCATTCATCGCCGCAGAATAATCGACGCCAGGGTTGACCTTGAGCTTCATGTCCAGAATATGCGTCACAAGAAACGCGAGGATCAACAACCCTGTCAGCATCATCAATTCAGGCGCCGCCGTCTGGCAGAATGAAGATACCCTGCTTGGTTTCCTTGATGGCATAATCCCTGTTGCGTGCAACCTTGTTCATGGCTGCGGTGGAGATCGCGAGACCAATATGGAGCGCGAAGGTGGCGAAGAGTCCGACTTCCGCCGCTGCAAGGATCGGTCCCAGGCTATGCAGAGCATGCGCGTAGTCGTTGAATGCCTGTTCACCAGCATACATCTTCAGATTGCCGCCCAGATGGGCGACGAGAAATCCACAGAGCGAGAGTCCTGTAATCGCCATGAGGATCTTCTGCCCCACAGTTGTCGAAAGGACTTTCACGAACGGCCCCAGACCAGGAACCTTCGAGAGCAGTTGAGCCGGTAGACTCAGAATTCGAAGCAGAGCGTTCAAGAGTCCCGCTCCTCCCCGTAAAAGCGGTAGAATGAATGTACGTCCAGCCGGGAAACGGTCCAGAATTCCTCATCACTAAACCATTTGCCCGGCGGATTATAGAACCGTACGAGCGAACTGCAACGCGGTCGAAAGAACGATCCTTTGGCTGAGAGAGTGCCATTTGGCACACATTGGTCGGCGATCCACTTGTTTGCGTCGATTTGCCGTCAAGCGATCCTGTAACCCGTCGTTTTACTCGCGCAAAGTGCAACCTGTGGACATTAACTCCCGTTGCTGAGTTCCTGCAGATTACACTACGATTCCGGCGCCGTTCGTCCGAATTGGACAAACTCAGGACGTCATGGAACACTCGTGTGCAGAGCAAGTTGACCAATTCGATCACGTGGATCTGTAGTGCCGTTGCTGCCGGAGTGCTGATGCTGCCCGGCTGTGCCACAGTGCCGTACCGTTTGGGATCGGCTCAATCGTATTCGGTATCACCGGAACTTGCGGCACGCACGCCGATTGAATCTCAGATCGAACGCGGTCAGCCAAACGTCCTCGTTGATTCTCTTGGCTGGGTGTGGGGCATTCCGGGAAAGATCATGCTGTTCGATCGACGTGTCGAGAATCATCGGATCGATTCTCAGACCGAAGCGGTGATCGCGGCGTATCTGAACAACAACGAACTTTCTACAGTCAAAGTCCGACTCAATCAGTATCGTCCGTTTGACGACTGGAAACGTCTCGCTGCCAACAAATCCGTCGGCGTCGGTTGGCGTTACACCTTCGGAGCGTTCATTGTGCTGGGTGAAACAGTTTTTCCCGGACGAGTGTTTGGAAGTGATCACTACAATCCGTACACGAACACAATTCATCTGTATTCCAACGTGCCCGCGCTGGCTCTTCACGAAGCTGGCCACTCAAAAGATTACGCAAGTCGAAAGTGGAAAGGCACATACGCCGCGACCTACTTTCTGCCGATCGCGCCGCTCTATCAAGAAGCCATCGCCACTAACGACGCGCTGGGTTATGCGATGACGACGGGCGATCTTCAAGCCCAACGGGAAGCATATGAAATTCTGTATCCGGCCTACGGTACATACGTCGGTAACGCAATCTCCGGGGCCGTTCCAGGCGGATACTTTGTCGGACTGATTGGTGGCCACATCGCGGGCCGTTGGAAATCATGGAACCTTGCCCGAACTTATGACGCCGGCAACGATGCTTTTCAGCACAGTCGCCAGCCCGCAGCCATCGATTAGTCGCGCCGACCACCGAGAAGTCCAGCTCGCCAGAGATAATAAAGCAGCGTCAGCATGCTGCTGACAAAAGCGGCAACGTATGTCAGCGCCGCTGCGTTCAGGACGCGATTAACGCCGACTTGTTCATCCGCATCAATGATCCCGGCTTCCACGCAGAGACGCTTCGCGCGAGTGCTGGCATTGAATTCAACCGGCAACGTGATGAGCTGAAACACCACGACGAGCGAAAAAGCAATGATGCCCAGGATCAGCAACGGCCTGATACTCAGGAATATCCCGAGCATCAGCAGGGTATTTGACAACGGGGCTCCGAAAGTCACGACCGGCACAATCGCAGATCTCAATCCCAGCGGAACGTAACCGTGAGCGTGCTGAATTGCATGTCCTGCTTCATGACACGCGACACCGATCGCGGCCACTGACTGACTGCCGTAAACTTGTTCGGACAATGCCAGCGTCTTTGTGGATGGATTGTAATGGTCGCTGAGAAACCCATTTGTAGGCACGATTTGCACGTCGTGAATCCCCGCGTTGTCCATCAGAACCTTCGCCGCTTGAGCCCCGGTGTACCCTCGCCGTGTCCCAATCTGCGAGTACTTGCTGAATGCTGATTTCACCAGCATGCTTGCAACCCCGGACATGATCAGACCGGGAATGAGGACAATCAGGATGTAATTCAAGTCAAAAAACATGGTAAAACTCCATCTCCTGAATTCGGCTCGCTGCCCAAACGGCAGCGTTACGATCCAACAAGTGAAGTGCAAGTGCCGTGCCAGTTTGTATGCGTGGTTGGGCGAGGTGGATCGTTGGGGGGAACAGCGGCGATTATGCCGCACACAGTTGGCATTGGCTCGTTTAACCGCGTGCCCAGCGGGCCGCGCGAT
>JBBJME010000002.1:0-78287 GCA_037719765.1 Planctomycetaceae bacterium
CCATGAAAGACGGCCTGTGTGGATAACTAAATTCAACATACAAGGGAGGAGTCTTGCGGCTTCCCCCCTCCCACACCACAGCCGAACATCGTCGGCAATCCGGCCGAATCACGCGTCTGCTGCGTCTGTTCGTGGATGATGGACAGCTCAGCCAATGAAACAGGCCGACACATCATCGTTGATGGCGAGAGTCGCTCCGCCGTCGGACTGGCACTGGCGACCAATGCCACAGCGAGGCATGTAGAAGCCTTTGCCCATGCTGGAAAATACGCGGAGGTTAAAGCCCCGCCTTTCAGAGTCCGGAAGCAGAGAGCGCGTCACGAACTTTGACGGATGGCGGCGTACCGCGTTGAGCATCGTCAGTGTTTCATCCGCTGTTGTGGCATCTCCGAAATACGACCGCGCAGGATGCATCGGATCGTTGGTTCGCACGGCGAACCGCGTCGGATCTTCGACCAGTTCCTGCATTGCATCGGGTACTGAGCATTCTCGTGAAGGCGCGATCTGTAATGCAGGTTCCTCACCCAGAAACTCACGAATCATCGTTGGCACCAGTTGAACGAAACTGCGAATGTTCGCAGCGGTGCTGCCCAGCGGGTTCACAAGATTCACGCGACCGTTCTTCCATGCCTTGCACAGTCCCGGCAGTCCGACCAGAGAATCCGGTCGAAAGCAATTGGGGTCGAGCAGATCGTCATCCACCCGGTGCACGATCGTGTGAATTCTGGTTCGCTTCATACCAGACACCAGTTCCACGCCGTCCTTCGTGACAACCAACTCACCGGCATGCGCAATCTGCGCCCCGATTGCACGCGCCAGGAATTCGTTTTCGCGAAACGTTGGATTGTACCGGCATGGATCCAGCACGACCGTGGATGCGGCATCAGAACCTTCACCGTACGTAACCACGGATTCGGCCATCCGGCGGGCCAGATCATTAAACGCGATCACCGATTCCGCGCGAGTACGATCGATCAGTCTGGCGAGTAGTTCTATACCCGTTGGAGACGACAGATTCTGATCGATAACCATGATCTGGCCATCGGCCGCAATGTTTAAATCGGTCGATGCCAGCCAACCCCACGAAATTGATTTTCGCGTGACTTCACCGATCTGATCCTTGAACGTGCGGAGGAGTCGTACGACAGATGAACTTTGAAGCAGAAATGCTGGTAACCCCCGGCCCATGAACACCTGATCCAGGCATGCCGAAACCGCTTCCATTCGCTGACGGATTCCACAGGCAATCTGCGCCCATTGACTGAAATTCAGCGACTGTTCGCCTGTGATGACTGAACTGCTGGCCAGAAGTCTGTCGCGATCGCTCGCATTCTGCAGTGCACCAGTCGTTTCGCTGCGAGTGCCTGATTGTTGAGCTGTCAACGCCTGCAAAGCTGGCATCGTATCGGTGCCGAGCCGACGACCCAGACGATCATTTCGATAAAGGGTGGCGGACGCTGCCGCCAGTGTATTTTCGGTTTCTCGCAACATTTTTCGGAGCCCTGGAGGAATCTGCACTCAGAAAACCCGGCCACTGATTGTACTGAAGGAAAGCAAACACTATGCCAATAGACGACGCGTCGCCGGGAAAGGTTCGCCTCCGCAGCTCAGTCGGTCCGCCGACTGAGATTTCCGTGTACGACCGTGGTGATGCCGCCTCAGGTCACCTATGGTTACCACGGTGTGGCGTCTTTTTTCGTGCGTTTGAGACGATGAATGCTCGTCCAGGAGCGACGTCGTCTATCGTAGCTCAGTCGCTCCGCCGACTGAGATTCCCGTGTACCACCGTGGTGATGCCGTCTCAGGTCACTTATGGTTACCACGATGTGCCGTTTTTTCCGTGCGTTCGAGAAGAATAATGCGAGTCGCGGAGCGACGTCACCTACGTCACTCGTTCAATCCGCCCTGTGTAAACTTCGCTATGTCATCACTGGATCCTGATCAGCTTTCCACATGGCAATTCGACCTGCCACCTGAACTTATCGCGTCCCGTCCCGCCGCGCGCCGTGATGATTCTCGAATGCTTGTCGTGGACCGTGAACAGGGCTCGATTCAACATGCGCACATTCGTGAACTACCCGCGTTTCTTAATCCGGGAGACCTGATGGTGTTCAACAACACGCAAGTCCTCCCGGCGCGGCTGTTTGGTTTCCGAACAGCCACCCGCGGACGCTGGGAAGGCTTGTTTGTAGAACAATCTGCCGCTGGCGAATGGATCATTCTGTGTGACACACGCGGGCGACTGCAACCTGGCGAATCGATTACTGTCTTGCATGCGTACGATCCGCGACTAGAAGCAAATGAACCCGTTCGTTCCCATTCAGGCGCGACACTGCTGCTGACACTGAAACAAAAGCTGAATGACGGAAGCTGGCAGGTTGCAGTGGATGATCTTCGAGCACCGCTGGATATCCTGGCAGAATACGGCAGTCTGCCATTGCCACCCTATATGGGTCGCAAGCTGGCGGATGCGGACGATCAAATTCGGTATCAGACAGCGTACGCTTCTCAACCCGGTGCCGTTGCTGCTCCGACGGCTGGCCTGCATTTCAGTCCTGAATTGCTACAGACGTGCAGGGACCGGGGAGTCAATTCCGCAGAAGTCACGTTGCACGTCGGGATTGGCACGTTTCGACCAGTCACAACCGATCGACTGTCCGAACACCGAATGCACGACGAATGGTGCCGTCTTCCGTCTGATGCGTGCCATGCGATTGCAGAAACCAAATCAACCGGGCACCGTGTGCTGGCGGTCGGTACGACGACTGTGAGAACTCTGGAATCCGCTTACGCAGCCTGCGGTCGGACAGCACCGTGGGACGGGCGGACGCAGTTGTTTATTCGCCCCGGTTATCAGTTTCAGGTAATTGATCGTCTGCTGACGAATTTTCACCTGCCCGGCTCAACACTACTGGTCCTTGTGGCCGCGCTGGCCGGTTACGAATTGACGATGGAAGCCTATCGAAAAGCGATTGAGGCACGTTATCGTTTCTATAGCTATGGCGACGCGATGCTGATCCGATAGAATGCCGTTGAACCCGTGTGTGTTGGTATGGTCGCCCAGCCATTCCAACATGACTGCAATCCCAGTTCATTGATCACTGTGGAAGGTTTGCCTCAAGTGTCCGTGCTGTCCCGTATTCTGAACGCATTGTTTCTGACCACCGCCCGCCTGTTTCTCGTCGCATGGATCGGTGGCGCCGCGTTGTTTGTGATCACAAGCATCGCCGAACAACGCACGTCGGAATTCGATTCGATCGACAAAGACCGCCTCGCAACCATCCGGTTTCCACTCTACTACCTTTACGGAGCGATCTGCCTGAGTACCGCAATCGCGGCAACCGGCCTTGCGATCGCCACCACGCCTCGAGGAAATCGCAAAAAGCTGATCGCAGGACTTACACTCTGCGTGCTGTCCGCGGCCGTTGCCGGATACGACTATGTCGCCGTCTATTCGCCGCTGCAGCGAGCGATTACTCCACCGGGTCAGGTGCGTGGCCCCGACTTTCTGTCACTTCATGTGCAATCAGAATTCATTAACGAAGTCCATCTCTCACTCGCCCTGCTCGCCGCAATCCTGATCTGTCTGCCTGCACGCCACACATCGGCCCAGCGGTTGTGAAATTGACAACGCCACGAAACATCTTCGCCCACTTCGCCCAGCACCCGCCTCATCCAGACGTTGCTTGTCAGCGTCGTTCTGCTCCACAATACACGGACGCAACCTGGAACCCGTAGCCACGAAGCCCTCCGGAAAGGACTCCCGATCCCAGCTCAAGACGAGTTGGGATCATTTTCTAATTCCGACGTATTCTCTCAGCCAACTCTGGCAAATAAGACAGACTCGCCACTGATAGAGCAGGCCCAGCCACATTTGGAGTGAGGGTCTTCGATGCTTCAGCCGATGTGACCGACGCATTTTGGCGCCGCCATCTTCGACGCTCCGGTGTGCGCCGTCGCGCTGCACTTTTAGGCCGCCGCCCTACACGGGATAAGCGAACCATCAACACTGATCTCCCACCGCTCAACATGAGAGGCGAAGTGTCGTTGTCCACGGTCTGCCTCCAACACCTCATGAAGTTCGGGCCTTTTTTTTGCCACATTTTCATCGGCGGTACGAGAATTGCGACCGCGCTCCAGGCAATGATGACAAGGTGTCAGCGGAGTGTCCGCTTTCGCCTTCACGTCAGCGACTCATAAGGGGAACTTTTAATGCTGGGATTCATTTGGTGGATGATTATCGGAATAGTTGCAGGCGGTTTGGCACGACTCATCATGCCCGGCCGACAACCGATGGGGCTGCTCTTGACGATGATTCTAGGCCTCGTCGGGTCGATGGTAGGAGGATTCGTGTCTTCGTTAATTTTCGGTTACGACCCAATGGATCCGGGATTCCACACAAGCGGACTCATTATGTCGACACTCGGTGCCATTGCAGTCCTGGCCATTTATGGAAGTATCAGCAGAAGAAAATGAGACCATTGAACGCGTTTCGCATTCCAATGCTTGGCAGCGGTTTGGCTGGAACAACGGGAACTATTAAGTAATACACTTGTGGCCCTGACCTTGGTATCCTCTCTCAACAAATACATTTGTAACATCCACGCCTGTGCTCGGCTCCGCGATTGTCGCATCTGGCACAGCGAACGAGCAGGCGTTACAACAGGAACGGCCCTGCAGTATCAAACGACCGACGATCCCGTAGGATACATACATGATTTTTCCACTTGCCGATGACAACACAGATCGCGCCTCATTTCCGATCATCAATGTGACACTGATCGTGGTCAATGTTCTTGTTTTCGTGTTTCTGCAGGGGATGGGTAATAACCTGAAGTTCACGTATTCTTTTTCCACGGTACCTGCGGAAATCAGTGGCGGACAGGACGTTGTCACAGACGACCAAACAGTTGAGGTCGATTCAAATGATGGACCACAGATCGTTACGCTTCCAGGACTGCAGGAGACGCCGATTCCTGTGTATTTCACGATGCTTACATCGATGTTCATGCATGGTGGAGTGATGCATTTGCTGGGAAACATGTGGTTTCTGTGGATCTTCGGGGACAATATCGAGAATGACCTCGGGCGGGTACGGTATCTCGTATTCTATTTGCTGAGCGGCATTGTCGCGTCGCTGGCCCACGTGCTTCCGAACATGACTGGGCCGTCGGCAATGATCCCAAGCCTGGGTGCGTCGGGAGCAATCTCCGGTGTGATGGGCGCGTATCTGGTGTTGCATTCGAGTCGGCGTGTAACGATCCTTGTAATGCGTATGGTGACGAAAGTGCCTGGATTTGTTGCAGTCGGACTATGGTTCCTGTTTCAAATCATCAGCAGCGTGGGAGGTCTGCATGGTGCAGGCGGAGGTGTCGCATACGGTGCTCATATCGGTGGATTTCTCGCAGGGGTGGTGTTGGCAAAGCCATTCATGTTCGGACGCCGGAACGGTCGTCCGGGAACCACGGCGCGATCCACCTCGTAGCAATCGATTGGCCTGAGAAAGCGGCAACAATAGAGTCATCCAATGTAATTGTGAATCGTGGTTCGCTCATGGGTGATTCCTTTTATGTTCTGATCGGTTCTGAGGAATTGCCCGCCGCTTCGTTGTGCTGAACATTGGCTGCACTGCCGCCGTAGACGATTCGCCGCAATTCAAAATCACCACGAAGCGTGACAACGACAAGGAATAGCAAAAGCCCGTACTGGATGGAGATTCGAGTGGTCGGCAGCGATGGTGAATCACCAGTGGGCATTCCTCTCAAGGACGATTACTTTGAGATGCAGTTGCCAAAGGCGTTCTTGGAGAGCAATCCAAATTCGATTACGGTGAACTGGATCGACTTCTACAGGAATTCACTGAGACCAAATGAAACTCTCGATTGATGTGATATCAGATGTGATCTGCCCGTGGTGCTACATCGGCAAACGGCGACTCGAAAAGGCGATTGCTGCCCTGAACGGCCAGCTAGAAGTTCAGACGCATTGGCATCCATTTCAATTGAACCCAGCGATTCCGAAGGAAGGAATCAGCCGCAGGGAATATCGCACCAGAAAGTTCGGAAGCTGGGAGCGATCAATGGAACTGGATGCCAAAGTCAATGCTGTCGGTGAAGCCGGGGTGCGCGACAGGGATCGTCACGTGGTGGACTTTTGAGCGGTGGATTTTTTGGAGCCGACGCTGCGACGCAGGCCTGAGCGGTTCTTGGCTCTTTCTTTCCAGAACACCGAAAGCGGGTCGGTTCCACTAAGATTGTCCGCGCGGAGCTGAATCACGCTCTGGCCACCGGGTTTGCTCCAGAACTTTTCGGTCCCCTTCATCCTGAAATTCAGTTCCTTGATCGCTGACTCCATGTGACTGCTCGTGATCGGAAGCCCCAGCTTGCGATACAAAGGATAATTCATCCGCGACTGTTGATTTTGATAATACGTCAACGCTCCGCTCACGATTTGCCGAGCGCTGGTCGGGCCATCTTCGTCGGTTGGCAATCCCAGTTCCGACTGTCGTTTGACCAGAGCCGCGATCACCTGCGAGACATCCCCCGACCACAGCCAAGACATCCATTGGCAATACACGGGCGTTCCTTCGGCTTCCGTTCGGTCGGCCATCGCTGCGGCGAACAGGTACGTCACGGCATGGATGATGTCCAGCACGGCAATGAACTTGAACGCGCGGAAGTGCTTGTCGAAGATCGTCCAGATCCACGAACTGCCATCGCCGACGAACGCTTTGAACTTCGCCTGAAACAATCCCAACGACCATGCATGTGCCGCCAGTTTCTCGCCCAGGTGACGGCTGTTTTCCAAAGTCGCAACCAGGTCTCGCGTGATCACTTTGGGACTCATCGGAAGATCGTCAGCGCTATCGGCTGCGGCCTGATGTCGGGACGCCGACTGCTGTGCGGCCGCCACGATTCGTTCCAGATCCGACAGTGTCCGGGCATCGTCGAGATTGATCTGGCAATCGTCGGCGGTGTCGATTGCCGGGTCGCTTACCACGTGCGATGCGTTGATGGAGCTTTCGTCGGCCTCTGAAAGAACGACCTTTTCCGTGGCTTTTTTGCCAATTTCACGAGTCAGCGTTTCGATCTGTTCGATGTTCATCAGAAAGCCGGGAACCTGCGGACACGGATCGACAGCATCGGGAGAAGCGGCCACATCATCACGACGGCCGCCCAGTTCCAGACACAGCCCGGCCTTGTCTTCAAACCAATGAGTGCGACGATCACCTTCGCCTGACTCGTTCTTTTCACAACGCTGATAACGACCGCCATCCGCCATCACGGCGGCCGAAACAGGAGACCGAACATTCTTCGGGCCAGCCAGTTTTTCTGTGAGAGTCAATGCTTTGAAGGCCACCACTTCCTGATCTGCTTCCACCAGACGTTCGGCTCCGATGCGTTCAGTGATGCGTTCCAGACGTTTATGGCCCAGCGAAATGTCCAGCAGCTTTTCGATCGCCACATCACCCTGCCGAAAAGACTTCAGCAGTGTGCCGAGGTACGACACTTTTTCCAGCAACGATGGCGAAAGCGCTTCGTCGACATCAAGTCCCAGCGCTTTGGCCTGAGGGGAAAAAATCTCGACGGGATTTCTTCAGTCGAGTCTTCGGTTGTTTCCATTCGACTTCGCCAGCAGGCGTGTCGAGGGTGGTTTCGTGGTGGCGATCTTTATCAATAATCACCACCTGTTCGCCGTCACAATCGAAGGCCTGCGGCGGTATCTCACCATCGGCTTGATGCTGGACCGACTGCTGCATGAACACGCGAGCCAGTTCCAGCCCGACCTGCATCCCCTGGTCTTCGATCTGAGTAAACCGAGTGCCCCATTCCGGGCAGGCCTGTTCGCCATAAATGTGTTCCCGAAGCTCTCGGGCCACTTCGGCCAGTTTGCTGGCGATTTCAGGAGGCAGTGTGTTTGAGGTGCGTGCCATTGAGACATCCTTGTCTGTGGCGGGAGGGGAAAAAAATTTTGGGTATCGTACCAGCGACAAAGATTTCCCACGACACTAATCACTCGCCAAACCAGCCCACTTGCTCCAGAGTCACGGGTATTTGTCGATTACTGATCTTGACATTTTTACACCCCGCAGGCCACAAACGAACCCTGTCGCGCACCCGTGAAGCCGAAGGAATTCATTTTGCATTTGACAAGTTGGAACGAACTCCGAATACAGTGGATGCGCACCGGCTGATCTGGCTTGCTGATCAACATGGCTGTCAGGATGCGGTTGTCGAAGCACTGTTCCGGGCCTACTTCAATGAAGGACGGAATATCAGCAATTGTCAGTCACTCACTGACGTTGTTTCTGTAGCTGGACTGGATCAAAATGCCGCCGAAGCCATGCTGAATAGCGATGAGGGAATGGACGTTATCGAGGAGGGGCAAAAACTGTCTCTACGACATCAGGTAACAGGCGTTCCATTTTTCATCATCAACAAAGCGATCACTCTGTCTGGTGCTCAGGAGCCGGATACCTTTCTTGATGCGTTCAAACAGACAATTGATCGGCAGTAGAATGAGAATTCAACCGCCTCATGCCAGCAGCAGCAAGAGTTCGGCAATCGCAACCCCGATCAACCCCCACACCACTCGTAGATAACTGAGGCTTTTTTCAGGCTCGGATGGCGTTGCTGGTGGTTCGTATGGATTCATGCGGCGATTGTCGCATTCGTTTAAAAACTGTGTTGATGAGTGTCGGGATGTCTGTTTCTTGCAGGTTGGTGGGTTGCGGTGCGGGATGGTGGCGCCGATCGATGGGCTTTCGAGGTGCGTTTGGCTTGCATACACTACTGGCAGGCAAATCAGTTTCAGCGACCGTGATCTCGGTAAAGCTGAGCGTTCACGCAGCCACCTTCGCGGGCCTGGTGGAGCTTCGGAAACTCCGTTGTGCTAGCCGTCGGATAATTTCCGCACTTACCGGATCAATTGCATTGGTCGGTGGCGGGGGAACAATTGTGCCACCCACCTGGGAACAATTGTGCCACCCACCTAGTTGCTCCAGCAAACTGAAAGACACCTCTTTCGAAACCGTTTTTGCAGCCCTGACTCAAGCCGTTGCGGCCTGAGATCGGCGTTCTCGACGCTTCGAACGGAACGCGCGGACGGAGAGCAGAGATCCCGCCTCGTTGCGGAAGCGTTTGCGGAAATTCTTCACCAGATCGAACCACGTTTCTTCGCTGCAATCCAGGCGATCCAGAATCGGAGCACACGCCGCTGGAATCGCGGCACGCTTGTCCGTGCGGAACTGACGACCGGTCCAGTCCAGCAGTTTCAAGTAGTCATCCAGCGACATCGGCAGACAGCCTTTGTTGCCCGCTCGACGATCGGTCTCCTTCTCACGCACTTTCTTACGCTTCGCTTCCAGCGGTATCGGAGCCAACCAGCCTGCTTTCTCACCGTGTTCAATGCGATGATCCTGAGCATCCGCTGTCGAAACTTCAGCCGCAGACGCACGATCTTCAATGCGTTCTTTGACGCTCGTGAAGTCGCTGGTCTCCGGAGTTTCCGCAATCCCCGCTCGAATCGGATTCAAATCCACATACGCCATACACGCCACAATCGCCGTTTCATCAAGAAGCGGCTGCGCGCGAAAACGACCCTCCCAGAAGCAGCCCCCATAACACGGGCGAATTCGGCGTTGGACGAAGTGGGAAAATCGGGATAATAGGGCTCGAAGCTCTGCGGAAGCTGGCCGGATGGATGGCCGTTCGGGAGCTGAAACCAGTCAAAGGATCTGACTCATGCCACGATCGACGGATCGAGCCACCGTGCCCCCCCGCGCCCGCTGAAGGACATGACATTGCCGCTGGAACAGCTCTGGGATCAGGGGCTGGACAAGGCGTTGCAATTGGATGTTCTGAAGATACTGTCACGGATTGCAGTTCGGCCCGCGACTCGAAAGGCAGAAAGGCCGCACGATCAGTCGCCAGCAATAGCACCCGCAAGGGCTCGCGCGACATCAGACCGCGTGACCAATCTCCGAAACGTCGCAAGCAAGGAGAACGCTGATGACTAACAGCACACTCCCCTTGCCGACATCCCCATTGCCGACATCGAGCTCATCGCCTGTGCCAGCATCGCTGCAGCCGAAGCAGCCGCCAACTTATGTTTCCTCCAAAATCACACGCGAGCATTTGCAGCGACACGCAATCCTCTATGTGCGGCAATCCACTGGTCAGCAACTGCGAGATCACCAGGAATCCACCGCGCGACAGTATCAACTGACCGAACGACTTCTGGCCTTTGGATGGCCTCAGGACCGAATTATCGTCATTGATGAAGATCTTGGAATCAGCGGCAGCGGCAAAGCCACGCGCACAGGATTTCGGCGATTGCTGAAACTTGTTACCGAACAGCAGATCGGTATTGTGCTCGGCCTTGAGATGAGTCGTCTGGCGAGAAACTCCAAAGACTGGAGCGACCTGTTTGAAGTCAGCGCCATCTTTCGCACGCTCATTGCGGACGAAGATGGACTCTTCGATCCCAACGAACCCAACGATCGACTCGTGCTGGGACTCAAGGGCATCATCAGCGAGATGGAGCTGCACACGATGAAAATTCGTCTGGAACGTGGTCGTCTTAACAAGGCTCAGCGGGGCGAACTCTTTCACGACGTGCCGGTCGGATTCGTCAAAGGTGACGATGGTCTGCCGCAGCTCGACCCTGATGTTTCCGCTCAGCACGCCATGAGACTGTTCTTTGATATGTTCGAATCTCAGGGCAGTTCGCACGCTCTGTTTCAACACCTTGCTGCACACGACATCAAGCTGCCGTTCCGCACGCGCGGCGGCCCGATTGATTGGCGATTGGCAGCAAAGACGACGGTCTACGAATTGCTGAAACATCCGTTGTATGCGGGTGCCTACGGATACGGAAAACGAAAGAACTACTCATCGAAAGACGCGGAAAAACGTGGGAAAAAGCATCTGCCGCCGGAACAATGGAAAGTGTTGATCAAGGATCGATTCTCCGCATACATCACGTGGCAGCAGTACGAATCCAATCAGCAGCGGCTGCGTGACAACGACGTTCGTCCAGATCGCACGGGGCCTGCGCGACAAGGTTCGGCGCTGCTCGGAGGCATCATCTTCTGCGGAGAATGTGGGCGCCGGATGTCGCCGTTGTATGGTTCTTCCGGGAGAGCTTCGTACAACTGTGGACGGCATCGCACTGTTGCCGGAGCCATCTCCTGTTTGAACTCCATGTCGGCATCGGTATTGGATACTTTCGTCGCAGAAAAACTGCTTGAAGCGTTGTCACCCGCTGGCGTCGATCTGAGCCTGCAGGTGATCGAAGATGAAGTCGCTCGGCGTACGCAGCTTGATACTCTCTTTGCGCATCGCGTACAGCAGGCGAGGTACGCCGCCGATCTGGCTCAGCGGCGATACAAGGAAGTGGATCCGGCCAATCGACTTGTTGCCGCGTCGCTCGAACGTGACTGGGAAGCAGCGATGTCGGCGCTGCAGGCGACATCGCACGAACTGGATGAACTTCGTTCCGCACAGCCCGTACAGCTGAGCGACGCTCAACGTGAGCACCTGCTTTCTGCGCGCGAGGATACAGGTACCATGCACTTGTAAATCCAGTTGTAAAAGAATTCTGAAGGGCTGATTGAAGAAAATACATGAACGATCGATCCTGTCATGCCTGAGCGGCTGTGCGATTTGTTCGGCGACGGGATGAGACCGATTGCAAAGTTGCAGGCAGACCGATTTCCACCCGGAAACGCTTGCGGAAATTCTTCACCAGATCGAGCCACGAGTCGCTGCTGCATTGCAGTCGCTCCAGCATCGGATCAAGCCCTTTGGGGATCGAGCCGCGTTTGCCGGTTTGCAATTGACGACCAGTCCAGTCCAGCAACTGCAGATACTGGTCCAGCGACATCGCAAGACAACCCTTGTTTGACGCGCGACGCATACTGGGCTTTTCGCGGACCTTCTTACGAGGCGGATCAAGCGGTACAGGAGCCAGCCAGCCTGCCTGCTCGCCATGTTCAATCCGGGCATCCTGCGAATCGGCGCTCGAAACGTCCTGTGATGACTGGAGATCAATCACACGTTCCTTCACGCTCGTGAAATCACTCGTCTCCGGAGTGTTCGCGATTCCCGCACGAATCGGATTCAGATCCACATACACCATGCAGGCGGCAATCGCCGTCTCATCCAGAAGCGGCTGCGCTTTGAATCTTCCCTCCCAAAAATGGCCGGTCACCTTTTCCTCCTTGTTTCCCAGGCGAGCAATTGGCTCCGCCAGACACTTCATGAACCAGGAAACATTCGACAGCCGTTTCCGCTTTTCCTTCATCCCGGAGACATCGTTGCGGATGTGATTCAGCTCGAATTCCGTGGGTTCCTCGGGGGATCTGTCTTTCCTGCGTCGCTGAGGAAACAGGTTCCACCACCGCAGAGCCACCTCTTCATCGGACCACTCTGTGACAACATCCGGCCGCGTCCGGGCCACGACGTGAAGGTGGTTACTCATGACCGCAAAGCTGAGCACATCCACGGCAAAGATCCCGGCGAGCACTTCCAGCCGATCCTGGACCCACTGTTTGCGATGCGAATAGTCTCGCCCTGTGCTGTCATCCAGCCCGCACAGAAACGTGCGTCGCACACACCGATTCACAAGGTGAAACACCTGAACCTCATCGTCCGCAAAAATCTCATCCCGATTCACCCGTGGCATGACCGTCGCTCCCCAAAAAACGCACACGCAAAACCCAATTATCGCATCCTAAACAACCCAGCTTCGTTTTTCAAGTGCATCGTTTTTCAAGTGCATGGTACCAGTCCTGTTGCAATGACCCGTGTCTATGGTGGGTGGCACAGTTTGCGCTCGACGGAAGCCCGCCTTCTATCGAGTGGTGCCCGAATTTTGCCTAACTTGGAACTACTGAAATTACGAGCGGGCGTCAGCCATTGACGACATTTGCAAGTACTTGAAAATCAGAGAATGCTCCCAGCTCGGCAAGTCTTTCGAGAATTGAGGCAGACTCAGGAATCGAGTTCTCAATTAGCCACCGAGTTGTGACACGAAGATCGTCGTTCGACGGATTGACTTCTTCATCAGCCAGGTATTCACCGAGGGCCGCGAGTTGAAATGGAGAAAGCGAAATCGTAGACCACCATTTCGCGTTTGATTTCAGCAGTGCGAATCTCTTCAGATGTTTTTTAGATCGGGGCTCTCCGGATTCAAACGCTTTCGACAGCATCGCGGCGGCCGTATCGAAGTGGAGTAATCCTTCTTCGACTAATGACAGCAGAAGTAGTGCGCGAGTATTTGTTGGTTCAATCTTGAGTAAGGCAAGCAGCGTTGCGGACGCCTGCTCGTAATGCGCCACTGCGGCCAGCATTGGTGCGCGTCGCGAATATGCACTTTGTCCAGATTCTGAGACAGCCCGTCTGTAGTAAAACTCCGCCTTCCGAAATAGATCTTCCAAGTCGGTTGTTGGATGTGTGTTGTCATTCGTCGAATTCATGGATGAGTTGCCCTGCGTCGGATACTCTCTTCTAGTTTGTTCAAATCCTCACCTTGGAGTCTGGAGTTTGAATAGTCAAACCCTTCACGCGCGGGCGTGGTTCGGCCATGTCCTTGGACATAACCGGGTGGATTTCTGGGAGTTGATCCACCGCCACCGCTTCCAGCAATTCGACGTCGTTCGTTTTCAAGCCAACCTCGAACGTGACGGGGCTGATTGGGGTCAAATTCGTAAAGCTCCAACGTCTCAACTCGAAAATCTCGACCTTGTTGTTGCCCTAGTTTTGGTCCACGATTTCGGGTGCCAGCGGGCACTTTTGCAGTTGGACACGGTAACCCCGTATTGTGCGCCAGCACGCCGAGCCCTGACACATGATACGCATGAGTTCTGTGAACCTCCAGATTGAAGACGGTTTCGCGGCTGGCGCGTTGGGAGCGGGCGGTGAGCGTGGCGGTGCCGGTGAGGGTTTGCACGATCTCGTCGAGCTGCAGGTCACCAGCGGGAACCCAGGCTTGGCGAGTCTGTGAGTAGATCGGATGATTGGCGGTGACGCCCAGAGCTTCGTCCGAGCGGCCATCAAACGTCAGATCCCAGACCATTGCATTGTGATGTCGGATTTTCCCGGTGACGATGTTCATCCCCGGCAATGTTTCCCGAGACTCAACGTCACAGGCACCGATGTTCAGAATCGTCGCATTGCCCGAGATGCCGACTTCATGCAAAGCCACATCAATTGTCCGACCAACCGCCGCGTCCGTCGCCTTCATCCACCACAGCGGACGAATCACCGACAGTTCGGCAACACTGCCATCCGGCTTCCGCATCTCCAGATCGACCGTGCGACACAGCAGCCGCGTGATGTCTGTGGCATCCACATCGCCGACCACGTATTGCGTTCCAATCAGTGATGCCGCGTTGATCGCCGCATCATCGGATTCCGCTGAAACGATAGTTCCATTCTGAACTGCTATGCGGATCGGCGAACTCAGGAACTCATCAGCAGCGTATTCGAGCGTCGTCCGTTCTGAAGAAGTCAGCTCCGCCAGAGACGGCTTCGGAGGATCACTCGCAAGCCTTGTATCTGGCAACTCCGAGCCACCCGGCGCACTGACCGAAATCTGTTCCCCAACAGCCAGATCCTGAATCGCAACCGTCTTAAATGCGTTCGTCTGCGATTCCGCGAGGATACAGGTACCGCGAGGATACAGGTACCATGCACTTGTAAATCCAGTTGTAAAAGAATTCTGAAGGGCTGATTGAAGAAAATACATGAACGATCGATCCTGTCATGCCTGAGCGGCTGTGCGATTTGTTCGGCGACGGGATGAGACCGATTGCAAAGTTGCAGGCAGACCGATTTCCACCCGGAAACGCTTGCGGAAATTCTTCACCAGATCGAGCCACGAGTCGCTGCTGCATTGCAGTCGCTCCAGCATCGGATCAAGCCCTTTGGGGATCGAGCCGCGTTTGCCGGTTTGCAATTGACGACCAGTCCAGTCCAGCAACTGCAGATACTGGTCCAGCGACATCGCAAGACAACCCTTGTTTGACGCGCGACGCATACTGGGCTTTTCGCGGACCTTCTTACGAGGCGGATCAAGCGGTACAGGAGCCAGCCAGCCTGCCTGCTCGCCATGTTCAATCCGGGCATCCTGCGAATCGGCGCTCGAAACGTCCTGTGATGACTGGAGATCAATCACACGTTCCTTCACGCTCGTGAAATCACTCGTCTCCGGAGTGTTCGCGATTCCCGCACGAATCGGATTCAGATCCACATACACCATGCAGGCGGCAATCGCCGTCTCATCCAGAAGCGGCTGCGCTTTGAATCTTCCCTCCCAAAAATGGCCGGTCACCTTTTCCTCCTTGTTTCCCAGGCGAGCAATTGGCTCCGCCAGACACTTCATGAACCAGGAAACATTCGACAGCCGTTTCCGCTTTTCCTTCATCCCGGAGACATCGTTGCGGATGTGATTCAGCTCGAATTCCGTGGGTTCCTCGGGGGATCTGTCTTTCCTGCGTCGCTGAGGAAACAGGTTCCACCACCGCAGAGCCACCTCTTCATCGGACCACTCTGTGACAACATCCGGCCGCGTCCGGGCCACGACGTGAAGGTGGTTACTCATGACCGCAAAGCTGAGCACATCCACGGCAAAGATCCCGGCGAGCACTTCCAGCCGATCCTGGACCCACTGTTTGCGATGCGAATAGTCTCGCCCTGTGCTGTCATCCAGCCCGCACAGAAACGTGCGTCGCACACACCGATTCACAAGGTGAAACACCTGAACCTCATCGTCCGCAAAAATCTCATCCCGATTCACCCGTGGCATGACCGTCGCTCCCCAAAAAACGCACACGCAAAACCCAATTATCGCATCCTAAACAACCCAGCTTCGTTTTTCAAGTGCATCGTTTTTCAAGTGCATGGTACCAGTCCTGTTGCTTCAAGTGCATGGTACCAGTCCTGTTGCTGTTTTTTCTCTCCATTGTCCTCCATTGTCAGATCAACAACATGAGCACTAATTCTGGTGACTCAGGCTTGGGCAGTGCTACGGGCACGACACCGAGAGTGATAATGCGGAGAAAAAGACGGAAAGGATTCGCGATTTCAGCAAAGTAATGGCACCTGCATTTTTCCACGGCATGTGGCGGTCCAACTAACGGCAAACCGGCATCAGCAGCGAATTTCCAAGCCATATCGGCGATCACCGCCTTTTGTAGCAGTCGCGGAAGTCCATTCAATTCGACGGACGCTCTCATATCTGCAAGCAATGATGCTCCTGAATGCTGTGTCAGGGAGAATTCCACGGCATCTCTGGCATGCTCGTATGGCCAGTCAAGATACACGAAGGTCCTGGGGAACTCGTCTATAAATCCCCATATAATCACACTTGCCTCCACTCCACCGAAGTACGCTAAACTGTCAACCAACTCTCGCGATGTTTTTTCAGCAGCAAGCATGTCTGTTGTACGGGGCTTCGAAAGTTCCAAGTCATCCACTTTCGGTTGGGTGTGTAATTGTAGGAGTACGCTGGAGCGAAATCTCTTCGGTGAATTCCTGTGCTGGTACCTTCGGCACTGAGCTACTTTGGGTTCGCCTAGTAACTCAGCAAGGTCTGCACCAATATCTTTTTCATGGCAGAATCCCCGTCCGTCACGATAATCCGTTGCAAGGGGTCTTTTCCCTGCCAAGCGCTCACGCAGCAATGCGATTTCTGAGTATTCCATGTTTCAAACTCCAAAAAGGTCGTGGAATCGTTTGAGTATTAGCATGAGTTCCCGCTCGCCCGCAGCTGCCGCTGTTGCGCCCGTTTTTGCTGCGACCTCCGGGTCGAGAGCTTGATCCATAAGTTTCTTTAGAACTGACAGAAATTCAGGCCCGTGCTTCTTCTTGGCAGCATCTACTCCGTCATCGACGACAGATTCAAGAACTATGTTGATCTGCCTTCGGTATTCTGCCAATGCCTGTCCGAACAACTCGGAATGTTTATCGACTCCGGTCATTTGCTTCTGCACGGTTCTGGCGAATGGACCGTTCGGGTCCGCAAGTGTATCAGCAGATTCTTTCAGCAGGCCACTGAATTCCGGCCAGAACTCGGCGGCATCATCAGCGGATTCTGCCAACGCTTTCTTCAGTCCATTTGCGAAAAGGTGATCTCCTTTTTTGAACCGTCCGAGGGTTTCTGCCAAGTCATCCAAACTTCCGGGATTCCTCGCAAAAACATTCACGGCCGCCACGGCTTCATCGGCGTTCTTTGCGGCCATCGCCGTAGCCTTGACTGAGTCGCCCCAAAATGGGAGCGCAGCAGCGACGCTCAATGTGAATCCGCCCGCGTCACCTCGCTTTGCTGAAATCAGGGCATTTAGCAGGTCGGGCCCCGCGCCAAGGATGGGGATGAATCCCGCGTAGTCCAATCTGGTTTGAATGGAATCCTGCACATCTTCCCACCATTGGGCGTCGGCCTGCTCTCGGTCATAGATCGCCTTTTTGGCTCGCAGGATGTGGTCCCAGCAAAGTGCCTCCTGTGCAAGGAAGACGACCGTTTGATTGTGCGCCGCGACAGCATCTCTGGCGTCAAAAACAGCCAGAGCTTTCCTGCGGAGTTCCAGCACTTCAAGACGGATTACCTCCATTTCGTTGCGTTTGAGATCGCGTTCCAGTTCAGCCATCGTCTGCCATTGCAGATACTGCGTCTCCTCCTGCCGGTGTGAGGATTCAATTCTGTCCCGGGCAACCTGGATGTCCGCTTCGGCCGCTTGTTGCGCCGCATCGACAGCGTCATCAATGGTCTGTTGAAGAATGTCGGTCGCCGTGCGGATCGATTCTCGCAGGGTGGTGATCTGGCCAAGAATCATTTGCCGAATGATCTGCAGAGCGCCCCGATTCGCCTCCAGGTCCACAATGACTTCAAGTCGATCCGCTTCCGCTGCGTCTCGGTCAGTCGCAGCGTCCGCCAGGATTTCATCCCGTTCCGACGGATCAAGGTTGGGTACGGGCACATCGGTGATCAGAGTCGACTGGTTCTCCTGAATCACAACTCCGCTGCCTGACGCGGAGCCGCTGTCAAACGCCACGCCACCGACATTGAGTCCTGCCGTGACAACACCAGCGGTTCGAATGCGATTGATGTGACTTGCGGAATAGCTGCCGCCCGCGTTGCCGATGGAGCCAATCGTCCCGATGCGGCCTTTGTCGGAATCAGTGCTGGCGGACGTTCCCGCGACGATCTGAGCCATGATGTCGCCGTGCGAGAAGACATCGTCGATCTCAGCGGGATCCATCGGAACAGACGTGCCGCCGTCACCAATCCAGCGACCGGCGGTCAGACTGCCATGAATCCCATTGCGCCCGTACGCAAACACAATGTCATTATCGGCTGTCAACGAGGCGTCGTACGTTCCCTGAGACACAACGGCGGCATCGCGACCTGCTGAGTACGATCCATGAACATCCCCCCGAGCCCAGATCAACAGATCTTCGTCGGCTGTTGCCGTCACGTTGACCGATCCGTCTGACAGGATGACTGCTCCCTTTCCCGCCTGAAGTGTGCCACTGGCATTCAACAGTGAAATGATGCCGACATATTCATTGTCAGAGGTGACATTTCCGCTGAATGAACCCACGGTGAACGCAATCGCATCGTCCGCCCCATGAATAGTCGCATTAGTAGCATTACCGATTGATGCGACAACTGCACTTCCGGCAGAGGAAGTGACATTGCCGCTGAAGTTTCCGTATGTCCATGCAAAGGCTCCTTCGTTTCCAATGACGTTGACGGCGTTTCCGGTTCCGCCTGTTAACAAAGCTGCAAACTGGCTCGCGGTCACGACGGATTCTGATGCAGAATCAAAGGTCACGAGTATTGCATTTTTGCCACCGGTGACATTGGCCTTGGCACCCGCCCCGGAAATGACGATTGCGTCGCCACCAGCGCTGATGGATGGCATTGAGTTTGGTCCTGGTGCTGAAATGCCGTCGAAAGAGAAGACGACAGCATCCCCGGCAGCCGTCACATTGGAAGAAAAGGGTCCCATCGTGACAAGTACAGCGTCGCGACCGCTGCTGACGTTGCCTTTGACGCTTCCCATTCCGACAAGCACAATGTCACGAGACGCCGATGCTCCGATTTCCGTCCCACTGGACGAGGCCGCTGCTCCTTCCGGTGGCGCGTATTTGTATTCCGTATCGCCGCCGCTGATTACGATCAAGTCCTGGGCCTGCGGCACGCTGATTTTGACATCTCCAAGGGCAATCACGGCGACAATTTCCGTGGCAGACGCGGTGTTATTCACATTACCAAGTGCCACAACCAGAACGGAACCGTCTTCCGCAGTGACCCCGGATGTGACATTGCCCAGCGAAACAACAAGGGCACTCTTTCCTGCGGTTACTGAGCTTCCGGTCACACCACCCGCTGCAAGCACGATTGCATATTCTTCTGCATCAATTTCACCAGTCACATCTGCCAGCGAAGCAACGAGGATGGATTTGTCTGCGGTGACTTTACCAGTGACACTGTCGAAGGAGATCACGACGGCATATCCACCAGCGTCGATGGCACCTGAGACACCACCTGCAACTGACACCACGATCGCGGAACCGTTGTTCGCTGTGACAGCGCCGCTGATCGCACCCAGACTGAGTGCGATGGCGTGTCGATGCGCCGTAATCGCTCCTGAAACGCCATCAACCCCGACAACAATCGCCGATGAATTAATAGACTGAACAGTTCCGCTCATGATTCCGCTGACCGCTGCCACAATCGCGTTCTGGCTCGCCTTCACGGCACCGGTAACGTTGTCACCGGCGACGACCATTGCGAACGCAAGCTCAGACGTGACAGAGGACTCAATGTTACCAAAGGCGGTTGCTGTCGCTGGACCGTCCGATTTCACTTCACCGCCGGAAATATTGTGAATTGCAACTGCGGCAGCCGCTGTCTTTCCCTTGATGAGGGGTGACGAGATGTCCATTCCGGCAAAGGCTAAGGCTGATCCGGCGGATGATTCGACTTTTCCCGTAATGGAGCCGCCAAGTGTAATGGCAGTGGCCCCTTGTCGGCCTTCCACGACTGCGCTAACACCGCCGGAAGTGGACCCTCTTGATTCGGACACGGCTGTCGCGGAGCCTTTTGATTTCACACTTCCTGAAACAGCGTAGCCCGCAATAACGGTCGATTTCTTTCCGCTTTCAACCGTGGCAGATGAGTCGTGACCCGCGATGACGATCGATGTCGATGCATCCAGCGAACCAGATACTCCGTAGATGGACCAGAGTAGCGCAGAACTGCCTCCGGTGAGAATTGCGTCTGCATGATGTTGTCCAAAAACCGCTACATGGTCACCTGTTGCAGATATGTCGTGTGCGGAGCCGAATGAAAATGCCAGAACGTCACCCGACGTTGCAAATGTTCCTTCCAAATCTCCGACTGCGGCCACTTTAATCCCACCGCTGGTTGCAGTCAGTCCCAGTTCTGCCGACCCGCCAGCATTCGCGGAGATGTCACCTGCGCGAACGTTCAACGACGTTCCCGTAATCGTGGACAGTGAACTAATGGTTGAACTTGCTCCGCCGTTCCCATTAAATCCATCGATTCCCGTCGCCGCTACAGCGGTAATCCCCGCACCTGCAAAGACTGAGGTTCCGGCAATTTCTCGAAATGCAACAACCGTAACCGATCCATCCCGCGATGCGATCCCGGCTGTATCGCGCTGAGGCAGTTCCTGTCCGCTGTTTTGTGCCGACGCCTCTCCGCTGGCTGAGATGTTCCCCAGGGCATGCACCTGGACGTCGGACGCCGCTGAGACCCTGCCATCAAAATTTCCCATGGCAAATATGTCAACGCTGCCTTCTGCTGTGGAGTAATGGTTTGTGACGGTGTCGCCAACCACGAGGATCGCACCAAACGCAGAGACACCCCCAGAGATATCTC
Source organism: Planctomycetaceae bacterium (assembly GCA_037719765.1). Lineage (GTDB taxonomy): Bacteria > Planctomycetota > Planctomycetia > Planctomycetales > Planctomycetaceae > SXXK01. The sequence goes on from JBBJME010000002.1 coordinate 20,914, forward strand.
CCATCGCCCGAAGATTGACTTTTCCTGGTTCGTCCCAGCTTTCAGGGCGGACGCCAGCCGGCATTGTCATTGAGACATGGCCAGAAATGGCACCGCCAGCATCAACGTTCACTTCAGTCGTATAGGCATTTACTCCTTCGATATTTGCAAGAACGTCGTTGCGTGCAAAGACGTTAATGGCTTTTCCGATGCCGCCGGGGAATGCGGAATTCAATTTGATGGTTCCCGCGATGTCGCCCCAGATTGTGACGTCAACGCGGAGAGCGCCTTGCACTACCGCATCCAGATTTCCATATCCAGTCACGGAAGCGCGCCCCTCCCACGACACGAAGTTCCCCGTTATTCCATCCCATGACACAGCGGAAACATCTCCGCCTGCTCCGGCCCCGGAATTGGAAATGAAGTAGCCCCGGATCCCATGAATTCCGACAACATTGATATCACCTGCAGCATTGACGAACGCATTGTCTCCCACCGTACCTGTCGCATAAACATCAACTGCGCCACGGGTGGTAATGGTCGTGTTTGAAATGTCGCCATGCGAATTCTGAGGATCGGGCACGCTGCCAAACACTTCGACGATGACCGCTTTGCCAATAATTTCGCCTTCAACAATATGAGGGTCCGATGTATTCGCTTCCAACCTCGAATCCAATACTGCACCAGCTTCAATCACGATTGCTCCGTGCGTAGCCACGACGTTCGACTTGACACTCTCTGTAACCATCAAGTAGACGGATTTTCCTTGAATAAGGTCATTCGAAATTGATTCTTCCGACATCTTGATGTCTGCGCCTGCGACCACTGATGCTCGAAGTGCGCCGGCGATTTGTCCGCGCACTTTACCTGCGGCTTCAATATCTGCACCCCAATTCCTGCCAGCACGAAGGATTGCATCCATTGATTGAGTAATAACGCGACCCGCAACGTCATTGCCACCACGGACCGTCGCACTGACCTGAGCACTGATATTTGCGTTAATATCGTCCTGAGCTGTTACGCTTGTTGATGCTGTATCGCTCTTGATGAGCGACGCTGTTACTTTATCGTACGCCCAAACGTCTAACTCGCCATTCGCTTCTGTTTCGCCCTCTGATATGAATGAAGCCCAGGTCGTCGCGGTGAGGCCACCCGATGCGATCTTGATTGTCCCGGAAATGTCATCATAGGCCCAGACGGTGGTAGATCCCGGAATGCTGATGTCCCCGCGCATCTCGCCATACGAAGTGATTGTGGAGCCACCGAGTTTTGACGTGATGTCCGAAGTGATATTTTTATACGCGAGTACACGTTTGATTTCGCCGTCCGCATAGATGTCGTTCGCGATCCGTCCATGGGCTAAGACGTCAAATATGCCGCCACCCGCCTTAATTCCTCCAAGGATATTTCCCTGGCTGTAGGGATCTGGAAGTTGCAATACGAGGCGATCCAGTTTCTTTAACGTTCCGTCAGGTTGAAACTCAATGTCGGAATTTGCCTTCGTTCCCGCACCAGTCGGTAAATCCTCATCTTTCACATCAGTCGCGATTACGGACTGAATGTTGCCTTTGATGTCGATCTTCCCGATGATGGAACCGGCGGTGTCGGCTCCGGCGCGGATTTTTCCGGCGCTGGCTCCGGGGCCGGTGGTTTTGATTTCCTGGAGGATGCTGGTACCGGCGGTGACATTGCCAAGCCCCGTGACGGCCTCAATGTTGCCGTCGATTTTTCCCGTCGTTGCGGTGATATTTCCGATACTGCCGCCGGCTTTTGTCATTCCAAGGCGGTCGGTGTACGCTGTGACAGGACCTATATTCAAACCCGCATCAATGGAGCCTTCGACGCGGCCTGTCCCTGCGGAGACGGTCAGGATGGAACCGGCGCTCGAGTTGATATTGCCGTTTACGAATGTCCCGGCGGTGACCGTGTTGATGTTGTCAACGGCGGTGATGTTCGCCGTGAGTGATCGCGTGGCGGTTACCGATCCGATGTATCCCGCCGTGGCGGTGATTCCTCCGCTGACCGTGACGTGGCCACCCGTTGTGCTGGTGCTGCCGATCGTGTGCAGTGCGGAAACGCTGCCGATACTTGTGCCCGCCGAAATGACGGAGTTGCTTATGCTTCCGGAACTTTGATTATTCACCACGGCAGTCCCAGCGGCGACCATGACGATACTTTGACCGGCGGTCACTTTGCCCATGAGATCGGTCCCGGCCAGAACACCACCGACGTTGAGTACCGCCTCGATGGCGCCAGTAATCAGCTCACCGGATTTGACGCGTCCGATGTTCTGTCCCTTGATGCCGCCAAATATGGTCGTGCCTGCCTGAACGCTGCCAATGCTGCCACCCGCGTGGATACTGTCCTGAATGTGACCCAGAGTGGCGACAACTCGGTAAATGTGAGCTTCCGTGCCACCGGTGGTTTCGATGGCACCGTCGATGTTGCGGCCCGCACTGACTTGCGAGATCGCTCCTGTGGCGGAGACTTTTTCCAGAATATCGCGTCCGGCAGAGACACCGCCGAGCGAATGCACGCCGCCGCCACCGTCCACGCCGATCCCGCCGTCTGACGCTTTCACTTCACTGGTGATGTCGCGGCCCGCTGAAACGGTGTTGATCCATTTGGATGAAGTCACACCGGCGATGTCGCGGCCCGCAGTCGCGCTGACGACAAATCCGTCACTTGCGGTGACTTGTCCCAGATCATTTCCCGCACTGACTGTGTAGACATTTTTTGTCGCTGTGACACTGGTGACATTTCCTCCGGCCTGCACTCTGAATACCTGCGTTGCATTCACCGCGCCAATATTGCCTCCAGCGGACAACCGCACTGTTTCCGCGCTGACCGCCGGGATATTTCCGTTGATCGAATTCAGAATCGCATGCGTCATAGACACGCTTGGTTTCAGGACGATACTGCTCTGCGAATCCAGCCAAAGCTGGTGTGGACTTCCGCTTTCAACTGTGGCCAGACCACCGCTGACGGAAATCTTGTTGACGGATCCCACTCCGAAATAAAGATGCGCGCCATCGCTGCCAATCCAGACACCAATCTTATCGAGTCCGTTTGAATACGTGCCCAGGCCAGAATACTTCGTGCCATTGACGACCGAGGTACCCAGGTATCCGACGCCCTGGCCCGGTTTCAGCGTGTGCAGTTCAATATCCAGCACAGACGTTCCGGTGTTGCCATGTGTGTCAGCCGCAACGTAGGAGACTTTGAAGCCCTTCTCGACAAATTCATAGGGATCATCGGGCAGAAATGTGTACGCGCCATCTGAGCCAAGCGTGAACGCACCCGCTGCTGACCCTGGCAAGATCACATAACTCGCCACTTGAAGCGCATCGTTGTCCGGACTGTAGTCATTTGCGAGCACATTTCCGTTTGTCTGAGGCCCATACCATGTATTGAAATCAGCGGCGGTCTCGACCACGTTCCATCGGAAATTTGGGTCGGCTGTTGCAACAAAGTGAATTATGCCGCTGCTGGCCGCGTCGTACGCGTCGGTGACGGACCAGGGAACATCGATCCGAAAGTTGTGATACACTGGCATTGGAGTACCGCTGCCAGTGTCCTCTGATGTCATCAGCACTTGTCCCGGCGGCGGGTTGTACCCGATGTACGTGGCCCCCCAAACACTTTGGTACTGAAGAATCGCGATCGTGGCTGATGGCGATGTATACGCCATCGAGTTTGTGAAACCATCACCTTCGGGTTCGTACCCGACAACATTCCATACTGTTTGAGTTTGTGTCTTGTGATATGGCATATACATGGTCTTCCCCGGAGGCTGATTCAGTACGACTGCACCGACCGTGGCAGAATTGCTGGTCTGGCCACCCGCGTTCGCTGTATACGAAAACCCAATGCTGCCTGGACCTCCACTTCCGTTGTAAGTGATGACCGGAGCTGCAATTGGGTCGCCGTCCGGGTCATAATCATTCTGATTCAGTTGAGGCATGTTTAATTCGGCCGTATTGAACAGCCAACCGTGATTGAACTCGTAAAGTCGGTCGTTTACAGCCGTTGGCGCGCTGTCGTGATACGCCACCGGGATGTTCTGTGTGTTCAGGAAGAAAGAATCACCCGCAGTTCCGTAAAGCCCGTCCGCGTTGAACCCAAATGTATTTCCGACCGTGAATCCAATATTCGCGCGGACTGGCTCAATCTTTTTCTCAATCAAGTCACTCAGCGAAACACCGTCCGACAGTCGATACGTGAAGGAATCCGCACCGGTGAATCCGGCGGCGAGAATAGACGACCGATCCGTTCGAGTTGGTTGTCAGTGAGCCGTGTGCCGGGCCACCAACAATGACGACAGTCAGCGCATCGCCGTCAGGGTTGGAAACTCCGCCTGCTTCTCCCAGCAACGGAATGGTTGCCGATCCATTCGCCCCTGTCACAGCGTCCTTCGGTACGACCCACGCTACCGAATTCGTGATCTCGACTTCAATTGTCGCCGGTTCACTGTTGATCAGGCCATCGGTGACGACGTAGGTGAGTTCTGTGGTGCCGATGTACGTTCCGGGGCTGAACGTCCATGTGTTGCCAGAATGCGTCAGCGTGCCGTGGGCACCGTTCGTGATCGAGACAATCTGCAGCGTGTCGCCATCGAAGTCATAGTCGTTGCCGAGAAGATCGGGGGCGGTGATCGACAGGCTTATGCCGTGGTGGATGGAGAAGGAATCGCCCAGAGCCAGTGGTGCTTCGTTGTCGATCCTGATGTTTACTTTTGACGGTTCGCTCCACGAATATCCGTCAAAGCCTCGCACAGTGAATTCGTCCTGTCCGATATATATGCTGCTTGTCGGTGTGTAGACGAGGGCTCCGGCGGAAGTTACTGTCGCGATGCCGTGTGTGCCGTTGGTAACAAGTTGAAACGTGACCGGATCCTGATCAAGATCGAAGGCCGTATTGTCTGCGGCCAGGTCAAAGCTGTATTGGCGAGTTCCTCCGGAGGCCGCGACGCCCTCGGCATATTTGGCATGGAATGATCGATCGCGAAGCACGGGAGCTGAATTATTGACGGCGATCGTGACAACTTCGGGAGCACTCCACACAACGCCATCGGAGACTCTCCACGAAAACGAATCGACCCCCGCGAATCCAGCGTTTGGATGATAGGTGTACGCTCCGGTCGGAACGCCATTTGCCATTGACAGTGTGACTGTGCCATGAGCTGGCTGCGTGACAAGTTGGAGCGACAGCAAATCGCCGTCTGCGTCGATCGCCTGACCAAGGAGTCCGGGTGCTGAGACGGTCAGCAGAGCACCGGCATTAATCGCCTGATAGGCAGCACGACCAGTGGGTGCCGAGTTCAGAACGTTAATCTGCACAGTGGCGACATCGCTGAATCCGACCCCGTCGGTGACTCGGAATTTTAGTTCGTCAGTGCCGGCGTATGAAGCGGCTGGTGTGTACGTGAGGGTTCCTGTGAATCGAATTGGCGTGCCGTTGGCTCCGCTGCTGATCAGATTGGAATACGTCAACGTGCCGTGCGTCGGTGCTGAGACAAGGTCGTAGACCAGTGAGTTGCCATCGCTGTCATAGCCGGCCAGGTTGAGGACTGATGTGTCCCGTGTCGCAGGGTTGCATTCGAGCTTGTGGCGACCGGCAGTGCATTTTCGACATTGATCACAAACGGACATCACTGCTGTCCTGCGCGCCATCAGAGACTTTCGCTCGGAAGGTGTCTCGCCCCGAATACCCGGCATTCGGGACATACGTAAATGTTCCGGCTGCGACCATCGTCAAGACCCCATGTTGCGTGGTCTGGGCAACGGAGACGTTCAACACATCACCATCCGCATCGGAGCCCATCGCACGAATGCCGCCACCAGAAACGGTCAGCGTCTGGCCTGCATTTGTTCGCCAGGTGTTGCTGATCAATGTCGGTCGTTCATTGCCGACAACGATTGTCACAGTTCCGGAAGCACTGTTTGTCAAACCGTCAGAAGCGCGGTAGGCGAATGAGTCGAGTCCGTAGTAACTACCGTTCGGGGTGTACGTGAATTCGCCGGTTGCGGAAAAAGTGACGGTCCCATGCGCCGGAGATGTCAGTTTTGTAAACGTGAGCGTTTGGCCTTCAGCATCACCGCTGGCCGCAGCAATCTGAGCCGCATCGACATTGAGAGTCTTCCCCTGATGAACGTTCACCAGAACGTCAGTGGTCCACGGAGCGTGATTCCCGACCGTCAACGTCACAGTGGAAGTTCCGGTGTGACCGGCGGAATCCGTCAAGCGGTAAATAAAGGAATCCTGACCACTGAACGGCGTTGCTCCTGCTGTCGGCGTGTACGTGAATGCTCCGTTGCTGCTGAGCGACAGTGTTCCGTGGGAAGGTCCGGAAACCAGTTGAACCGTAGCAGCCGCGCCTGTGCGAACGAATTCATCATTTGACGTCAGTCCATTCTGGACAGTGACGTTGAGAGTTTTCAGTGCGTCAATTGCATATCGGTCCGCGCGGACGTTGAATTGAGGTGCGGTCGTCGCAGGGCGGCCGGTTCGCAGTGTGACTGCTCCGAATGCTTCGCTGACTCCGTCAGAAATCCGGTATGTGAACTGGTCGTCTCCGTTGAAACCAGTTGCTGGAGTGTAGACAAACGATCCGTTGCTGTGGAAAACCAATGCCCCATGTTCGACGGTTGCGACCACCGTCACAGTCAGGGCGTCGTTGTCCAGATTGAGATCATTCTTCAGGACACCCGGCGCTGCCGCTGAGATCACCTGACCGGAATTGCCCGTGTAATAATCTGCGGTCGTCAGCACGTTATTGTTGGTGACATCGATTGTCACAATCTGCGGATCACTGAATTGAACACCGTCGCTGAGGCGGAATGTAAAACTGTCCTTGCCCATAAAACCGCTGCTCGGAGTATATGTCCACGCTCCACTGGCATTAACAACCAGAGTCCATGCGATGGATTCGTCAGCACGGATGGTGTTAACACATCGTCTTCAGCATCGACCGATCCGTTGAGAAGCCCTGAGGACGCATAACAGTGAGCACCTTGTCGCTGAATTCGGTGATACTGCCTGTAAGCACTCGGAGCCGTATTACGGACGTCGAATGTCGCAAGAATAACATCGCTCTGAGCGACACCGTCACTGATGCGGTATTCAAAAGAATCAGTGCCGACAAAGGCCGTCGCAGGTGTGTAGGAGAGCGTGCCGTTGGCATTCAGAATCAAAGTGCCGTGGCTGACTGTGGAAACAAGTGTCACTGTCAGTGGATCGCCGTCTGCGTCGTAGTCGTTTTCCAGAATCTCAGCGGTCGGGGTCGTAAATGTCCGATCGTGCGGGATGCTGAATCGGTCATCACCGCCCTGCGGAGCGGAATTCTTGACTTCCACTTCAACCGTTGCGGCCGCTGACGTCGAAGCGCCGTCCGATACGGTGTACTGAAATGTGTCAGTGCCGACGAAATTGGCATTGGGCGTGTAGGTCCACGCGCCCGGTGCGGTTTGCGTAAGAGTCCCGTGAGTCGGATTTCCGCTGATCGACACGTTCACTAAATCATGATCCGGGTCTGCGTCGTTGTGAAGCATATCCGCAGCAGCAATGACGAGGAATTGATTCCGGTGAATTGCAAACCAGTCATCATTGACGTGGGCGACTTCGTTGCGGACTCCGACTTCAGCAGTGATCGGGCTGCTGACCTGAAGTCCGTCACTCAGGGTGAATGTAAAACTGTCAGTTCCTGTCCAACCCGCAACTGGGACATACACAAAACTGCCTTCTGAGGACAACTGCAGAGTGCCATGGGCAGTACCGGTGACCAATTGAGCTGTGATGGAATCGCCATCAGCGTCGGTCGCGTTGCTCAGGAGCCCCGATTGACTGTTGACTGTGAGTGTGGCGCTGTGATGCGTCTGATATTTTGGAGCTGAGGCAGCGGGGATCGAATTCGTAACCGTGATTGTGACGGTCTGCTCGGCACTGAATTCGGCTCCGTCATAGACCCTGTACTTGAATGTGTCGGTTGCATTGATGGCGGCACTTTCCGGCACATAGACAAACGAACCGTTGGCGGCGAGTGTGATTGTGCCGTGGGTCGGCTGAACTGTGATTGTCGGGATCAGCGTGTCAGAGTCGCTATCGTAATCGTTGGAAAGCAGTCCGTTAGCGGCGGTGACGGTCAGCGTATGTCCGGCGTGGATGGTATAGGAATCGTCGGACAGGCTGGCTTTGTGATTGAGCAGTTCGATGTACGCAGTCTTGACTTCCGAATACGCGATGCCGTCGAAAGCTTTCCATGTGAAGCTGTCGGCACCAGTGAAGCTCGAATCGGTCGGCACGTACACGAACGAACCGTTGCTGTTCAATGTGAGCGTGCCGTGGGTCGGTTGAGAGACGACTGAGAATGTCAAGGCGTCGTTGTTGCGGTCGCGTGAACGGAACGCCAGGCCGCTGGCGACATCGGCAGTAATGGTCTGGCCGTGGGAGGCTCGCCATGTTCCCGTAAAGACAAGTGGGGCTTCGTTGACAACGTCAATTGTGCCGGTTGAGATATTGCTGTCATGACCATTGGCATGAAACAAGTACGTAAACGTCACCTGACCCACGAAATGCGAGGCCGGAACGAATGAGTAAGCTCCGCTTGAGTTCAGTGTAAAGCTGCCGCTGGCCGGGCTGCTCAGCAGCACAAACGACGGTGGATTGCCGGATACGCTGAAGTCGTTGTCACCAACGTTACCGGTCAACGTGCGATCGTGGCTGATTGTCAGATGGTCGTCTGTTGCGACAAGGGCCGTTGAGATCGAAACCGTCGTGATGAAACTCTTCAGATTCAGCGGATCTTTGGCTTCATAGCGAAATTCATCGACACCGATGAAACCGGCGGCTGGCGTGTAGCTGAACGAACCATTTGCGTTCAGAATCAGGGAGCCGTGTGACGGGCCACTGTAGAGAACTGCCAGGAGGACATCCAGATCTGCGTCTGCATCATTGGCGAGGATACCTGCCACCGCCGGGATATTCAGAGTTTGTTCGACAGTGGCTCCGTATTTGTCGTTTGTCGCGACCGGCCGCTGATTCACCACGTTGATCGTGACATCCGCGTCTGCAGTCTGAGCACCGTCGGAGACTCGGTAACGAAACGTGTCAGTCCCGACATAGCCCGCCGCCGGGATGTACGAAAAGGAACCGTTCGTGTTCAGAGTCAATGTGCCGTGCTGTGTGTTGTGTCCGGCGACAACTGTCACAGTCAGAGGATCGTAATTAAGATCTCTGTCATTGGCCAGCACGCCGTTCAGAACGCCGATCGTCAGCGTGCGGTCGTGACTGATTGTGTAATAGTCGGCAGCAGCCAGTGGAACGCTGTTGAAGACCTGAATTGAAACGAATGAAACATCGCTCAGCGAAACACCATCTGAAACACGATAACCAAAGGAATCCGTACCGACGTAACCTGCTGTCGGGATGTATGCAAACGAACCGTTGGCATCGATCGAGACTGTTCCGTGCGCGGGAGCTGCCCCAGCGACTACGGTCAGCACATCGCTGTCGCCATCGCCGGAAAATGCAAACAGTCCCGGTGCATCAACGCTCAGCAACTGATCGTGCTTCACCGCGAACGATCGATTGATGCTCCACGGACGCTGATTCGTCACATCGATTGTGACCGTCGCCGGCCGCTGAAACTGGCCCCATCGAAAACGCGATATGTAAACGTGTCGCGACCGACATACGCGGCCGACGGTGCGTATGAAAAGCTGCCGTCGGACTGCATCGTCAGTGTGCCGTGGGTGGTCGTTGTCATAACCGATGTGGCCAGCGAATCACCGTCGATATCGAAATCGTTTTGGGTGAGCCCGGTCAGAGCCGGGACGATCAATGTCTGATCGTGTAGAACATGATAGCTGTCGGATGTAGCGTTCGGAGCCACATTGGAAACGGTCAGGTTCGCTGTGATGGGACCAGTGGTGACCAGTCCATCTGTCAAGTTGTACGAAAAACTGTCGCTTCCGGTGTATCCCGCGTTCGGCGTGTAGGTGAATGAACCGTTGGCGGCGAGTGACAAGGTTCCGTGCGCTGGCCCTGTTTGCAGACTGGGAGTGAGTGTATCACTGTCTGCATCAGTGTCATTGGCCAGTACGCCGTTGGCAACGTCTACAGTCAATGCGTGTCCCTGATGAACCGCATAACTGTCACTGCGTCCGATGGCCGCTGCGTTCGTGACGTGAATCGTCGCTGTGATCGGATCGGAGGTCACGATGCCGTCAGTTACGCGATAGGTAAACGTCGCGTCGCCGGTCATTCCCGCAGTCGGAGTGTAGACAAACGTGCCATCTGGATTGAGAACCAGCGTGCCTGTGGCCGGTGCGGAGGCGAGCGTCACAGTGAGCGTATCACCGTCGTCGTCGATATCGTTTGCCACGACGCTGTTTGTGGTGACGTTGAGCACATGGTCATGTCGAACAGAATAAAAATCGGCGATGCCCAGCGGTGCGGCGTTGTTGACTCGAATTCGCACTGCAACTGGATTGCTGGTGGAGAGCCCATCCGAGAGCGTGTACTGAAACGTGTCCGTTCCGGAAAAACCGGCATTCGGATGATACAGCAAGCTGCCGTCTGGCTGCGTTGTGAGTGTTCCGTGCGTCGTTCCTGAGACGATGGCAAATGTTGTTGCGTCACCGTCGGTATCGACATCATTTTGCAGCAGCGTCGCCAGACTGATGGGCAGATCCTGACCGGATGGTGTGAAGACCAGATCGGCGGTCGGTGTTGGCGTCGAATTCACTACGCTGATTGTGGCGGTGGCATTCTGGCTGAAGTTGTAACCGTCACTTACTTTGTAGGTGAATGTCTGCGTGCCAGTCGCGCCAGCGACTGGCGTGTACGTGAACGAGCCATTTGCATTCAGATTCAAAGTCCCGCTGGCGGGACTCGTCACCAGTGTGACGCTGAGCAGATCGTCTTCGACATCCGTCGTTGCTCAATACGCCGGTGGCTGCCGTGCGAGTGAGCGTACGATCATGGCTGACCGTAAAATAGTCGTTCACAGACCACGGGGCAAAATTCGTGACTGAAATAGGCACCGTGACGGCGGCACTTTGATTGGTGCCGTCGGTCGCTTTGTAAACGAAGGAATCCGGTCCAACATAACCCGCTGTCGGTGTGTAAACAAACGAACCATTGACATTCAATGTCAGCGTCCCGTGCGATGCTCCGGAGATCAGCAGTGCTGTCAATGTCTGATGTTCGAAGTCCCAATCGTTGGCCAGAACACCCGGTGCAGCCACCGACAGTGCCTTGTCATGCCCAATCGAATATGCGTCGGCAAACGCAGTCACATTTGAAGGATAGACCGAAATCGTCACTGTCGTATCTGCGGAGCTCCCTGCACCGTCAGTCGCGCGATAAACGAAGCTGTCGGTCCCGACATAACCAGAGGTTGCCAGATACGTGAATGAACCATTGGCGCTCAGCGTCAATGTGCCATGGGCAACCCCAGTGACAACCACAGCAGTGAGACCGTCGCCATCAGCATCGGTGTCATTCGCCAGAACTCCGTTGGCCGTCGTGACGGAGCGAGACACGCCAGCCACAGCTTCATAAGACTCCGTGGCGGCGACGGGATTTGTATTGCTTACCGAGACCGATACAGTTGCTGTTGATGTAAGACCCGCCGGATCGCTGATGGTATATGTGAAACTGTCAGATCCCACGTAGCCCGCGTTCGGTGTATAGCGAATCTGCGAGGCACCGCTGACGGTCACAATCTGTGTGGAACCATGCGCAGGGCTTCCAGCTGTCATGATGGTCAGTGTGTCGCCGTTGGGATCTGAATCGTTTGCCAGAACCGGCACATTCACAAGGGTGTCGTGATGTGTGGTGACGGTATCACTGGTGGCGACAGGAGCCTGATTGGTGACTTCTCGTAAAACCTTCAACAGGTATGCACCCGACATCATGCTGTAACCGCCACCGGACGATGTGGGGTTGTAGCTGGAGTTCGATGAATCCGAAACGCCAAGGAAATACGTGCCGGAAGCCGTCACGGTGTACGTCAGATAGGAATCATTGCTGGCGATGCTTGTATCAGGATCCGTGCCATTGTCATTCGACGCGATCTGTGTTCCTGAACTGTTAAACAGCCGCAGCAGCGAGTTGAACGAACCGTAGGAACCTCCCGTGTCAATCTTTGTGGAATCAATGTCAATCTTAATCAGCTGCCCTGCGGTGAGTGACACCGAAAACATGTCGACATCACTCCACGACTGTGGGCCGTCACCGATGATGCCGCCTGTCGTGAATCGGATGTTGTCTGATAGAGTGAGCGGTCTCGCCTGCGCAATCGTGTTGTCAACAGGGTGAACTGTCAGCGTCGCTGACGTTGACGCCGTGGCCATGCCATCCGAAATCGTGTAATTAAATGTATCAGCGCCGGTGTAGCTCGCCGTCGGCGAATAGGCGACCACGTTCTGGTTGGAATACGAGTCGAACTGAGTACTGGTAGTCCCATGCCGCGGACTGGTCACCGAGCTGAACGACAGCGTGCTGCCTTCCGGATCCGAATCGTTCCAAAGTACGGGCAGTTTGGCTCCCGAAGAATTCTGTTCGACGTAGAAATTGTCGGACACTGCAGTGGGTGGCTGATTGGAACCAGAACCAGAACCGCTGCTTGAACCACTTCCACTTCCGCTGCCTGAACCACTTCCACTTCCGCTGCCTGAACCGCTGCCCGTCACGTTGACCGTGACGGTCGCGGTATTCCCTGTCTGCGTGCCGTCATAAGCCCGATAGGCAAACGTCACATTGCCAATGTATGCTGAAGGCGACGTATAGACGAACGACCCATTGGAATTCAGGCTCAGCGACCCCATGCTGGGTGCCGTGACCAGCTGAGCGGTCAGCGGATCGCCGTCCATGTCCATGTCGTTGGCGAGGACTCCGGAAGGATTGACGGTCAAGGTGTTACCAGACGCAACGCTGTAGCTGTCATTGGCAGAGTAAGGTGCCGTGAGCAGCGTCCGATCTTCCAGTCGCTCTAAATTGCCTTGAGAAGCCTTCACTCTCCGTCGAAGTCTTCGACCGCCTGTGGCTCTGGAACTTGCAGCGTACGCCTTCAACTCTTCCAACCAATGACGCGTGAGCACAGGGATTCCTTAAACAGCGAAACGGAATGTGTACAACTGAGCCAGGAAACTTCGCCACCGGAGCAAGCAAGATCGGGGTGGGCAAGGAACCTTATATTGGGGCATTGAAGGTTTCAACCCAGTCAGCGCCAAACCAGTGCCTGGGCGAAGGAATTTTCGGCATTCACGATCACACTTGAAAGCCTTCTGGGAAGATGAATACAACGAATTGTCGAAGCGATTATTTGCCGGAAAGCGATACGTCTATTTGCGGGCCGACGGCATCTACAGCAACATCCGCTTCAGTGATAACGAAGGTCGCACAACGACGAAAATCGTCCCTTTCCGGATCAATTGCATTGGACGGTGGCGGCCGTGTTTGCATGGAAAACGGCTTGCTGGGCATGCCGCCGATGAGGAGGCGGACGCAGGCGGAGCCCGAAAACACTCGCGCTTTCGGGCTCGGTTGCATCTCTCACAGAGTGAAGGCTGCTTTTGTCACTTGTGTCGTATCAAGTTAACTGGAAAGCGTCAGGTTCAGAGAGATTTTCCAGGTGACCTTCACATTCATGTGGGTTTCGGGTGAACGTGCAGTTCCACAGCCGGAGATGTTTCACTTTCCGTCTTATAGCGGGCATCGTATTCATCCATCAGCATGGACGGACAGATTTCGTGCTCATTGCATGTCTTGCAGACAATCCGGATCAGGTCCGAACCCGCCATTTTCAGCTGATGAGTTTCACACAGCTCGTAGAGTTGTTTCAGGTGTGTGCAGACCATGTGAAGATTCCTTAAGAAAGTTTTGGAAAATCAAACCGCAACGCGGTCACCGCTCCTCAGTGATTTCCGATCTCTGCGGCATCAGTATACCATTTTCCTGCCGGACATCTCGAAAGGAAAATCATGAATTGTGAAACTGGGGCGTCAGGGGTGCTTTTCCCGGTTTCGTAGTGTGCTGAAGACTTTTCGGTTGAGGCTGGCAGCTTTGCTTTCAACGCCGCGGCATAACAGAAATGAGTATGCCGTCTGTGCCGCGAAAGCCGATAGCAACTGGCAGATACGCATTTTGGAGTTAACCGAAGGAAGCGGTTGCCATGGATGGTGACGGGCTTCCTGTGAAATTGGACTCCAAAACGAGATGGTCGGCTGATCAGCTGCAGCGCAGGATGCGATGCGACTGATTGGCTCCATTTCAATTTCTTGTCGCAGTGACTTCGAATCGAAGTCCCTGCGGTCCGTCAGAATGGATTCTGATACAAAGGAACACGACGACATGAAGTCGCCATCCCTCTCGTTCATCCGTGCGACATGTTTCGTAGTCGCCCTTCCGATCTGCTTTGTGGATGTGCAGGCACAGATCGTTCCCGGAACGGGAATGAAGCTGCAGCAGGTGGGCGACGACTTTGAAGATGAAAAATGGGAGTGGGTTCCGAACGGCAACAAAGCCAGCAAGGAACAGGATGAACAGGTTCGTTCTCCAACCGGCTTCTCCAACAATCAACGCTGGTTCGAAAGTCCCAAACGCGGCATGCCGGACCATATCGTGCGCGTTGCAACTCCAGCAGGGGGCATTGCCGGCAGCAACGGATCGCTCAAGATTCAGACACTGAATTCCGGCGTTCCGGGTCAGCACAGCCGACAGATGGAACAGGACGACCTGGTGATGTCATGTTCCTCCAGGATCGGGGCGATTTCCGCAAGTCGCAATCCGAGCTGCACTTGCCGCATCTTTTTACCACCATTCGACAAATGGGAAGATCGCTCCGGGACTCACTTTGGATACCGGATTGATACAAAGACGACCATCACTGAGAGCAAAAAGAAGTTCCTGTTTTCAACAACCAGCAGGAAACAGGAAGAGTACTGGCCGGGCTACTTCATTGAATTCCACAGCAGTCATGACAGACGGTTCCCGGAAGACGAGGCGATGCTGCTGATTCGCGGCGACAATCTGGGCCATGAAGTCAAGAGCCTGAAACTGTCTCCCGGATGGTGGACGCTCGGGATGTCAGTGTCCGCCGACGGACGGGTGCATTTCTATGGCAAACAGGGAGTGAGCGATCTCACCTCGGCCGACCATCTGTATTCCAGCTTTCCATACGGCTACAAAGCCGAATACTTTGCGACGCACTTCTTTAACAGCTGCAATATGAACGACGGCAAAACCTGGTCAACACCCATTATTATTGATGACCCGTCGGTATTCTCGATGCGATAACCGCTGCTACGCCACCAGTTGACCTGCGAACACACGCCACAGGTTGACACACGATGTGAGGAGCCTGTCCGAAAATCTGAAGCGATCGTACCATAGTAACTCCTCCACTATGTGACGACCCGATGTTCCGGGGCTGGTATGTGCAAACATGCCAGCCCCGGTTCTATTTGAAGGCTTGTTGATTCCTGAGAGAGCGGGCTTGGAAAAGGGGTCAGGAACCAATAGTGCGGAGCACCCTTTGGGCCATTTGGCTATTGGTTCCTGACACCTTTTTTAAGCCCCTTAGAGCTTCTTCGCCGCGATCCAGGCGGTCACCAGTTCATCCAGCACATCAAGCGGAACGGCACCGTTTTTCAGCACGACATCGTGGAACTCGCGCACATCGAAACGGTCCCCGAGCTCCTGTTCGCACCGACGGCGCAGCTCCTGAATTTTCAGTTCGCCAATCTTGTAGGCCAGCGCCTGTCCCGGCCATGCGATGTAACGATCGATTTCGTTTTCAATATCCAGCATAGATTTGGCCGTATTGTCGGCGAAGAAGTCAATCGCCTCCTGACGACTCCATTTCAGGCAGTGCATTCCCGTATCCACAACCAGCCGCACAGCGCGCCACATTTCATAAGTCAGTTGCCCGAAGCGCGAATACGGATCACGGTAGAGTCCGAGTTCGCCGCCCAGTTTTTCTGTATACAATGCCCAGCCTTCAATAAAGGCTGTGTGACCGCCGTAGCGACGAAACTCCGGGACGTCCGTCAGTTCCATGGACAACGCAATCTGCAAATGATGACCAGGCACGGATTCGTGCAGTGACAACGCATCGATTTCAAATTTTGGACGGGTCTCCGGGCGATACAGATTTACAAAATAGCTGCCTGGTCGAGTCCCGTCGGCTGCCGGAGGCCGGTAATAGGCCGTCGTCGTATCCTGTGCCATCTGATCGGGAATCGGTCGGATGTCGTAAGCGGACTTTGGCAGCTTAAGAAACAGTTTTGGCAAATTGGGATTGATGCGGTCACAGCATTCGCGATACGCCTGCAGAAGTTCTTCAGGCGTGTCGAAATAGAACTGCTTGTCACTTCGCAGATGAATCAGGAATTCCTGAAACGAACCTTGAAAACCCACCTCGTTCTGAATGGCTTCCATCTCACTCCGAATGCGTTTCACTTCCGCGAGCCCGATGTCGTGAATCTCCTGCGGCGTGAGATTGGTGGTTGTGAAGCGGCGCGCCAGCTCGGCATACATCGCCTGGCCATCGGGACGTTGCCAGCAACCAACGTCCTCAAAACATGCGGGAAGATATTCCTTCTCAAAGAACTCGAGGAACGTGCGATACGAAGGCAGGATGCAGGATTCAATCGCCGCCGCCGCGTCTTTTCGCAGATGGTTCTTTTCCGTGTCCGTCAGTTCGACGGTAAACGTGCGGAACGGCTTGTAGTATGGACTCTCATGAGGCTGACTGACGAGTTGCTTCCGGAGCTGTGCCGGGACTCGCTGCATCACGATTTTCGGATGTATCATCCGTTCGTGGATTCCCTGCCGCATCAGAGCCATCGTGCGCGCCGTGTAGAGCGGGAATGCTCTCAGTCGCGCGATCCAGTCCTGGTAGTCCCGCAGCGTATCAAACTGCAGCACATCCACGGTCGTGTCTTCATCCTGGATCCCGCCACGCTGATTGACCGGGAGCAGATGCAGTTGAAATCGCTGTTCGCTGATCTCGGCTTCGTACTGAAATTCAAAGAGTCGTGCGTTGAGATTGTCGTCGGCTGAAAAAGACGATCTGTCCAGCGCTTTCATGGTGGCCAGCACCTGCCGCGTTCGTGTCTGCGACACATGGATTGCGGTCAGCGAAGTATCGGGCCAGAACGTGTTGTAGCGCCGATCCCCCAGTTGCGATGCCTGAGTCGGATTTTCCTTCAACGTCCGCTGCCATTCTTCGTCAAAGATCCGATGCAGCCTGGAAGCTGCGTCCGCAGGACGTGTCGCGGTGGCGGTCGAAGTAGCTGCCACAACCTGAAATGCATGGACCGCATTCGGCATGGACAGGACAACGCACAGGCAAAGAATTTTGACTTTCAGCACACAAAGGATCCGTATGAACGCGGTCCATCTGTAAAGACCACATAGTGCATTGTCAACGCATGATCTTGGGGTTGGCCTGGGAAAAGGGGTCAGGAACCAATAGCCAAATGGCCCGCAGGGTGCTGCGCACTATTGGTTCCTGACCCCTTTTCCCGCGATGCCGTTGACCTGCAATCCAGGGTTTGACAATGCACCAGGCGAGCGGCAGAAAAAATTCACCGTAGCTGAAATTTTCTGACGCGCGCCTTTAGCCCATGATCGCGTCTACTGTTTTGCGTTGCCGTCGGACTTTGTCCAGATGGTCAGGCGGACTTTCATGCCTTTTTTAAGCGGCGTGCCAGCGGGAGGATCCTGCGACTGAACGGTGAAGACATCTTCTTCTTTCTCAGCAGCCGGGCCAGCTTCCAGAATGATATTATTGACCTCCGGATTTTCCTTGACACGTTTCAGCCCCTGGCGTTCCAGTTGAATCACGGCATCAGAATGCGACATGCCCTGGACGTTGACGAGCACCGGCTTTGCAGCCTTCGGCGGCGCGGCCGGTTGAGAATTAGATTGCGTTTTCGGATTCGCCGGATCGTTTTCCGCGACCGGAGCCGGCTCGCCCCCGTCCTGCACATTGACATTGAAACCCCGCAGATCCGGCGTGAATCGTGTCTTTGGATCCTGCTTATCGAAGAGGGAGTC
Source organism: Planctomycetaceae bacterium (assembly GCA_037719765.1). GTDB lineage: Bacteria > Planctomycetota > Planctomycetia > Planctomycetales > Planctomycetaceae > SXXK01. The sequence continues at coordinate 38,959 of JBBJME010000002.1, forward strand.
GAGGAACTTGTTCTCATTCACTTTCAAGTTCGAAAAACTATACACCGTGATTTTCGTCCCGGCGGGATCGACTAACTGCACCGCGTCCGGAAGAAATGTCTTCAGATTCAGGATCACATCGGCACTGGCCCAGTTCCCCGCATCCTGAGGAAGTCGAGGCTCAATGTGCAGATAAGCACGTCCGCTTGCGGGAACAATCGGACGCATCAGAGACATCGCAAACCTGCGTTTTGCTTTTTCCGGGGGCATACCGAACAGAAATGGCAGTGGGCTGTCCATAATGTTCTTGCCCTGCATGTCGGCCGGCAATTGAGCCACACGCGCTTGTTTCTGTGCGACGTCCATTTCATAGACGCGCAGACCATCGCAGGACCAGCATTCTTCCTGATCCGATTTCAATTCGAATGGCTTGCTGTCTTTCCGTTTTTTAGTCGGCACTTCACCATTCGCACGCTGATCCAGCATCTTATCTGTGATCTCGACGGGCGTAATATTGATGCGACCTTTATCGGGCGTCTCGAAGTAGAATCGCCCCTGCGAAAGTTTCTCGACTTCGTACGTCATGTCGTAGACTCGCCGCAGATGTTCGCCTTCCAGACGCTCAATCTTTTCACTCGCAGCCGCCCAGTCGCGGAGCAACTGTTCAAGCTCCGGCGTCAGCGGTTTAGGATTCTGATTGAGATGCTCATTTTTGAGCTCTATCTTTGGGCGGGCCGGCGGATCATCCGCCTGTTGAGTCCGGGAAACCGGGGCAACAGGACGCTTTGCAGGCGGTTTCGATTGCGCCTGAACAGCAGATGAGTAACAGCAGACAGTAACGACGGTAATGGCAGCGATGAAGCGCACCATCGGACTCCTTCCGATGAGAGAACATGTCTGCTCCAATGAGCAGAATCGTTGTCAAACACGCTGACTGAAGATGACTCAAAGGCCCCGGCATCCTGCCGAATCCTTAAGTCCGGATCACATTTAATGACAAGCCTAAGCCTGCCCGCCATGAATCCGCCTCAGTGAGGGCAGCCTTATAGCGGTTTCAATAAAACGGCTCCAGACCGGTTTTGTCGTGTATTTCAGACGATCCGCCGGGCTGAATATCCCTGCGCGATTCGCTCTGAACGCCTCAAATCAGCACGAACGAAAGAATGAACGACATTTTGCTTTCGTCAACTTCGATCTGCGAAGTTTTTCGAAACTCATCGCGCGTGAACAAATGAACTGCGGCGATTTCTGCCGAAGTCTTCGGCCCTTATCTCACGCGAACGTGATAGTGGTAACTGCCGTTTCTGTAAACGTTCAGATGGCGGTGAACCCGGTGGCCGTAACCGTAGGCAGGTACAGGATAGACGGGCGCTGCATAAACGGGTGCCGCATGCACGGTCGCTGGAGCGTAGTAAGCCGGGACCGTCGGAACGAGCGGGGCGTAGTAGCTCGTCGACCAGGAAACCGTCGTCACGGGCACCTGCGTGACTGCATAAGTCACGTTCGGCACAACATACGCTGGCTGATACACCATCACTGGTGCCACATAAACGGGACTTCGGTAATGATGAAAGAAATGACCAGCGTTTGTCGTTCCCATCGCGCCAGTAAACGCCAGCACGCAGAAAATCAAGTGTCGAGCCACGGTTCTTGTCCTCAAATGTACCTGTCATATTCCGCCGATCATCCCAACAGCAAGATGAGCAGCAAATTGGGAAGCCTGGGTTGTCTGCGGTAAGTGTATCAAACCGGGAACTTCCGGGAAGCGAAAGAGGAATTCCACGCGACAACTTTTCGGTTTTGGACATTTCGCTGAGAGCTTCTTCGGACAACGCCACTTTTGGCGCAAACGGAGCGTTTTGTAACCCGAAGCCTGACTGTCAGGAACAGACGCGACGTGCCATTGAACGCGATGCTGGACAGCAAGTCTCTCGTTGTGACAATGACGCGCTGCGTCAACATCAACCGCACCCTGAATGATTTTCGTCGAGTCACCTGATGGCAAAAAAAACAAGTACCTCCGGGAAGCCGAAAAGCATTCGCATATTCCCGGATGCCACTGCGTTGACCATCGCCGGATCGGACCCCAGCGGTGGGGCCGGATTGCAGGCGGACCTGAAGACGTTTCAGCACCTGGGTGTGTATGGAATGTCGGTCATCACCTTGCTGACCGTGCAGAACACTCAGGGGGTGACGCGTGTGGAAGTGATGTCACCGAAACTTATCTGCGATCAGCTGGATGCAGTTCTTTCTGACATTCCACCGCAAGCCATCAAGATCGGTGCGTTGGGAAACGCCAATGTCGTCCGTGCTGTCGCAGAGCGACTGAAAACTGTGTCGTGCCCGATCGTGGTGGATCCGGTTCTCGTCAGCAAGCATGGGGACATGCTGGTCACCGATGATGTCGTGAAAGCCTATAATTCACATCTGCTTCCACTTGCGTTTCTTGTCACCCCGAATCGCTTTGAAGCCGAACGCCTCACCGGCCTAACTCTGGATTGTGATGAAGCGATCGCAAAGGCAATGTTCAGACTGGGGCACAGCGGCGCGAGACATGTATTGATCAAACTCGGTGAAGTCAACGGTCATTCGCACCACTGCCTGAACGGTCACGATTTCAACGACTTGCTCGAAACTCCAAGATTCACTTCCATCAACACTCATGGAACGGGCTGCATCCTGTCTGCAGCGATTACGGCCAACTTGGCGCAGGGGGAAACTCACGTCAAGAGCGCCGTGCTGTTTGGCATTCACCGCGTATACGAAGCCATTGCTCTCAATACCAAACTCGGCAAAGGCATTCATCCTGCCGAGATTCGGGGAATGGCGAGGGAATAGCAGCCCCAACGTGAGCGGAATCAACTTCTGTTGAAACGTACGAAGCAATGTCTACGGCTTTGCCGTTGCCTCGGCAGGCTTTGTGATCGCTCGCAGTGCTCCCAGGCGGGTGTGAGTCCGAGCGGTCTCGTGAGGCATTCGGGCCAGCCATTGGTCAAGTTCCGCCAAGTGGCCGCTGGTGACGAGCAGCTCGCCGAATGTCTCGAAAGCGTGAGCCGTATCACGGGATTCCGGCAGCTTGCTGATGAACGTCAGAGCTTCGTCATGCCGGTTGACTTTGAACAGTTCTCTGGCAAGGTTTTCAAAGGGCTGAGCAACAAAGTAGAGATTCGTTGTTCGCACCTCTGCCGGGAACATCGTGTCTGATGACACGTCCATCAATGGAGCAACATGCTTCCAGCCTCGATCGAATTTTCCTTCCTGCATCATCCATGCCGCCATGCTGATTAACGACACGGGATCAGGGTTATCCGCGTAATGTTGTTCGACAGCTTCAAAATCGTCGAGTTCCATATACAGTTGCAGTCGTCTTCCGGCGAGGTTTCCGACAAGGAATACCGGCTCAGAATCCGGCAGATCCTTCATCGCTTCCAGCCGCGCCCGCCCTTCTTCCGTGCGACCCGCCTTGTGCAATGCCCGGACGATTGCTGCGTTGTGTGTCCATGCGGTCATTCGAAGTGCAAGCTCGTCGTCAACATTACCAAACTTGCTTTTCTGCTCAGGCCGGGGCTGTTCTTTGACCAGTTGGACCAGGCGAGGCAGTATCCTGTCGGCGTCCTCAATGCGATTTTCTTCCAGCAGTTTGTGGAAGATCCTGCGCAGGAACTCCTGTTTCTCTTCCCGCGAGGTGACATTGGAAAGTTGCTGCTCCAGTTCGTCAACGCTCATGCCTGGCAGGCGCTTCTGCAGGATCTGCGCGTTAACGGTGGCCTGCTTGAGGCGATCTTCGATCTGCCCAGCCCATTTTGCGGCGAGAGCGAGTCGTTCTTCAGAAACGGTATCCTTGTTGGCAGCATAAAGCAGGCCGCCGATCAAATGGCCGATCGAGGCGTCTCGATGCTGCCCCTTGGGCATCTGTTCGATAATGCGGATCGCCTGGCCAAGGTGATCGTGTTTGACGAAGTCATCATTGCTTTTTGCAGTTGAGCAGTAATAAGCGATTTCGCGGTCGTTGAAGTCTTTGGGAAGGTTCGACAGGTGGGCGGCCGAGATGGCATACGCTTCGTCAACGCGACCACGCCGGGCCAGTTCATTGCGAATATCCTGGTACGCTCTCTGCTGGTCATCGCGTTTCGCCACCGCTGCAATGGTCAACATTTCCGCGACAGGTCGGTTGAGTTTGAAGCCCAGTTCAATCACATAATGATTGTACTTCGCACCGGAATCCGTGTTTGACTGCTTCGCGGCGTCCCACGCTTTCTGGGCTGTGGCCTGATCACCGCGTCTGACAGCGTCTGCTGCGATCGTCGTCAGCGAATAGATGCAGGTCTGTGGATTCGCTGTTCGCAATTTTATCGCCTGCAGAAATGCTTCGGCATGTAAGCCTGCATTGACGAGCGAGGAGACGAGTTCCCACTGTGCCCTCTGCCGAGCCTGTTCGTCCGGAATTCGATCGGCGTCCTCGACGGCTTTCAGGAGGATGTCTCGACGCTGTGCATCGGTGACAGGCGTTGCAGGCTCTGGCATCTGCGGCGGAGCCCGCTCGTCCGAAGGCAATGACTTTGCTGCGTCAGGAGTCGGCAATTCGGCGTCTGGAGATTCCTCGTCGAGGCCTGCCTTTGATGAACTCTGCCGGAAATCCCGCTGCCGAATCTCCTCATTGGCCAGATGAGCAGACAGCAGGGGGCCGGGGTTGGTGATGACGTCAGTTAGTAGATGCGTACCGTCTGCCAGGGGCTCGACATGGCCAGTGATCGAGAGTCCCGCGACCGGTTCTTTGGGTAAACTGAGTTCGCCTCTTGTGATGTAGTGTAAACATTCGATGGCAGCGTGCCGGTCCTGAGGATCTCGGTCAACTGCTCGCGCACGGTTTCAGGAACGTAAGTTTCTGCGGCAAACTTCACAATCGCATCGCGAGTCTCCTGTTCCATCACAGGCTGTTCCAAAACCCCGGTCGGGTTTTCCTGCGACGTCTGGTTGAAAGTGGAGACTGCGTCAGCCAGTGTTCGAGTCTGCAGGGTCCCCGTCTCGACAATGCAGTACGGATAGCGGATCGGCGCTTCTGGTGATTCGGGCGATTTCGCGTCAGCCACATTGACGGGATTATCAGCGTCAGCGTTTCCTGGTGCCAGGTCATACCGAACTTCGGTGTTACCGGACGGATCAATCGGGACGATCTTCATCCATTCGAGGCTGTACCCCAGGCGCACCTCCGCAAATTTCGCATCGGAATTTGGGCCAATGATCAGGCCACGAAATATGGCGGAGCCTCCTGTTGCGTTTAGCTCCAGCGGGATGTCCGCTCCCAACGAGTTGCTGCTCACATGGCCCGTTGCCGACATCCGCATTGTAAGGTGCTGCCTGACCATAACGAACGGCTTCCCGTCGCGCTTCGGCAAGGAACTGGTGTCGCCTGTAACGCTGATAACGAGATCGCGTCGTTCTGGCAGAGCAATTCTTCGATCCGACTGTCCTGCCGTCAGATCACTCAGAACCATCCTGCTTCCATCAGGCCCCTGGATAGCAATCATGTACTGTGAGTCATCATTCAGCTGATCAATTTCATATCGACCGTCAGCATTCGTCGTGGCAATGTGCTGTCCCAACCATTCATGATCTCCGGAACCCGTCGAATAGTAGCTGGCATTCGAATCTGGGCCGCGAGACACAGCTTCACAACTCTTAAAGAGCTCTGCACCGGCAGCAGGCGTACCGTCAGAGTTGACGATCATTCCGGTTGCCGGTCGGCATCGCTTCAGCACATGCGTGAGTTCGTCGTCACCAGAAATGTTGACTGCGTCGGTTCGCAGCGTCTGAAATCCCGGTGCACTGATTCGAAACTGGTAGCGGGTGTCCGCCAGATGTTCCATCGCAAGCAGTCCGTGATCATCGGTTGTGAATTCGATCACCGGCCCTAAAATCTTGCCATGAATCTCCGGATGTCTGACAAGCCTCGCGCCAACCACCGGCTTGTTATTTATGTCGATAACCTTGATTGCTTTTGATGATCCTGGTTTGAGCACGATGACCAGATCATCTCTCGTGTCCCCGGATTTCACTTCAAACACTTCAGTCCATGCGGGAGCGAATCCGTCCACAAAAGCTACGACAAAGATCTCACCAGCGGGGCATGTCGAAGAGAATCGACCGCCCTTGAGTGGACCGCCGCCCATGGAATAGGATGTCTGTGAACGACTAGAATAATCAATGCTTCCACTGTTCCGTAGCAGTATGCCGTCTTCCCCTTCAATGCGTCCCGAAATCGTCACTTTGGTTGATGCCTGTTCCGCGAGCCCTTCATTTGCCTCCGAGGTTTCGCGTCCTGCTTTTGGCGTATCGGCTACTGGGGATTTGCTTTCCTGGGTTGCTCCTGCTGAGAGTGTGTTTGACAGCTCAGTGGTCGGTACTCCTGCAAGCCATCGTTTGACTGGCCCTGATATCAAAAAGATCAGAAGCAGCAGACTCATCAGAAGTAGCAGACTCATTCGATTCAGGTTTAGTCGATTGACAGGAGCCACATGTATGAGCCGCAATACGCGATATTCGAGCAGCGAACGGCCTCCTGTTGTAGCGGCGATGGCGAGAGAATTCCCCGATGAAACTCCGGCGCACAGCTCCGCCATTCGCAGTAATGCACCGGCGTAGTTCATAGGTTCTTGGCCGGAGCGTACGGCCAGATCGTCGCAGCAGATTTCTCGCTCGGCAATCAGGCGACGGCTGAGGAGCCAGACGACGGGGTGGAAGAACAGCAGTGACTCAATCACTCGCTGCAGCAGGTTCATCCACAAGTCGTAGCGACGAATGTGTGCCAGCTCGTGGCAGAGGATGGCGGACAGTTCTTCGGTCGACAGGCCGGTTGTCAGCGTCTCTGGCAGCAGGATCATCGGACGCAGCACGCCGATCACAGTTGGTACCGCCACTCGTTCGCAATACGCAACGACGGGAACAAGCTTCAGGCCGATGCGTCGCGCCTGATCCTGGATTAGTGCGAGCAATGCAGAATCCGACAACGGACGTGAGATCGCTCGCAATCGATGGCCGCCCCAGATTGCAATCGCAAGGCGAATGAGGAAGCAGAAGACGCCGGCCGAGTACAAGCCTGTCGTCCAATGAGCGATCACAGGCAGCCATTGGGAAGCGGGCTCGATTGAAGGAACCGCTTCAGCGATGTTCGGAGTTCCATTCGAGATTTGAGTCACGCTCGCCACCCGAGCCCCGGCAACGGCTTTCGATATGACGGCGGGATTCTCTGACGAAACCTTCGGATCCTGCATATTCAGCGAAGCCGGGATCCCGTTTTCCATTGGTGCGGCGAGCTACGGGATCACAGGCGATTCAGGCAGGGCCGAGATTCGAAACTCTGCCGGAATCTCGACCAGCACGAACGTCATCGCTCCGCTCAGCGGGCAAGCGATCAACGCGACAGCATACAGCCAGTATCGTACCACGGCCGCTTGATGCCGCAGCAGTCTAGCCGCGACAAAAGCCAGCAGTCCAATCAGGGCTCCCTGCCACAGAAAATGCAGCAGCGTCAATCCCCAACGGAGAGACATTTCAGGGCTCAGGCCGAGCCAGGAACGAAACACATCATTCATGGCTAATCTCCTTCAGCTTCTGATTGAACGCTTTCCGAAGACGCTTCAGAGCGTCCTCGTCCAGCTCCGACACATCAAACAGGCTCAACATCACGGCTTCGGCCGACCCATCGAAGACTCGATCGACCAGATCTCCCAGCATCCCGCGACTGACTTGCTGGTCGCTGATCAGTGGTTCAAAGCGAAACGCCTTACCTTCGACGGGGGCAAGCTGATCCAACTGTTGCTTATCGACCATCTTCTGCAGCGTCGTAATCACCGACGTATGAGCCAAATCACGGCCTCGTTCCGCCAGTGCATCGCGAATCTGCCGCGCCGTCTGAGGAGCATTCTCCCAGAGCACTTTCAGAATCTGGAGTTCCAGTTCCGTGGGATATTCCGAAGGTAACCGAGCCATGAGATTTCGTTCCTCGCCTCGCGAATCGCTATTTCTATAGCGATAGAATATAGCATGGGGCACTCGGTGCAGTCAAGAAGTAATCTCTACTGAAATAGAAAATTGTGTCACGGACGACCAACGACCCATTCGGGCTTCATCGGGCGGATGGAAGCGGAACATCTCCCCTGTCAGTCGCTGGGACCACTGCGGTGATTGCGGTGACTCATGGCCCGGGTTCCATCCGATGCGGCAACGGCTGAGTCCGAAGCTGTTCGAGGTAGTCCTGACGGCGGCAGCTTCAGTGCGAATCGTTTCGTCAGATGACGTCAGCAACTGGTCGAGCAACCTGACCCTACGGGGATCGCGGATTCTGAATCGCCGGGAGAATCAGACGCTGCAGTTCCGGTCATCGCTGACAGCGATCAATCGCAACAGGTCTTCGTGGGTTGTATCGAACTGCAGAAAATGGGACATGCCACTGTGCCAGCTGTGATCGGGTTCCGCTTTCAGATCTTCCAGCAATTGAGCGGCCGCCTGTTCGCAGGGCAGGCCGTAGAGCATTTCTCGCAGCGATGCGATCAATCGCAAGTGCTTTTGTCGTGGCGATTCGTAGTTGCTGTTATCGCCGGGGACCCGAGGCAGTTTCGCCACCAGATCCCGTTGAGACCGGATCGTTGCCATCAGCACCAGAAACTGTCCGTCCAGCGGCATCGAATCGGGAAGCTTCTCCAGAAACATATGGTCCGAGTTCCTCGCAGCATCGTCAAAGACGTCGACGAACATGGCAGGGGTCGATTCCGGCCACAGTCGGCCAAGGTACTCCCAGCGGATTTTGAACGCATCTTGTGCGGAATGCCTGGGGATACCAGCGGTGACTGCCTTCAGGTCCGGCCAACACTGCATCGCCAGTGAGGGCTGAGCGCTGGTGAATTCTCGATCCAGAAACAGGAAATTCAGATCCGCAGAGAGAGAGCCACTGCTCATGCTGAATTGGGACAAGCCGCTCCGGGCAATCGCCAGCAGCCTGGAAGATTGCCAGTTGCGAAATGCTGTTCCCAGCGGTGTCCGCAGTCGCATGAGTCTGCCGAACCATTTATTCACAGAGTTCTGATGATCGCCGATTGACTCTCCGTTGAAGGAGTCAGTTGCAGGAGTGTGCCAGTCGTTTCGGAACAGGAAAGTCTCGTAAACTGAGCCACCGAGGACCTCTGCGTAGTTCAGCCTCGATACATTTTCATAGCTCATTCGCAGGAGTTCCGGCGTTATTTCGCGTTCAACGAGATTGTCGGCTAATGGATCAATCGCGTCGACAACATCCTCTTAGGCCGTCGTTTCCGGGGACGTAGCGGTCGAGGCCACCACTTGTCTGTCTGCAGGGCTTGCAGCGTTTGCCGTGTTGGTGATGGGCACTGTTGCTGTTGCTGCATCAAGAGCCTGATCGAGCCGCCAGACAGCCTGAGCGACAGGCCAGAGACCAACTTCCTCGCCGTGCTTGCCGCCGGCACCATACCAGGTGGCAAATCTCCCGTCTGGCCAGGAACGCGTATCGCCAGAATCGGGGTTGTCCTCAGATCTCAGCAGCTCCAAAGCATGCTGCACCAGTTGTTCCGGGTCCAGCAGCGGCACAAGCTGATCCACGGCGAGCCCATTCATACTGCCGCTGTCATACGAATGTGTGCGACGGGCTTCGTCTTCGATCACCATCAGCAGTTGCCATGCGGATTTTGAGTCTTTCAGGTTCCTGAGCATTGCATGCGTGGCTTGATCAGATCCCTGGACCAGGGCAAGTCGAGGCTCACTGGTGCGGCTTTGCTCCAGCTGTTTCAACGCAAACTCACCATAAGATCTGAACGCGGCCTTCCAGGATTCGTCAGTCGCATAGTCGTTCAGCCGGGCACGGTCGAACAACGTCTCAATTTCGTCATCCCACTGGGGAAAGACGGTGTCAAGTTCGACGCGAATCAGCTCCTCCTGGGTTCCCGGGTGTTCACGTGTTTGTTGAATCAGCGTGGAATAGCCACGGACGCCGTTCAATTCGACCTTGAAGTACCATCTGGAGCTCCGCTCGATGTGAGGAGTGAAATGCACAGGACTCCAGCCCCAGAGCCGAAAGGTTCTTCCCCGGGAATCGGTCCATTGATTCTCTGAATTGCTGTAGATCATCTGAGTCCTCTTTTCGTTACTCCAGTCAGGTACTTTGCCCAGCAGTTCACGAGCAGTGATTTCAACGGGCGTTTTTCCAAGGTGGACGCCGTTAACCCAAAGATCGGCTCCGGCCAGCTGATCGATCAGTTCGAACCGAATCCGGGTTTTCGGTAGTTCGGGCTGTGAATTGCCTTCGGAGCCCGCAGTCACCATGCCGCTATGCTTCCGTTGAAACTCTGCTGACCGATCCGACCTAATCCCCATTGTAAAGGCAAACAATGCGCCTCCGCCGATCAGGATCAGCCCCAGCATCCCGACGACGGTGCTAAAGCGCCACGTGACAAACAAGGCAGCGCTGCCAAGTACCGCTCCCGTGGCGAGTACCCAGACGTTGAGCGAGCGAATCGAGTCCACGGTCTCGGTCAACGCTGTTGGGGGCCAGGTGAAATGCGAACCGAACGTCCAAAGCACACCAAGGACGACAAGACCGATCGCCAACAGAACAGTTTCCAGTTTTCGGACGGATTTGCTGCGGCGCGAGTTCGCAGGATTCCACCGGCGACCAGTACGCATCGCAGGAATGATGGGAACAACAAACACGGCGGTTGCAATGAGCAGCATCACGCCGATGTTGATCAGGAAATAGAAGATCATCATGCCTGAACCTCCACACGTCGATGGAATCGCCAGCAAATCAATACAGCAATGCTCGACATCAGAACACCGGCCCCGTACATGAACCACGCGACAGGCGTAATCGAATAGACGGATTGATCCAATGCTCCGAACAGCATCAGTATAAAGCCGATCAGGATGAGCCAGCCGGCTCCTCCATCACCAAACGGCTGTCGGCATCGCACCCAGCAGTAATGCATGGGGCTGAGTACAAGTAAGTACACGCCCAACAGCCAGAGGCTGACGTTGGCGTCCACGGCTCCCATCAAAGGGTACCACGGATTCCCCAGATGAAACTGAGTCCACGACCTCAGCCCGGAAACAATCACCAGCCAGACAACGCCGGAAACCATCGCTCCGGACAGCACCGTTGCCAGCCATGTCGACCACCACAACTGGTCACGCGAAAATCCCTGGGCATAGAGAAACCCGGGGCCTCGTGGTGCGCTGCGGCCATGGATCCAGACCATCAACCCCGCATGGACGAGGCTGCCCAAAACCATGTAGACATTACGCCCGAGGATCAGACGTTCCGACCAGAATATCGTGTAAAGAATGGCAGCCAGCATGGTCACGACGTTCAGCATCGCCAGCTGCCGCAAATGCCAGCGAATGAGGGTGATCAGGGGTTTCATGAAGTTGGGCCTCGCACTCAACGAAATCAGAACGAAAACTCGCAGGATGTGACAAGCGGCTCACAAGCCGCGCAGGCACACCAGCCTGCCTGCGCTCACTAAGACGTCACTGCCAGAAAAAACTCCTCCAGCGTGGCCCGGCGGCGACGGATCTCGTACGGTAACTCCTGAGAACTCAAAATCCCCGCTGGATCCCGCACCATCACACCGCTTTCCCCTGCCATCGCAGCCCCGCCCTTCATCATCTCCACGCCGGTCGGAAGCGAAATCGCTGCCGGAGCCGGATCGCATTCCACGATCCACAGTTGTTCTCTTAGTTCTTCCAGATCAGACGCCAGCAGAATGGAACGTTGGTGAAGGATGCAGATCCTGTCCGCCACGCGTTCAATGTCGGACAGAACATGAGTCGCGACCAGAACCGTGATGTCCCGGTTGTTGGCTTCGTGACGAATCAGCTGATACAGCTCGATTCTTGTCTGCGGATCGAGTCCGTCGGCCGGTTCATCCAGCAAGAGCACTTCGCAGCCTCGGCACAGCAGAAGCACCAGCAGCACCCATCGCTTCTGACCTTTGCTGAGCGACGACCATGTACGTGATATTTCAAGACCATGTGAAGTCAAAAGCTGGCGGGCTCGAGCGGCTTCAAATGTCGGTCCGGTCGCATCGCTCAATGCCATCAAATGGCGAATCCGAGTGCTCGGCGGCGGCTCAAAACCATCCAGCAGACATCCCGTACGACTCACGGCCGAGCGAGCGGCAGGCCAGCAGGGATGATCTAACAGCTGCGCGTACCCGCGAGTCGGCTCGATCAATCCCATCAGCAGCTTCAGCAGCGTCGTCTTGCCGGCCCCGTTTTTGGTCCCAGCAAGGCACACACGCTGCCTTTGGCCACCGTTAAATTGACATCGTGCAGCACCTGAGTTTTCGCAAAGTCGCGTCCAAGACCGCTCGCCGTGATCGCTGGTGCTGCGGCCAGCATTGTTGAGTCAGCAAGGCCTGACTCTGCGATGTTACGGCCACCTGCCTGCGGAGCATCAATCATTCTGAGCCTCCATCTGTTTAACAACCTGGTTCAGGATCTCTTTAACTTCTGTCGATGTGGCCCCCAGCCGCTTTGCCTCGGAAAGCATTCGCTGAGCAAGATCGGTAATGACTTCGCGACGGCGGGAAGCCGGAAGAGTCTGCTGAGCGGTGGTTATGAACACCCCCCGACCCTGCTGCATCACGACCAGGCCGCCGCTGACCAGCTCTTCGTACGCTTTGACAACCGTTCGCATGTTGATACCCAGCTCATTCGCGAGTTCCCGAATGCTGGCCAGCCTGTCGCCCTCAGTCAGCTTTCCGCGGGCAACGTCGAACTTGATCGCTTCGACAATCTGCCGATAAATCGGCTCGCCACTGTGATGATTGAGATGAATTGGCATGAAAGGACCCGCTGACTCACTGTTGTACAACAGATGATACAGTTGGCCGAAGTCGTGTCAAGTTCTTTTTTTGACAGATGAGTCGGCTGCGGCGACAATGAGGGATCGCCGTGCTGAAGTGTCAGCGTTCCGGGTGATTCCTTCTGAGAAAGAAACGACCGTGTTCCTGAGACTGCTGTTGCTGTTTGCCATCATCCCGCTGCTGGAACTGTGGCTGCTCATCGAGCTGACGAAACTCACCAGTCTCTGGTGGACCATCGCGCTGGTCATGTCGACCGGTATGATCGGAATGAGTCTGGTTCGCTGGCAGGGCATGAAGGCACTGCGACAGATTCAGCAGCAGCTTGCCAGTGGACAATCTCCGTCGCAGGCGATCGTTTCCGGTGTCCTGATTCTTGTCGCCGGCGCGCTCCTGCTGACGCCCGGCATACTCACCGACACGGCTGGTTTTCTGCTGCTGATTCCGCCCGTGCGAACGGACTTTGCCCGCTTCATCCAGAAACGTCTCGTGGGCCGAGCCGTCAGCAGTGTTCAGGGCTCCGTCTGGGTCAGCTCCTTCTCGTCGAGCTTCCCTCGGCCACCAGCTGAGGACTCCATGAATGCCGCCGAACGCCCCTGCGTGCGAGTCATTGATCCGAACGAAGGAAGAATTGCCAATCACTAAATCACAGTGGCGAAACATTGTGTGTTTCAACCTGGAACGGGTTTCACAACATAGCCTGGGGTCGCCGCCGTGCGGCGCACCCCAGGTCAGGACATGGGGAAACTCCCTGCCAATTCATTCCTGACTTTGACGGAAATGGCAACGAGGCGGGCATCCACCATTTGAACGATGCGGGCCCGAGTGGATTCACTGGCGAGCCTGGTGACCTGAATCGCTTTTCAGAGTCGCGAATCTTTGAATCAATTTGACGGACTCTACTGCGGCCACTGGCATCAGAGAAAAGGCTGTGATGACGCCCCAGTCGGCGAGCGTGGGCGGGACGGTATGGAGCACTCTCTGCAAAAGCGGCAGGTATACGGCGACTGCCTGGAGAATCAGGCATGTGATCACTGCAACCCAGAGCCAGCCATTCGTAAACAGCCGATCGGTAAACGCCGATCGCCTTTGCGAACGAGCATTGAAGGCGTGGAAGACCTGCGCCAGAGCCAGCGTCATGAACGCCATCGTGGTCGCCTGTCGTAAGCCCTCGCCTTCGGCCCCATGCCAGTGCATACCGACGGCAAACGCGACGAGAGTGACTCCGGTGAGCAGTAATCCCTGCCAGACGATCAGGCCGACAAAGCGGAGAGTGAGCAGCGATTCCTGCGGGTTGCGCGGCGGGCGTTTCATCACGTCCGGCGCTGACGGCTCCAGTGCCAGAGCAAAGGCGGGAAAGATATCAGTGATTAAATTGAGCCACAGGATCTGCAGAGCCACCAGTGGCAGGGGCAGGGGCCAGCCAATCATCAGGGCAATGAACACGGTGAGGATTTCAGAGAAGTTGCAGGAAAGCAGGTAATGCAGAAACCGGAGAATGTTCCCATAGATAATCCGGCCCTGCTCAACGGCTCCGACGATGCTGGTGAAATTGTCGTCGGTGATGACCATGATGTCGGCGTTTTCCTTAGCGACCTCGGTCCCCTTGATGCCCATGGCGATGCCGATATCTGCCTGCTTCATTGCCGGGGCGTCGTTAACACCGTCGCCCGTCATGGCGACCACGTGACCCTGCTGCTGCAGCGCTTCGACGATCCGCAGCTTGTGCTCGGGAGAGACGCGGGCAAATACGGCGGCATCGGCCGCGATTCGTTTCCACACTCGACAATGCGACCGTCGGCGGGCACTCGTGCCCCGGCGGCAAGCACAACCAGATCGCCCGGCACCAGCTCAGCCGCCGGAATCTCGCTCGCCGTTCCATCCCGGATCACATGAGCGATCGGTACCGCCTGCTTTTGAAGCGACGACAATGCGCGTTCGGCCTTCCATTCGGTCAGAAAGCCGATCGCTGCGTTGATCACAATGACAACGAGAATTGCAACAGCCTCAATGTGATCACCCATCGCAAAGGCGATCGCTGTCGCCACGACCAGCAGCGCGACAATGAGGCTGCGAAACTGCGCGACGAAGATGGACAGGGCGGAATGCTGATGCGCCTGGGACAAAGTATTCGGCCAGATGCGCGAAGTCTCGGGAAGCCTCGGAGTCAGACCTTGCGAGAGTCAGCCTGGAGCCGCTCAAATGCGTTATCAATCGACACTGTGTGCCACGCAGTCAGATTTGTCTGTGGACGGCGCTCATTACGTGTTGTCGTGGTCACGGATTACTGCCTTTTGTCGCAGGGGCCGTTAGCACAAACACGTTTCACTTCAATCGAGCCAAATAGGCGTTGATCCGACGGGCATTGGTGCCGACGTCACTCTTGCCCACGCGCGAGACCGAACGCACGTCGATGCGGCTTCCCGCCGGCGACGGACTGAGTCTCACGACAACGTCATCCTTGAAGCCAAACCATGGAGTTGTGTCCGTCGCTTCAATTCGCAGCGAAGTCGCATCGGACGCCACGATTTCCCAAGCCATGTCCTTCGCCGCCTGCAGAGCTGTGGGATATACCTCGATGGGCGGACGACTGACAAAGCGTGGCTTCAAGTCGGGGTATCCCTTCTTCTGTTGCTTTGCAACATCTGGCCCACCGTATTCGGCAGAGTTGTCCGCGCCTGCTCGCAACGGGAGAACGGCGACGAAGAGAGGTGGATTCTCGGTATCGGTTGTGATGTCGTGGATATACGGCACGCTCGCCAGGTTGTGTTTCCACTTGAGCGTCAACCCAAGGATACCAGCTCCGATGACAAGTCCGACAATCGCAGGAATCATTCCATGCGGAAACACTCCTGCCTGCCAGACGGCTAAACCGGCGAGGCTGACGACCAATGCGGCCGCGCTGATATAGCCAGCAGTTTTCACAAGACTGATCCCTGTCTTGAACCCCACAATCCCAGGCGATATCCCGGACCGGAAGCCAAAAGATTCAGCAGACCGGCAACCGAAAGTCCCAGTCCCAACCAACTCACGTAATTCATTACAATCTCCCTCTCTGGCTCGATACTCAATACTCAATACTCAGGCAATAAAAAAACCGACGTGGTGAAATCCACTGAAGGATTTCCCCACATCGGCTTACGCTTTAACCCGCGTGCTGCCAATTGACGGCGCGCGATTCAGTTCGTCATTCGGAATCATCGTCCCGATACAGAATCCTTCAAAGAATTCCAGTAACGAATCTTATCAGGATAGCACCACGGAAGCCCGCAACAACCCCATTCTGCGTTTCATCTGAAATTGGTTTGAACTGCCGCCCCTCTCCCCGCCGAGTCACTTCCGGTTCATCGACATAGAAAGTGCGTAGAGCAAAATGACGTCCTGGAGGAAGACATCAGTCATTCGCAGGAAGTGTCGAACTGAGGTGATCATGACTCGGGCGGTGCTGCGAAACGACTTTCTCTACCGTGACGGCTTCGGCACCAGGTATCGGCTCGACGTGAGTGTTGTTCATATCTGAGTAGACCTGCGTGAATTTCGCTCCAAAAAGCAGGATCTGTGCCGAGTAGTAGATCCACAGCAGGGCGATGACAAGAGAACTGGCCGCTCCATAGGCGGAGGTCACGTCGATTCTGATCAAGTACTGACCAAACAACAATTTGCCGAGATTAAAGAGTAAGGCGGTCATGACGGCGCCCGTCAGAACGTTTCGCCACGCAAGCCGCACGTCGGGCAGCGTTTTGAAGATGATCGCGATTAACAGTGTGAGCACTCCGTAAGAAACGACGAAATTCATCACCTGCCAGAGTGCTTCCTGAGTCAGCACGATTCCACCCATGAGTTTGTCGAGCGCCGACAGACCTTCACTGAAGATCAATGCGGTCAGCAGAAGCAAGCCGATACCTACGATCATGGCAAACGAAAGCAGGCGATCCTTCAGAACGTTCCGGATCGCTCGTCCCGGCTTTCGCCGCACTCCCCAGATCGTGTTCAGTGAACTTTGAAGTTCCACGAAAGCACCTGTCGATGTCATCAGCAACATTGTCAGTGCCACGAGTCCAGCCCACGGGCTACGGTTTTCCACATGGGCGACGCTCATCAGTGACTGAATCGCATCGCCGCCTCGGCTACCGACTGCGTCTGAGACCTGGCCAAACAACTCGCGCCGCGCAGCTTCTTCGCCGAACCAAAACCCGGCCATCGCGAGCACGACCACGAAGAGAGGAGGGATTGAGAACAATGCATAAAATGCAAGTGCAGCCCCGAGTCGGTGGATGTCCTGATCGATCCATTCCAATGATGTTCTCTTGATGACACTGAAAGTTGAGATCAGGATTCGCGACATACTGAATCAATGGCCTGCAAGTTCGACTGCCGGGTTGGGTTCGCCCGCAGCTCCGCAACTCCGCAACTCGACTCGAAAGATCTGAATGCTCCCGCAAGATGGCAGCGTACAAGGCGTTATTGTGATTAGATTTTGGGAGCCCGTCAACAACTGATTGGAGTGCGGGGAACAGCAATGCAAACAGAAGTTCGCCCGTGAACATCCCTGCCACTCCCGACATCGCATCGCCACGGCCCTGACTACAGCCCGCAACACTTTTTTGCGGCGCCGGATACTTCCGAATTGGTTTTCCGACTCAAAACGAAAAGAGCCGACATGCGAAATCCCCATGGATTTCATCATGTCGGCTTACTCGTTATATCGCCAACCGATATGAATCCGGTTTTTAATCAGCATTTATCGACAGCAACGTCTGTGACGACGTCCACCGTGGTGATGTCCACCTTGGTGACGTCCACCGTCGTGATGTCCGCTGCAGCACTGCTCAATATTCACTGATCCAACGCAGCAGGCTTGACTTTGATAGGAATTATTTCCACATGCCGCAGCCCCGCCTGCGTATCCCTGGTTTGGATCCATTCCGCCCAAGTACCCACTGTTCGATGGCATTCCGTAAATTGGTCGAGCGGCTGAATGAGACTCTTGTCCTGAGTTGTAGGATTGAGTATTCGACCCCTGATTCCCGTAGGCGGGTCCATTGTAGGTCTGTTGATCGTTTTGCGACGACATCCGAAAATTCTTCGTGTAGCGCATTCCGTTTCGCTCGTAGATAATTGGCATATCAGTATTGCCATTCAACCGGCCCAGATCGCGTTCGAATTGATTGACATCGGTGTAAGTCTGGCCGTTGAAGCCGATGATTCGGTCCCCCGCCTGAAGGCCAAGACGCGATGCAGCACTATTCGCCTGTAAATCCCGGATGATGAGTCGGTTTGTGGAATTGGAATCAAATGTTGCACCAAAGAGATTCCCATTGTTCGTCCGATTTGAGCCCTGTGGACCAGTCGAGGGATTATTCAAACCATTCACGTCGACTTCTGCAGATGCTGCCGCATCAACCGCAGGGGCTGGTGCCTCGTCCACAGTTTCAGTGCTGATTTGCCCGTCTCTGATGATACTGCCGTCCGCAATATCTGGAACCGCCACCTGTCCATAGGCTGCGCCGGTCAGCGCAAATCCCATCACTGCCCACGAAAATGCGTTCACCACTGTTTTCCTTAAGATCATCATTCGTCTCCTTAAAAGTGTTCTTGTGACGCACGTCATAATGACCGCGTCAGGACGAACGAATCGCCCCTCTTAGACTCAGTACCGTACAAAGCCAACACGGCATTGCTGCGAATACGACAAACGTCGCAGTCGCCTGCCAGGCTGTGAAAGCAAACAACATGCCGGTGATGACAGAATCCTTCCGATCACCTTGTCGTGGGAGAAATGCCAAACTGCCTGTGTATGAGTACTCTGTCTGGCAGCATCATTCTATGGGCTCAAAGAATGGCGAAAAGCAACCAAGGCGAATGGGTTGGGCGGTCGCCATCCTGCCAGGATGATCGATCAACAACCATTTGCCTGGCGAACATCAACAACTTCGCGAATCAGATTCGATTGATTTGCGCCTCATCATTCTGCGGTCCTCGCGTCCAGTGTGTGCCGAGAACGCAAAAAGGCCCGACTCATTTTCGAGCCGGGCCTGCCCTGCAATCCCTAATTCGATCGATTCATCTCAGCCACTATTTTGGCACAGGAGCATCGTCTGTCGAATTCGGGGGACGCGTTGTATTGCCCCGTTGAGCGGAATCCGCTTCGAACTCCTTTGAGAGTTCCACAGCCTTCATCAAATGTTTCTCGACCTTCATCGTCGCATCGCTGATGAGCTTTTGAAACTTCTCGTCTCCCACTGAATCCATCGCCTTCAGCTCGGCCAGAGCCCAGGTATGCGATCCGATCGTGAAGCCGAGAAATCCCATATCGAAATCCTGTCCCTGGTAATTTTCAAGCATTTCAGTGGTGGACTGGATATAGTTTTCTGTCGCCTGACGATCGATGGCCAGGATTTGATGCACTGGAGTCATTTCATGTGTCGTTTGGGTGCGTTTGCGGCCTTCTTCACGGTCTCTGTCTGCGGGCTCGTTTTCAATCAGTCGCTCAGATCCGTCAGGATTCTTCGCCGCTTTCGCTGGATTATCAACGGCATCTGCCTTGTCGTCCGGGTCTGTCGTGCCACGAAAGCCTGCCGCACGAGTAATGGCTCCGCTGTGCAACTCCGTGACACCCACGACTCCAGGGGCACATTCACGCAGCTTTTCGCTGCACTTCGTGTGTTCGTCGATGAGCATCTTTGCGAACTGCTTCACCTTCTCATTCATCGACCGTGCTTCTGCAAGCTGCGCCAACTGAATTGTGCTCTGATCCATCAGCAACAGCTTGCCAGCGAAGTATTCGGCGACATTTTTGTCGGCAATTTTGTCGGCATTTATCAACGTCGTATCGTCGTCAGTCCTGGCGCGATCAGCTCGCGCTTCAGCGCGCGCTTCGGCTCTGGCAGCCCGCTTTTGTGCAGGCGTTTCCGTGTCCTTGTTTTTTGTGTCCTGTGCGATTGCTACTGTGCACGCCAATCCCATCAGCGTGAGTGCGAATCCCTGCTTGAATGCCTTCATGTTGAACTCCTTTTTTACCCTTAGTCTGACACTTGCGGAAGTGTCATCGAGAAATGTGAAACCGAACCGTTCTGCTTCACATGCAACCTGACAGACAACATGTCCGTCATTCACATCTGTGCCGACATCAAACGGCGGCACTATTACTTCGTTATTCGCCAGGCGAGCCCCTCGCCCTGCCAACTGCCTTGCGATAATCAGGCCCAAACCACGAGAACCCAACCGTGATCAGAACGTCCTGGCGCGGAATATCAATGTTGGAGCAATGGGGATCATCGCAGGCAAAAGACGTGCCGGGAAAGCGATTTGTTGGCCGCTGTGAGCGCGGCATGGAGGCGAATGTCTCTCGTCAGCATTCAGCCAGACGTGGTTTATTCCAATTCTCAATTCAGGATAGTTTTTTACGAGTTACTTGAGGAAGTTGCTCGAGAGCAACGACACTCGTGACATTGCGTCGAGGATCTTCCGGGTGGGTTGCAGCGCGGAAATCAGCGACCACGGCGGTAATGTTGTCGCGGCCTCCTGCTTCGTTGGCGCGGAGGACAAGTTGGCGGCAAGCCTCTGCTGGTTCGTCAGCGTCGAGAAGCGTCTGGTTAATCTCGTCGTCCGTGAGCATTCCTGTCAGTCCGTCCGAACAGAGCAACACTCGGTCACCGGCTTCAAGCGGCAACTTGTGGACTTCGACTTTGAGATTGGCTGAAGTACCACCAACGGCGTTGGTGATGACATGACGCAAGCGGTGTTTGGCCGCATCTTCGATGGCTACGGTTCCGTTGCGGACCATTTCTTCCACCAAAGTGTGGTCGTGGGTCAATCGGTAGAGAATCCCCTGGCGGCACAGGTAGCATCGGGTGTCTCCGACATGGGCGACGAACAGCACGTCATTCAGACTGTATGCCAGCGTCAGCGTCGTCCCCATACCGCGGAGTTCCGGCCAATCCCTGGCTTCGGCCAGCACGCGGGCATTTGCTTCGGCGAGGGCCATCTGAAAGTCAGTCAACACCCGGTCCTGTTCCGGCTCTTTGAATTCCGCGAACCACTTGAAGGTCCCAAGGATAAATGTCTCCACCGAGTCGATAGCCATGGCGCTGGCTTGCTCTCCGCCTGCATGACCGCCCATGCCGTCGGCGACGACGAACAGGTAACTCTTGTCGGGACTATGCTGAATTCTCCGCTGAGGTAAACTCGTTTGCTCGACCTGTAAGGCCTTGAGCAGTACGGCGACCAGAAACTGGTCCTGGTTGACGGCGCGGACCCGGCCAGTGTCGGTCAATCCGAAACTTCGCACGGCCAGCGGTGGCTGATCTGTCAGCACCGCTGGCGTGTCTGCGCCAGCATCAAGCTTCGCGACGGCTGCACCGGAAGATATCGGCAACTCGCTCATATCATCACCGCCCTTCAGAAATCCCCGGAGAAACCATCGAAACAGGAACATCAGGAATCCAGATTCATCTGTCTCCCAGCCTTCAGCGTCCGGCTAAGCGACTGGAATGTGCTTTGGTTGGCAGCGAAAACCTAAACGTCGAGCCGACTCCTTCCTTGCTTTCGACCGTCACCAGCCCACCATGAGCCTCGATAAATGTTTTCACGATGGTGAGTCCAAGGCCCATTCCGCTTTCGTTCTCCGGATCGGTTTCTCCCTTTTCGAAGACTCTGTCGAGTAACGCCTCAGGGATTCCTGCTCCGTTGTCGCTGACAGAGCACTCAACGGCATGCGTGCCGGGTCCATTCACCTCGATGACAACGACTCCGCGCGGGGTGTATCTAATGGCGTTGGCAATCAGGTTCTGAAACACTCGCTTCAACAACTCGGCGTCCGCATAAACCACGAGCACGTCGGGAACCCTGTTGATCAACTGAGTGCTGGCGGTCCCCGCGACTGGATGCAAATCATGAATCAGGGCCTCCACCAGGGGCCACAAGTCAAACTCACGACGCTCCAGCTTAATTCCGATTTCCGTTTGCAGATTCGAGTTTTCTTCGAGCACTTTATCGACCAATCCTTCAAGGTGCTTCACATTGCGACTCAAGGCGTTCAGCATTTGCGATGTTTCAGCACTGATGCCAGCTTTCTGAAGTTTCAGTTCCAGAACTCTCCCCGCGAGCGATATCGCATTGAGGGGAGTTCGCAAATCATGGGCGACGAATGCGAGATACTCTTCCCGGCGATGCCGCACCTCCAGCGCCTGCTGAGTCGCATAGGTCTGCACGGCGAGGCCGATTGCATGGTCGAAGACCGTATTGATAATACGGAATGGTTTCCCCTGAAGTATTACGCCATTTTCGTCTGCCAGATCGTGGATGCAGCCGCGAAGGATGTTGTATTCCGCAACTACTTCTTCTATTTCAAACGCATCCTGGACACGCTGGCGACCGTGAGCCAGAGGACTGCCTTCGATTATCGCTTCCGGAATTGTCTGGTCAGATTTTGACTGAAGTGCATCAGCAAGCTCAACCAGCAGATCAGGAATGTGATCATTGAGAGTCGGAATATCGAGTTGCCGGGCTGACGGGAGCATACGTACTTGATTCCGCCAGCGTTCGAGTAAGGTATTACGCTGCTCACTGATGATCGCGGTCAGTTTCGCCAGATCGCTCATGATCATTTCCTTTAATGTTGCATTCCAACCCCGGTTTAGCATAGCAGCACGAAGCCGACCCCGATATGAAGTCGGCTGATGCTTTTTGCTGAATAGCTCGCTGGCGCAACGATATGCATGCGTTTGGCTCCTCAGCGGGTCATGCCACTACGGTGCATCCGAAGGTGAAGGCAATTAAGCCTGGCAACATCCAAACTCGCACAATGAACTCCTCCTTTTGTCAGAGCACCTCCATAAATGCAACGAGGTCTGCCTTTTCTGCTGCAGTCAACTTCAATTCGAGAATCAAGTTGAAGAATTCCACGGTGTCGTCGAGGGTCAATAATCGACCGTCGTGGAAATACGGCGGTGAGTCTTTGATCCCCCGCAATGGGAACGTCTTGATCGGGCCGTCCGCATTCGCCATACGTCCGTTGATTGTCTGCGGCTTGAAGAATCGTTCGACCTGCAGATTGTGCATTAGGTTGTCGGTGTAGTACGGTGCGGTGTGACACGTCGCGCACTGGCCCTTGCCGAAGAATAACATTTCACCACGCAACTCTGCCTCGCTTGCCAATGAGGGATTCAGTCGACCGAAGATGTTCAGCTTTGGGGCGGGCGGAAAGTCCAGCAGCGCCTGAAACTCGGCCATGAAGTGCACTTGACTGCCGCGTTCCAGAATGTTGACGCCCTTTTTTGTAGCAAGAATCGGATCACCGTCAAAATACGCGGCTCGCTGCTCGAATTCAGTGAAATCCTCGACAGTCTTTAATGCTCGCTGAGATCCGAAGAGCCGCTGGATATTAACTCCTCGCAGTGAAGGCGTATCCAGCCGATGCCGGAATTCCTGAGGTCGAACGTCACCAGCCAAATGTGTCGAAGCGTTCGTGTGTCCGTTCGCGTGACAGTCGAAACACGCTACGCCGCGACTGGGACGAACCGAGCGGCGATCATCTGTCTGGTTAAACTGCTGCTGCATAAACGGCGCGACCAGCAACCGAAGTCCTTCCAGCTGTTTTGGATTCAGGGCCTCTTTGAAGAGCTCATGAAAATTGTCCATAGTCACCAGCTTGCCCTGTGACACGTCGTCGAGATCTGGTCGAGTGGTCAGGAAAATTGCTGGCGGAAACTCGGGAAGGAAGTGATCCGGCAAATCGTAGTCGAGGTCAAACCTGGTCAAATCACGAGCCTCCTGTTTCTTGATTTCGTCTATATGAAACTTCGGAAACAACATGCCTCCTTCCGGATGATTAGGATGAGGCAATGGAAGAAATCCGCTAGGGAAAAGATCCTGCTCCCGGATCTCGGCTGGCGCCATTTCTGCCAGTTTTTCCCAGGTTTGGCCTTCGGCCAGTCGAACGCGAATGCCCTCCTGAACCGGCTTTTTCCGAGCCATGAACAATTCAGCTGTCGGTTGATCGCTCAGGTCATAACGAAGTTGAAGCAACTCGAGCTGCCGCTGCTGGATGGCCGGTTTCGCATCCACCATGCGGTTCATGACGGCGCTGAAGTCCTCCACTCCGCCAACTGGTGTCGCGATGGCAGGCACTTTCGGTGGCGCGGGTTTTTGAAGGGGCACTGGTTTTCTGATGGCATCCTGACCGTTGGCCATGAAGGCAATCACCATCATTCCAAAACAAAACCCCGCGCAGTTCGACCAATCCCGGTGTCTGATACAGTTCATTGGTAAGCTCCAGAAAAGAATTCCATGAAGTGATGACGCCATGATGCTCACGACTGAGCCTCCCAATACGCCCACTTGTCAACGTCGATTCGCAGCAACGCCAGAAGGATATCTTTCAGTCCATCTGAAAACCATACCCTGAGATCATCTTTCCGATGATTCTGGCTTGTGTTTTCAGCCACGGTTCATTGAGGCTGATGAAATCGCCGGAGCGACAAATGAAACGGTGTGGGCACTTGTGGGTACAGAGTTTTCAGCCGCATTGAAACGGCAGGAACACTTTCACCGTCACCTGAAAAGCCCAGAAAGTCGTCCATATCTCGTGCGGCGTCACGCTTAGCAGTTTCCGCATTGAGCTCGTTCCGCAATTGCCACGCCTCACTGGCGACGCTTCGATTCGTTTGTTGATCGTACAACATGACTGTGTTTCCGTTCTGGTGGACGTTCGATGAACTTTCACCTTCAATGCAACGAACAATGACATCGCCGAGTTGATCTCCCGCACATGAAATGTCACTGTCTCGTCAGACCGTCGTATCAGCCTTTGCACGAGCCGAATCCGATCAAAAGAATGCCGCAGACAACGGCCAGCCCGCTGACCGCGGCTGGTACCGGCCATGTGCGATCCGATTCCGCCGTGGCCGCTGTTGTTCCTGCATCAATGATGACGTCGCGACTCGCATAGGGAATGCCGCGATACGACAGGGCAACTGCACCCGCTCCGATCAATACCGCTCCGATCAATACCAATCCGATCACAGCGAAAACTCTGTTACGCATAAGATCAACTCTTTCATAAAACGGGACTCTGTTAAAGGGTGTAGTCGCGTTCGATTGCGGAATTGGCGTGGCTCTCTGAGCAATCAACAACCATTGCTTTTTCACTGAAATCCACAATCGCACACCGCCCTTCCTTGCAGCTCAACGACCTTCGACAGAACGCAGCCGCGGAGGTTTTTTCAGGAGTCCTGAATCGGTCTTCGACCCTGCATGATTCGTATCAGAACCACTGCAACCGCGACTAAAAGAAGCAGATGAATGAATCCACCGAGCGTCGTCGATGTGACAATGCCAAGTACCCAGAGGATCAGCAGCAAGACAAAAACGGTCCAGAGCATCGTCATTTTCTCATTAAGATCACGTGATCAGTAGTTCGTAACAGTCGAGTTTCCGAAATGCACGACTTGGGAAGCACCGTTCATTTTTGCAATTTCCGCAGCCTTGTCAGCAAGTTCAGGCACCACAGCCGCCGCGAAAACAAAGAGATCATTTGCGACGGCGTCGAGATATTGCTGGAGCATTTCTCCTTCCATGTCTCCGAAGAAATACTGGGAGACAGTTTCCTTCCATGTTTCCAGTCGTTTGGTTCCGCTGTCGCCATTAAGCACTTCAACCTCGCGGACTCCCAGAATCGCCAACGAGTCACACAGAGACGTAAGTTGATACTGAAACTTGACCACTCCAATGACTTTTCCATACAGCGTCCGATCCGGCATTTGTTTGACGGTTTCGGTGTCATTGTTCATTGTGTAAATCCTTAGTCTTTGAGCCTGGAATAACAGCTCCGGCATCGTGTTTGACTTTGTCCGTGTCCACGGACAGCTTGACCTCGATCTGGTGACTTTCGGCATCTCGACCACCAGTCAATGTGAACCAGCCTCTGTAGAATCCAAGGCCGACCACGATGATGGCGAGCACTGTGATCACCTGACAAAACCTTTTCATGACAAATCTTCTTCTGAAACATGCATTAGTGCAGGGAGAAAAGCAGGTTGCCGAGCAATGCCCGGCAACCACAGTTTGAAGACGAGCGTCGGGAAACGCCCGAATTGTCAGATCTGCTGCGCGAAGTCGCCGTCCTTGACTATCGCTTCGATGCAGGTGACAGCTTTTTCGTCAGATTTCTTCGTGGTCACTCGGATTTTCGTTCCGGCCTTGAGATCGCTCGCCTTGCAATCCTTCTTATCGCAAGTGACTTTTGTGTCATCTGTGATCGTATGAGAGCGCGCTTGACCGTCGTCGCCAGTCATGACCAGCGTGCTGCTGGTCGCGCTGACAAATTTGCCTTCATGAGTGTCGGCAAACATGGCATTCTTGCTGATGGCCTCAACGTGTGTCGCGGCCTTTGCATCTCCTGTCTTAGTCGTCACGCGAATCTTTAGACCTGCTTTAAGGTCTTCTGCCTTGCAGTTTTTCCCGTCCAGCGTCATTTCGGCACTTTTCGCCAATGTGTGAGTGAGTTCCTTATCGTCTTTGCCCTTCATCACCAACTCTGTGCTTGTGATGCTGACGATCGTGCCGTCGTGCGTTGATTCCTTCGCGTCATCGGGGTTGAAAGCGGCTGCGCTTCCAGCCAGGACAGCCAATACGATTGCGCTCACTGAAATGGTCTGGTAGTTCATAATTGCTGTCTTCCGTTACTAAATTCTCTGAATCATTTCCGGAAGCAACATGCTTCCGTCGTCGGTCTGGTTACCGTGAGGCTCTGATCGGCTTCAGGTCTTCAGTGAAATCGCTGAGTTCCTTTTCTGCACGTCCCTTTGCATAGCCGCAGCGTTCCTGCAGAATCCTGATAACCCGAAACAAGCGAAGTCCGGGTTCGGCAACACATTCTCAACGCAACGCATTTCACTTTCTGTTACCACACAGGGTGCCCAGCTAAGGGAAAACATCACGCAGATCTACTGCAGAAGTGCATTTTCGTCACGCACCCGGCGACGGGTCAGAGAACGATGATTACGTGGCGTCAGACATACGCGAGTTGTTCCTCGCGGCCACAAACACAAAAAAGGCCGACACAGTGGATCCCATGGAAGAGTTCCACCATGTCGGCTTTCTTCATTGCTCACACCGCAAGCAACAAAAAAAGCCGACGTGGTGAAACCCAAAGGATTTCACCGCGTCGGCTTACTCTTTAACTCGCCAACCGATAGGAACCAGCTTGCGATTTATTTAGTCGTCCGAATACCACAAACCAATGTGCCGACACCAACGATTGCGAACATCAGCCGCTGAATGGTAGCGTGGTGAATCCGAAACGCAATGCGGTCTTCGATGATCTTTCATAATTGATGGGATTTCACTTACGGCGTCTACTGCGGGTTCTTGCCACGGATTCCGGTATTGTTCTCATCGGGATGTTGACCGAGTATCATTCACTTCGTCGGAATTGAAGCCGTGACGAAATCCGGCAGGTTCAATGGGATTTGTGAACCGCGATGGAATCAACCTACAGGAGATGGACTATTAAGACACAAGGCGAAATCGAAGCAGCCGTTTGCGACGGAATGTCACGGTTTGAGCTTGATTTCATGGGCCGAGGTCCCAAAGTCATCCGCGCCCATCTGATTGGCGATTTATTGGTGATTCGACTGCAGGGAGTTCTGACCGCCGCCGAGCAGCATTTGGTGACGACACTTCCTTCCGAGAAAGGCCGCGATCTGTTGAAACAGGTCAGAACCCAACTGATCGAGATCGCCAGACCATCACTGGAAACTCTGATCCGCGACATCACGGGCTCCAAACCGCTCAGCATGCACCATGACATCAGTACGATCACTGGGGAGGAAGTTGTGGTTTTCTCGCTCGTCGAGTCACCAGTCGTCCGATCTGCGACAAGCAAAACTCGATAAAGGATTTTCCTTCACGACCGAACATCTGAAATGAACAGAAACAAAGATGGACAAACAACAAGAGACATCACCGACCACCGCCAAATCAGTCGAAAACCTCGAAGTCAAAGATGCGCAGGTCATTTTCACGAACGCGTGGAACGAACTTGAAGCCGAGTTCGGGCACGAGAATTTGCGATTCTCGAAGGAACTGATTTTACTTGGTGGTGCGCCGGGATCCGGCAAGGGGACAAACACAGAGTTCATCCTGAAAGCGCGTGATCTGACCTGCGAACCGATTGTGGTGAGTTCTCTCCTGAGCACTCCGCAGGCATTGCGCATCAAGGAGGCTGGTGGAATGGTGGGTGATCGGGAAGTCGTGGAGCTGGTCTTCCGAAAACTGCTTGAAAAAGAGTACCGCGACGGTTGCGTGCTCGACGGCTTTCCACGGACGCGAGTCCAGGTGGAATGCCTGAATCTTCTGGTATTGAAGATGAACCAGCTCAGCCGCGAGTATCGGGAAACTCCCCTTGCAATCAATTTTCGGAAGCCCACCATTCACGTGATGGTGCTTTTTGTTGACGAAAAGACCAGCATCGAACGTCAGTTAAGTCGGGGTCGCGAAGTCGCAGTATCGAATGCCAAAGCGGTTGCGGAGGGAACAGAACTCCGAGAGGAACGCGCCACCGACCTGGACCCGGAGGCCGCCAGACGCCGCTACCGCGTCTTCAAGGACGAGACCTGGGAAGCGCTGCAGTCGCTGAAGGAGATTTATCACTATCATTTCGTTAATGCACAGGGGTCCATCGAGAGCGTTGAACGAAATATCCGGAACGAACTGGACTACCAGTCATCCCTGGAGCTCGATCCGGAAACTCACGATGCCGTCAGACGCCTGCCGCTCGCGAGCGATCTCATTACGCACGCACGGCAGGAGCTTGTTCGACGGATGGACAGCTACCAGCTTGAGAACCGCGGACTGTTTCACAAAGTGATTCGATTAATCGAAGAGCGTTTCATTCCGATTGTCATTCGACATGCGATTCCCGGCATGGCAATCGTGAATTCAGAGGACCCTCTGTTCGACGACCCCGTGGCCCTGGCGATGGTCATCGACATTTTCGCCGAGCGTGGATATCGAGCTGTTGCAAACGTGAATCGCGCTGAGATTCCGGAGAGCGTCAATCTGGAAACTGGACGGATCACCTGTTCGACCAAAAGAATCTACCGCTTCGAAATCCGATTTGTCGGCTCCGAAATCCGCCGCGGCGGCGGATAGCATTGATCTATAATCGTCCTGGAGTTTGGTTGTCTGTGAGGGCCAAAGGCCTGTTGATATCCGCAAATCCGAAATAGTTGACTTCACATCGTCGCGTCGAATGTCGTTTTGCAAGTCGCGGAACGGAGAACGGCGAACCGACTCACACTCGGTTCAATGCAGGCAGTGGGTAAGTCGATTATTGAAGTACGCCTGGTTCGGTCAATGCTTCCAGATTGAGCACATCCTCCAGCTGCTGCTCACTCAGCACGTTCTTTTCCCGAATCGTCTCCACAATGGTTTTCCCCGACTTCAACGCTTCCTTCACAATCTCAACGGCATTTGCATAACCGATGATGGGATTGAGCGCAGTGACCAGCGACATCGACATTTCAGCATACCGGCGGCAGCGGGTTTCATCGGCCGTGATTCCCTCAACGCAGAGCTTTGTGAACACCTCCAAAGAGTTCTTCAGAATCTCTGTTGAGAACATGAGATTGAATGCCATCACAGGCATCATGACGTTCAGTTCCAACTGTCCCGCCTGAACCGCCATGGAGATTGCAAGGTCATTCCCAATGATCTGGTAACACACCATGTTCAGCATTTCGGGCATTGATGGGTTCACTTTTCCCGGCATAATCGAAGACCCGGCTGCGACACCTGGCAGTCGGATTTCCGCCAGACCGGTGGTCGGGCCTGAGGACATCAGTCTCAGGTCATTGGAGATCCTTGTGAGTTCCAGCGCAAAGTTTTTCAGAGCGGAAGAGACTTCAGCAACAGGTCGCTGGCTCTGCATCGCCTCTCGCATGTCTTCAGCGATGCGAAAAGGGATCCCTGTTTCTCTGCAAAGAGTTTTGACGACCTTCGTCCGATAGTCCGGATGCGTGTTCAGTCCGGTCCCGGCAGCACTTCCTCCAATTCCAAGTTCTTCCAGGTCTTTCGCCGTCTGTCTGATCCGCTCCCCACAGCGCTGAACCGTCAGACCATACGCCGCAAACTCCTGCCCCAGTCGAATCGGCACTGCATCCTGCAGGTGAGTTCGTGCCGACTTCACCACATGATCGAACTCGCTGGCTTTCTTCAGAAACTCGTCCGCCAGCTGATCGATCACGGAGAACAGTTCCTCCAGGTACAGTCGCGCAGCGACGCGAATCGCAGTGGGAAAGACATCGTTGGTGGACTGACCAATATTGACGTGGTCATTGGGATGCACACGGGCATAATCCCCTTTTTGTCCACCCAGAATTTCAATCGCCCGGTTGGCCAGGACTTCATTCACATTCATATGCAGGGCAGTACCAGCCCCCATTTGAAAGACATCCACGATAAACTGATCTCGCAGCTTCCCCGCCAGAATCTCGTCGCAGGCCCTGACGATCGCGTCGGACCGGTCGGCACGAAGCAGCCCGACCTCCCTGTTCGCCCGGGCTGCCGCCTTCTTGATCTGCAGAAAGGCATCGATGAAACGAGGGTGTGCTTTCAAACCGGAAATGGGAAAGTTTGCCTGCCCGCGCAGCGCGTGGATGCCGTAATACGCGTCCACGGGGATTTCTGCGGCTCCAATCGAATCCCGTTCCGTTCTGAATTCTGTCATGGCCCTGGCCTCCAGTCAGTGTCTATATGCCCTGCTGCAAATGTGCTGAACAGCCCACTTGACTTGTCGTTGAAGCCTTTTATTTGAACCATCGCGGTGGTAGACAGTTCGGCCAGATCTACCCGGACACATCGTTCGAAATTTTTTCCGCCGTCCTCGCGTTCGCCCGGTTCAGCACATCCCGTCATGTCCTCTAAACGGTTTCTGAAACCTCGAACATCTCTGCAGAGAATCAGTCTGCCATACCGGTAATTGCGTTGCGGGTCATGGTGACTTCGGTGCCAGCGGGGTTGTAGGAGATCGCGTCCATGACGGTGGACATCAGATGGATTCCGCGATGACGGTCGTTGAGAGGTTTCCCGCGGCTTTCCAGAAATGGAGTCGGGTCGAAACCTTTGCCCTCGTCGCGGATCGTGAAGATCGCGCGTTCGCGTGTGATATCGGCGAGAACATGAATTCGTCGCAGCCCGTAATCACGATCTGCGGATCGATCGGCGGCGATCGCGTCATAGGTTTGCGGCGTCGCGCTGTGACTCCGTTCACATCAAAATTGCCGTGGTAGTAGGCGTTGAGCATTGCTCTTCCAGTGCGATGCCGGTTCGCATGCGTTCTGTTTCATCTCCCAGCGGCATGCAGCGCGAGAAGTTGACGAGCAATCCAACGGTGGAGCGAATCAGCTGGCGATCGTTGTACAGGATCAGCTCGGTCTTCGTGCACTGAATTTGGTGCATGATTTCAGGCTGGATCTGAGAATCGCGGGCAGTCACATGCACTTGTTGCAGTGTCCGTTCCAGATTCTGAGCCAGATTGCGTTTGGGAACGTAGCTGGCCGCGCCTTTCTGCAATGCAAGGGCCGCGATTTCTTCGCTCCCGTCGGCCGTCATCAGAATGACGGGAATGTAGGGGTACTGGTCCCGAATGGCTTCCACCAGCTGCAGGCCATTCATTTCAGGCATGTGCAGGTCCGTCAGCACAATATCCGGCTGGTGCTGTTCAATCATTTTCAAAGCAGTGGCTCCGTCGGTCGCCTGCAGCACGTTGCTGTTCATCCAGCGGGCAGCCAGTCCGGCAATCCTGAGTCGATCTGTGGCAACGTCGTCAACAACAAGCAGCATGGGCATGGCGGGTTCTCTCGCAGGGCGTGCAGCCCGATTTCAGGAGGTGGGTGTGTTCATTCCAGGGTCATTCGCTTCGGCTGATCATCTTCGCTGACCGCGCCGAGGATTCGCTTCTGTTCCAGACGTGACAGGTCTTTCATGCCGATTTTTTCGAGCAGACTTTTCGAGAACGTATCATCTTCGGCAGGCGGCAAGGTACCTTCCGGAGTGTAGTGGACGGTGAAGCGGTGACTGGCAAAAGAGATACGATCTTCCGGGTACAGGACTTTGCGTTCGACTCTTTCGCCATTCACGCGGACTCCGTTTCGACTGCCGCAGTCATCGACGACCCAAAATCCCTCTTCGTACGTCAGCGTACAGTGCCGTGACGAGACATCGGGAAACTTGAGCGTAATATCGCAGGCGCTGCGGCGACCGACAAGGAGCGGAGATTCGAGCAACGGAATCGGATCACCCCCGCCGCACGGTACCAGTTTTCCCAGAAAACGCCGTACGGACTTCGTCTGAGTGATCACCGGAGTGCTTGCGTGACTGGAATCCGACCGTTGGCGGATGGCCTGTCGCTGCGCAGCCAATGAATCGGAGCCGGAGGGCTTTTCGCTCACAACCTGCGGAGCCGGTATGGTGGATATGCCCTCCATCAGCAGGCTCATTGCGACCTCTTCATCGGCCGAAACTCTCGGTTCTTTGTAGTCCAGGCGGAAACGCTGGCTCGCCATTCGCAGAACACCGCCCGGCAGAATTTTGGAGGTCTGACAGCGGACATTGTTGACGGCCGTCCCATTACGACTGCCAAGGTCGCGCACCCACCAGTAGCCGTCGATTAATTCCAGTTCGCAGTGTTTTCCGGAGACACTGCCGCAGGCGATCGCGTGATCATTCGCCGGATCACGGCCCAGCGTCACAGTCTTTTTCAGCAGGATTACTGGAATTCCCCCGCCAACCGGGGTTAATCGACCTAACATGGCGATCTCCTCATGTATCGCATTCAAGATTTGCGATCAGCAGTTTTGGATTGACCTCGAGCGCAGACATCAATTGTCCCTTTGACTTACGTTTTCAGAAACCTGCGCAACTCTGCCGTGATCTGACCATACTGAAGTTCAAGATCCTGCAACGATGCCGTCATCGACTGCAGTGATTCGCTGTCCGCCCCATTTTCCAGTGACTGCGCCAGATCGGCTGTTGCAAACGCTCCCACACCCAGCATTGCCCCTTTGAGCGAATGTCCGCGAGAACGCACCTTTGCTGCGTCCTGAGCCTGCACCGCCAGTTTCAGATCCAAAAGCAATCGCTGTGACTCCTCAAGGAAGACCTCCACAACACTTTTGAGCAGTTCACGGTCGCCATCGACACCTTCCATCGCGGTCTTCCAGTCGATCAGTGCATCGACTGCCAATAATTCTGACCTGGAACTGAATGACGACCTCCCGGATAGAATTTCATTTCCTATCAGAGTCTCCAGAATCGCAGCGAGCTGTTTGGAACGGATCGGCTTCGAAAGATACTCATCCATCCCAGCCGCCAAACAGCGTTCCCGGTCTCCTTTCAGTGCATGCGCCGTCATCGCGACAATCAGTGTCTTTGTACCGTTGACTTTTTCCAGTTCCCGAATTGAAGCGGTGGCCGCGAAGCCATCCATCACCGGCATCTGCACATCCATGAGAATGACGTCAAAACGTTCCGCCTGATACGCCTCGACCGCTTCCAGGCCATTGTTGGCAATCGTCAGGTGATGTCCATGCCTGGCAAGAATTCCGGTTGCCAGCTTTTGATTCATCAGATTGTCTTCAGCCAGCAGAATCTTCAGAGCACGCACCGTCGTGTCAGTTTCCTGCATGGCGGCCGGAGCGGGTTCGACACGAGGACCAGCGTTGCTGGTGATGCTCACAATCACGTCGAACAGTTCCGACTGCTTGACGGGCTTCATCAGACTGGCAGCGATCATCAGTTCGTGACGTTTGACGGCATCACCTGCGCGACCACCTGACGTCAGCATGATCAATGGTGTGAATCGAATATCCGCATCATCGCGAATCTGTCGCGCCAGCATGAATCCGTCCACGTCCGGCATGTTCACGTCGCTGATGACAAGGCGAAACGGGATGCCATTAGCCTGCGCCTGTCTGAGCAGCACCAACGCCTCGCCGGCAGATTCTGCAGCAACAGGTTTCATACCCCAGTTCTTCAACACTTCCAGCAGGATGCGTCGGTTGGTGGCATTGTCATCGACAATGAGTATCGGTGCACCAGTCACCAGATCAGCACCGCTCTTCGCTGCGGATTGGTATTCGCTGCCAACAGTGAACTTGGCGCAGAAATGAAACGTGCTTCCCTGATTCACGACGCTGCTGCAGTGAATTTCGCCGTCCATGAGTTCTACAAGTCGTCGTGAAATGGCAAGTCCCAGTCCGGTTCCGCCAAAACGTCTTGTGGTGGAGGTATCCGCCTGATGAAACGCCTTGAAGATTTCATCTATTTTTTCGGCAGGGATGCCGATGCCCGTGTCGGACACAGTGAAATTCAGAGATTGCTGATCACCGCTGTGGGCAGCTGCTTCTACGGTCAGCACGACTTCGCCGGTCGATGTGAATTTGATCGCGTTGCCGACCAGATTGACGATAACCTGTCGCAGCCGTGAGGCATCTCCGACAAGACATTCGGGAACATTCGGGGCAATGGCGAATGCGATTTCGAGCCCTTTGCTGTGAGCCCGCTGGCTGAGCGACTTCATGGTGTCGCCGAGCACTTCGCGGATGTCGAACGGGACGGCATCGAGTTCCATTTTTCCCGCTTCGATTTTCGAAAAATCCAGAATATCGTTGATCAGCTCCAGCAGCGATTCGCCGGAAACCTGCACGATCTTCAGGTATTCCATCTGCACAGGCGTCAGCTCTGTATCCAGCAACAGTTCGGTCATGCCGATAATGCCATTCATCGGCGTGCGAATTTCGTGACTGACATTCGCCAGAAAATCACTCTTCGCCTGATTGGCGGCATTTGCCGCGTTCCAGGCTGAATGGAGCGCCTCTTCGGCACGACGACGTTCGATCGCACGTCCGATTTGTTCGCCTACACTCCGCAGAATTGTGAGAAGCCCGTCGTCGCGTTCCAGTCGGTCAAACGAAAAGAATTCCAGGACTGCGACCAATTCGTTCCGAATCACCACCGGAAAACCGCACGCACTGCGAATTCCCAGCCGCGTGAGGGCTTCCAGTCGATGTCCCTGGATTCCCGTGTCAATGTCACTGATCCACTGGGGAAGTTTCGTCTTCAGAATCAACGACGGAATATCGACGCCGTTCCGCACCCAATGCGACTGCGTGACGCTCTGAAGCTCGGTCAGCGAATGCTTGCCATCGGAATTCCAGATGCCTGTCGGGAACAATTCCGGATTTGCGTCGGCGTTGCGTGGCAGATACGCATGACCGATCGACCACGATGTCAGGTTACAAACAATGTCGAGGCAGCCTTTGAGCAGATCCTCCAGCGAATCCGTCTCCCGCGCCAGCGATGTCGATTGATGCAACAGACCGGCTTCCATTGCCTGACGACGCGCCTGCTGTTCGGCGACCTTCTGTCGCGTAATGATGCGTCCGATACCGACAAGCCCCATCAGCCTGCCGTCAGAATCCCGCAGCGGAATTTTGCTGGTCAGCATCCACAGCGGATGTCCCTGGGTATCGACATTGGATTCTTCGCGATCGACCAGCGGAACGCCCGATTCCATGACCTCACGATCGTCCTGCGCGAAGTGATCGGCAACAGACTGCGGGACAAAGTCCTGGTCTTTCAGGCCAATCATGGCTGCCGGCGACTCTGCACCATACAATTTCACCAGCGCGGGGTTCGCCATCAGGAACCTTCCGGACGTATCCTTGATAAAGATCACATCCGGCAAATGATTCATCAGCGTCTGCAGCCGATCCCGTTCCTGATTCAGCGCCTCTTCGGCCTGAAGGTACGACGTGATGTCACGGGAGATGCCGAACGTGCCGATGATCTGTCCAGCGTTGTCCCGCAGCGGCATTTTTGTGGTGGAGCAAAGCCTTGTCGGGCTGCCAGTTCGAGTCTGCTTTTCAAGTTGTCCGATGATGCCTTCACCTGTCTGCATGATTTTCAGTTCATCAGCGCGAGCCCCGGCGGCATGCTCTGCACTGAAAAAATCGGCATCCGATCTTCCAATCGCTTCGACAGGATCCTGCAAACCGAAGGAAAGTGCCTGGCTGCGGCTGATCCGCATAAACCGACTTTCTCGATCCTTGAAGTAGATGGAATCGGGGATGGAATCCAGCAGCGTGTGCAGCAACGATCGTTCGTGATTGTGATTGTCGTCCCGCTGACGTCGTTCTGTCACATCCCAGAACAGAATCTGAATCCCGACAATGGCCCCATCTGCATCCCGCAGCGGTCCCTTGATTCGTTCCAGCCAGCGTTCACGGCCATCGGTAGTGACAAACCGACAGGTTTCATGAATTTCTTCACCGCGCTGCACGACATCCAGATCGCTCAAGCGAAACTTTTCAACATCGGACTCAGGAAAAAGTCCCGAGGAGCTGCGATGCAGAACCTGTTCCAGCGTCTGCCCGTGAAATTTCAGATAGGCTTGATTGGCAAATGTTGGCCGCCCTTCCGTGTCTTTCTGTAACAGACAGATCGGCAGACTGTTCGCAAGGCACCGAAACTGTGCCTGTGACTGTCTGAGCGCTTCCTGCGGTACGGTGGGGATAGGATCATTCATGGCAAGTTCACGAGGCCTTGTTGAACCAGCAACGCAACTGACGATAACAAGCGTTCATCTGCGCATGATCACATTCGGCAGCCTCTGCGCCAATTCTGCGATTGACTTTCTGCCGAACCTTTCTGCCGGAAAACCACTTCGCGGTCTGACCGTGATCGGCGGCAAGAATTACCACTGCTCAGGAACCTGGCAGCGCCATCGCTCCTCCGACGACATCTGTCGCCACGTAGCTCTATCCTGCAACTCGAACACGCTCAACACGCCACGGCCACAGAGACTCGTCCCGGGGTTCCTCGTCAGCCCGCCGCCAATTTCCCATCTTCCCACAGACGAAAACCGCCAACAAAAGCGTTATCGTTGGGACAGGTTTCTATGCCGTCCGGAAGTTTCTCAAGAAGGCTGGCGTTGCCGCCGCCAATGACCACGTAGTCGGGTTCAAGCGCTGCACGCAGTCGCTTTACGACGTCAAAGACTGCCAGCCTCCACTTCTTCTTGCCGAGACGTTCCAAACCGGCGAGACCGACGTACTCTTCGAACGTCTTCTTCTTGTATGGCAGGTGTGCCAGTTCCATCGGCACCGCAACGCCATCCACAATCATTGACGATCCAAGCCCCGTTCCAAGTCCGAGGAACAGCATGGATCCGCCGTGATAACTGCCCAATGCCTGCATCGCAGCATCGTTAATGATCCTGACGGGACAGCCAAAAGCGGCGGTAAAGTCGAATCCGACCCAGCCGCCGCCAAGGTTGTGAGGTTCGTGCAGAATTCGACCGTTAATCACCGGAGCCGGGATGCCGATTGAGACTGCGTCATATTTCCAGTCACCAGCAAGCTGCTTAATTCCGTCAACAGCCTTCTGAGCAGTGAGCCTGCGTCCGGAGGAGAATGTCCGTCGCTCTCCGTTGCCTGCTGCTGCCTTCAGTTTGACGTTCGTGCCACCGACATCGACGACGAGGACATTATTCCGCGGTTCCGCCTCTGAGACCATGTCATCTTTCCTCTGAAATTTTGTTGGGTGCATTCGCGGATTTCGTTGAGATCGCAATCGACGTCAATTTTTGGGAGGGCGAGGCTTAAACCGGGAAAGGCGGAGGTGCAACTCGCAACAATCAGAGGAAACGAAAAATCCTGGATCCTGTTGCAGCCGGGGCGTCGTGATCACTCGATTTCGGGCTCCAGTTCCAGTGCTTTGTCGCGGTCCGCTTTTGCATGGTCGTTGTCGCCCAGCGCCGCATAGGCCCGGCCACGCATCACGTAAGTTCGGGCATATTTCGGATTCAGTTCAATCGCATTCTGGTTTCTCCTGGTTTTCTGGAGTCTACAAAAATCTGCTGACATGGGAAGTCATCATGATTCGGTGTTCGTACAATTGCGGCTGTCGCTGTCCTGGATTCTGTGCTGGAGTACCGGCCATTTCTTCTCCTCATGCGCGTCGGGCGAATTTCGGCACTTTGACCCTGATCTTATGAAGTTGACTCTGAAAATCATCGTCTTGTTTCTGGTTGTCGCCTGCGGCCTCGTGGGCGTCAGCGGATACGCTTCTGTACAGCGTGAAGTCGCCTTCTTTGAAGTGGAAATGACGGCACGACACGGTCGTCTGGTCACGGCTGTCGAACCGATGCTTCGCGATGCGTGGAGATCTGCCGGGCGCGGTGGCATGCTGCAATTTGTGGCTGGGATTGAGGGTGACGAACAGCAGGTGCGCATTCGCTGGGTGTGGCTCGATGATACGGCAGACAACGCGACCCGGCCCGCAGCACCCCCACAGGCGCTCGCTGGTATTCCGGCGGGTCGTCTGACTTCTGTTCCTGTTCGCGAAGCTGATGGAGCAGGGTTGTATTGTTCTTATTATCCGGTGGAACTTGGTGACGGTCGCCTGGGTGCCTACAAATGTCCGAATCGCTTGCTCGCGTGATCAGTACACTCACGACACAATCACACGCACGATTCTTCTGATGGGGGCGTTGATTGCAGCCGCAGTTCTGGTGGTGGCTGTCGTGGGACTGCGTCTGATTGGCCAACCGCTGCAGGCGCTGATCCAGAAGACGCAGCAGGTTGCCAGCGGGGAACTCCGAACGCCTGTCATTGTCGGCGGCTCAGATGAACTTGCTCAATTGGCGACGGCCCTGAATCAGATGTGTGAGAAACTGGATACATTCCAGCAGGCAGTGCAACGTGAATCCGCACAACGCGTCGAAGCGATCGAACAACTGCGACACGGCGATCGCCTCAAGACCGTCGGGCGACTCGCGTCCGGAGTTGCTCACGAACTCGGTACCCCGTTGAATGTCGTCAGTGGGCGTGCCGGTCTGATTGCCGGTGGGAATCTTGGTGCCGAAGACGTCATCAGCAGCGCAAAGGCGATTCAGACTGAGGCAACGCGAATGACCGGTATCGTTCAGCAACTGCTGAATTTTGCACGCCGCTCCACTCCGAAACAGACGCTCTGTGATCTGAATTCGGTGATCGACCTCACCGTCAGCCTGCTGGAGCCAATCATCAGGAAGAAGAACGCCCAGGTTTCAATAGCGGAAAGACTCTCGGAAGGGATCACCGTCAACATCGATGCCCCGCAGATGCAGCAAGTGTTCTCAAATCTTTTGATGAATGCACTTCTTTCAAGAGATGCGGGCGCCGCGATCCGGATCGATGTTCAGCGTTGCGATGCCAGATCACCGGAATTGTCCGGCAGCCAGCCGGGTCGCTGCGTCCGAATCACTGTCACAGACAACGGCGATGGAATTTCGGACGCCGATCTGCCACACGTCTTTGAACCGTTCTTCACAACGCGAGAGGTGGGACAGGGCACAGGGCTGGGACTTTCCATCTCACATGGAATTGTCTCAGAACATGGTGGCTGGATGACAGTCGCAAGTATTCCCGGCGAGGG